>JAWOBE010000217.1:0-10734 GCA_046498185.1 Desulfatiglandaceae bacterium | reverse complement strand
GTGGTGGTGTCGTAGAAGATGAGGTCGACCTTCAGGTTAAAGAGGTTCGCGGTCTCGAAGAAGACATGCTCTTCAACCTCGGCTGCATGATCGTAAAGGAAATCCATCGCCTCATACATCTGGTCACGCTTAAGCTCCCTGCACGATGGCATATAGACCGTGCTAAGCCACCTGTCCCATACCCCGAGCTTGCTTTCGGGCTCACAGAGCCTGTTTGCCACCATCGCAAGCAGGGCTCGCTCGTAGGGGGCGCGGATAGATTCCTTCTTCGAGAGAGATCTGAGCAGTTTTCCGATCCCGAGTCGTTCCCAGAAAGTCTCGGCCATCAGCGGGACGCCATAATCGAATGTTCGGTGGAGCTTGAAATCGAAGGGGAGGCCCGCCGGGGTACTCGAAAATATCTGGCTCTCAGCTACGGGGTCAATGACTTCGAGGCCGCAGACACGGGCAATGGAACGGCAGAGACGGACCAGGCTATCGCGGTCCAGCTCATCTGCCCGGCCGAAATTATGGATGATTTTGGCGACGGGTTTTCGGGTGACGGGGTCCCGCTCGTTATGAGCGAGCTGGTAATAGGTGACGGTGGAACCGTCCTTGTTGGATCGTTTTGTAGTGCGCAGGTACATGCTTACTGGATGTATCAAATATTACAATGTGAGTCAACAAAAAAGTGCGCAAACGTGTGCCTACATGTTTTTGGCGCTGAGAACAAAGCAGGAAGCGGTAAGTAGTTGAAAATACGTGGTCGGGACCGAAAAATCAGCCGAAAATGGGGCTTTTATGGCCTATAAATCCGAAACGGGAGTTTGAGGTTACGCCGGAAAAAGAACTTGTCTGGCAGTGGGTTCGGCCCACCCGGAACAGGGAATCCGAAGTTCGCTGGGGGATATTTCGGGCCCATCGTTATGCACCCGATTATTGCTTTCAGTTTACTAATCTCCCACCGGCGGCTGGACTGGGGGGATAAGGCAGGAGGGGGGTAAAAGGGGCTTACGATGTAAAGTTGAGGTGTTAGGCTTGCTTAAAAAGCAAGTGGGCGAAGCGCATACTGAGCTCTACATCCCTCAGCGTGCTTCTTCCATCTCCGTGGTAGTCTGTACCGCCGGAAACGAGCAGGCGCCTACGCTTGGTGATTTCCAGGTAGTGGTCTGTCGCTTCCCGGCGGTATTTTTCATCGTAAGGGTAAAACACCTCGATTCCGTCGAGCCCGGCTTCGGCAAGGGGCTTAACCACGAGATCGTCGACGGTGTCATAGTCGAAACGGAAATGTTCCACTGCAGGATGCGCCAGAACGGTCACGGCTCCAGCCTTTTTTAATGCAGTGAATCCCTCGAGGATAGGCATGTCCCCTGAAGGCGGAGGAAGGCAGCGGTTGAGAACGCCTTGACGCTCCGAGGCCAGCCGATGTGCCTGACGGGGTGCGATGCCCGAAGCGAGATAAAGGGATTCGAGCTCTTCAATCCTTTTGCGGTCTCTGCGAAGAATATAGTTTGTTATGTGAGCCGTGGTCGATTCCGGTGCCAGTTCTTTCCAGTGATCGATTAGAGCTTGATAAGTCATTGGAATAGGGTGATGGATTACATCTCGGGTTTTTCCTTCAGCACGGAAAACTCGCGCTGCTTTTTTCCCGGCGACGCGATGGATAATCCGGATGATTTCATCGGCTGATCGATAGCGATTGGCGATCCCGTCCAGATTCATATTCCAGGCACAGCGAATCCTTTCATCCAAATCCCGATTGCCGCGCCTCTGAGTGCGCTCCGTGCAGTATCGCCCAAGAAACTTGTTTATTTCGGAGAGGGAGTCTCTTTGGTTTTCATCCGTTATCCACGGAAAATACCCCAGGAGATGGACGGTCATGGATGATTGCGGTTCTACAAGGCTGAGTTCAACCCCGGGAATAAATTGTTTGATCGGAAAGGCTTCCACTTTTTCCATGTGCCGTTTTGCTCTGAACATAGGCTCGATGCCGGAAAGACTATCGTGGTCGGTCAGGGCGAACGAAACCAGATCCGGCTCTGAATAAATTTTTTCGGCCAGCAGGCGAGTGTTCAGTTGCCCGTCGGAAAAAATAGAATGGATGTGCAGGTTGGCGAATTCCATATAGTACCTTCCCATGAGATCAAGCATAAAGCTGCAGGATGAAGAAATTAGTGAATTGGACCGGAATTGTCAATCAATGCCGGTCGCTAAGGCAGATTCCTGGAATTCCGCTGGTAAAGATTATGCATCTAAGGTATCGTTTAGATAAATAGTTTTGAATTTGCATAATGAGAGGATGAGATATGATTGGTGAGATGGGAGGGGATTTTTTTCAGTGGCTGCGAGGTTTTTTCTTTGTCGCCAAGAGAGGCAGCGTCACCTTGGCAGCGAAGGAAATGGGACGGAACCAGCCCACCATAAGCCACCAGATAAAATGTCTGGAGAATGAATTGGGCGTCGCGCTGTTCGACCGATCCGGTGGGCGGATGGAGTTAACGGTGGAGGGAAGAAATCTGCTCGACAAAACCATCTCTCTTTTCGAAATCGTCATGGAAATGAAAGAGGAGGTAAGGGCCGATCGGCTCGAAAAGGAGGGAACTATTTCAATCTGCACAACGCATGCGGTGGTTCATTATTTTTTGCCGGCCCCAATAAGCACATTCAAGATTGACCATCCCAGCGTCAACTTTCATATCGAAGGCGGAGGCGTTGATATGATCGTGAAAAATGTGGAAGCCGCAGAAGTGGATTTCGGCATCGCCTCCATCAATTCAGTGCCTCAGACTTTAACCTACTGGAAATTATTCGAAACCAAATTAATGCTTATCGCTCCAAAGGGGAATGATTTTTTTCAATCTTCATCACCTTCACTCGAGGAAATCGCAAAGGCCCCGTTTATAAGTTTCCCGCGTTCGAGCACAATAACTCCGTTGGTGGCGGGTAAATTCGCCGAGCGGGGGCTGGTGTTGAATGAAACCTTCACCCTGAACAATTACGAAACAGTCAAGAAATTTGTGGCGATGGGTGCCGGGGTTGCTATCCTTGATGATTATGCAGTAAATGAAGGAAATGAGCACAAAATTGAAGTTTACGGTCTCGGCGATTTTTTCCCCATCCGCGAATACGGTGTTGTGCTCCGGAAACGAAAATATTTGCCTCCCTGTGCAAAGGCGTTCCTTGAAAGGCTGAAATTTCTCTCATCGACTTCTTCTTCGTGACGCCTGATTGGCAATCGATTATTTCGATGGTAATGTAAAAACAATTGATTTGACGAATTACATCGATCTCAATATTATAGATTATAGATATCAGAACTCAAAAAGCCGGAATGTACTTTTGAATGTCATGCGACGGTATATTTCCACCGATGATCGAAAATGACTAAAATATGTAAGGAGGATCCCGATGAATGAATTAACGGATCATGAAAAGGCTCTTGTGGAGGTTATTACGCCCCAGCACCAGGAGCTGATGTATAAACTCTCACCTGCTGAACGTCGAAGCCTTGCGCAGCACGTAACGGTTGAAAACACAAAAAAAATAGAATCATGGATCGGAACGGATGAAGAAATAGAAAATATGCTGTTCTGGGACAAAGGCGGCAAATACGATGATCCTGAATGGCAGGCATTGAAGCCCTTCGATTCCATTACGGCCGAACTTTATGAAGCGGCAAAAACTCATTATGCCGAGCTTAGAAAAGAAGCAGTAGAGAGCCAGCGTAGGTCCGATTTAACGTTGTACAGCCAGTTTAACAGTGGCTTGCTTTATACCGGGCTTGCGGGCGCGGTCCGATGCAACGAACAGGGTGAGGAGGATCCGAAGGGTGGATTTTTCAAAGGAATCGAATTTCGTGCCATCGGAAGCATCGAGGAATATGTCAATCCGATAACCTTGTATCCGCTTGATAACGGCGAAATAGAAATCCATTTCGGAGCCAGGAAAAACGGCAAGGCCGAAGGTATCTGGGTTTTCACAGATGATTCACACAGCCTGCTGCAGCTGGTAATGCTCCACAACAAGGTGCTACCCAAAAAAGGGTTTGAAACCCGCGTCGAAACTCTTGACGGGAAAGTCTTGACATTCGAAGAGCGGGAAATTCGGAGATCCGCTATGGCGGAAGGAGATGTGGAACGGATATCATTCGGGTCCGAGCTTAAGCTTTTCGCCTCTAAGAGGGCGGCTACAGTTGCGGAAGCACTGGAAGTATCCGATACCCTTTCCCGCCGATTCTATGAAAGATTCGGACTCGAAACAGAGAGTTATAAGATTGGGAAAAAATATGGAAATTTCTTCATAATGAGAGATGAAAATTTCCATAAATTTCTTCCACAGACCCCGGTAGAGGAGGACGGTCTCGTTTTGTTGACCGCCACATTGGTATGTAGGCGCTGCCGACGTGAGCTCAACGAATTCAGAGATTTAGCCAAATACTATCCTCATATTAAAGCGGTTCTCGTAAACCTTAGTTCCCCGCAATTCAGCTTTTACGATCGGGTTTTCGCAGACATGGGAGGAGGCGATCCAAACGAATTCAGGAAAAATGCTGCGGGAGTGACCCCCTTTATCATCATATATGCACCAAATGAAAACGGGATTTTGACTCTCGCTGAATATGTGGCAACCGGTAAGTCGGACAATACGCCTTCCGTGATCGAAGCCATGCCGATTCTGGATAAGTATTTTAAAAAGGATGATCTGACCGCAAAGCAATATTCTATGTAATACTAAAGGAGAAAAGATTGATTGCTTGTTTTGATTTTTTTTGATTTCATCAATGTTTGGTGGTTTAATTTTTGTTTAGATTAGTTCCGTGAGCCTGGACGTTGGTTTTTATCAGCTTAAATGGCGTAACGTTTCGTTGGTAGTTAGAGGATATCAATGGTCGATTTTCATCAGGAAGGCACCATTGCCACTCTCCATGGGCTTCATGCTCTATGTGACGGTGAGGAGTATCTACGATATATAGACCAAAAGCTTGAGGCATATTCAAGGGACGTAAAAATAGCACTTCTGCTGCCATGCCTTTACACCGAATTAAAACAGCCCGATGTGCTCGGGCGGATAATGGATGAAATTTCTCGGGTAAAGTATATCCACAGCGTGGTCGTTGCATTCGGCGGAACCCCCGACGAATCTATTTTTCACGAGGCCAGGGATTATTTTAGACGTCTTGAGGTCAACGGCTGCAAGGTCACTGTCGTTTGGGTGGACGGCCCCAGGGTTCGGCGGGTTTTCGAGGAGATGTCCAGCCGAAACATACGCATCGGTGAAAGAGGAAAGGGTCAGTCCGTCTGGATTTCCCTGGGCTATATTTTTGCTCGTGGCGAATGCCGTGTGATAGCACTCCACGACTGCGACATTCTGACATACAGCAGGGTAATGCTGGCGCGGATTATTGAACCTGTTGCGAACGCGAACAGTGATTTTCAATTCTGTAAGGGCTATTACCCCCGGGTATCAACCACCGAACGGGCACTCAAAGGCAGGGTGACCCGGCTTTTCGTATCCCCTTTCTGCGATGCCATGGCCAGGATAATGGGAAATTCGGGTTTTTCCGATCTGGAACGATTTTTCAATTACCATGGCGCGTTCAAATATCCACTTGCAGGAGAGTTCAGTTTCACGTCCCGACTCGCACGGTCCCTGGATTTTGCCTATGACTGGGGATTGGAAGTGGCTACCCTGTCAGAAGTCTACAAACGCACCAATCTTAGGAAAATCTCTCAGGTAGCCCTTGCGGATAATTATGACCATAAGCATCAGAACCTTTCCCCCGAAGATCCGGAGAAAGGTCTCCATAAAATGGTTGTGGATATAAGTAAATTCTATTTTAATTATATGCGCTCTCATGGTGTTCCAATAGATAATCCATTTGTTGATATGATTTGTCATTCTTATTATGAAAATGCAAAAAGATTTATAAAAATTTATAGCGATGACGCTGACATCAATGCGCTGCGTTACGATCGTCATGAAGAGGAGCTCTCGGCCAGGTACTTCCGGAACTTTATTGCCACGGGATGGGAGCAGTGCAGAGAAAGTCTGGACAACGCAATGTTACCTTCGTGGAATCGAATTCTTTACAGCGTTCCTGATCTATATGAACAGCTGTTAATGGCCGTCGAAGAAGATAATCGGTAACAGGAATTCCGAGATGGGACTCCTTAGTTTTGAAAGATTTTTGCAAGAAGTAGATTTAACTGATTTTGTTGGTTTGATTTGCATCTTAAATGATTAATGTATTTGTTTTGTTCGATTTTCAGGTTGCCTTAGAAATGCGCCTGTTTTGGAAGAAAGGAGGTTTTATCCGATGGAAGTTAAAGAAGCTGCAGCATGTGGTATCTCTCTTCGCGAATTTGTGGCGGAGTTTGATGACTCGGAATTGGCCGACATGTACAGGGTGTTTCGTTATGTGTCGACAGGTGAAGGCTTTTATGAAGAGGATTTCGTCGAAGACCTGAAATCACAGATGGTATACATCGTAGGCCCTTCAGTGGAAGGAGAACTCGAGGAAATCGAAGAAAGTACGATGAAGTGGGAAGACACCGGGTCTGAATTCGTATTTCATTTCAACGAACCGGAAGCCGCCTACCTTTATCAGGTTCTCAATTCAGTGGAGACCCCCGGCGAAGGTTTCGATAAGAAGCTTGTGAGCCGGTTGATGGAAGAAATGATGGAAATGGCGCCGAGCGTGTTGAGCAATCTGCCTGTCATCAATCGATGACCTCGGGCGCTGACAAGGAGGATATCTATGAACGTCGTGGTAATCGTAAATGACAGCTTGCGTTGGGATTATTTAGGCTGTTACGGAAATGACTGGATTAAAACGCCGAATATCGATAAATTAGCCTCAGAAAGCGCTTTGTTTGAAAATTTTTATTCCGAAGGCCTACCTACGGTTCCCACCAGGACCACCTTTTTCACCGGCCGGTATACGTTTCCTTTCCGCGGGTGGCAGAGGCTGGAGCCCACGGATATATTGCTGGCGGAAGTGCTCTGGAATCAGGGTTATACTTCCGCGCTTGTTACTGATGTATACCACCTGCATAAACCCTCGATGGCTTTCGAACGCGGTTTCGATTATGTGAACTTCATCCGAGGCCATGAAGGGGATCCGTGGATAACGGACCAGAGTATCAATGTGGATGCAGAGTTGGAGAAATATTATAAAGGAGACGGCAAGGACAAGGCTGTCAAGGCCCAGCTGGCTCAGTACCTCCGGAACATTCACTGGTGGAAGGGTGAAGAGGACACCTTTGTGGCTCGATGCGTGAAGGAGGGTATAAATTGGTTGGACGGGCAACCGGTGAAAGACAACCTGTTTCTCTGGCTGGATTGCTTCGATCCGCACGAACCCTGGGATCCCCCGGCGCCTTACAACCGAATGTATACCGATCCCGAGTATACCGGTAAAGACATTATTCATCCCATACCTGGACGTACAGAAGGATATCTTACACCCGATGAGTTGAACCATATCGCAAAGCTGTATGCGGGAAAGGTGAGTTTGTGTGATGCCTGGGTAGGTAAGCTTCTGGATACCCTCAAGGATATGGGGATGTATGACAATACCATGATCATATACACAACCGATCATGGGGAGCCTTTTTCCGAGCACGGGATAATAAAGAAAGCCGAACCCTACCTTTACGAGGAGCTGGTTCATATCCCACTAATAATAAAGCATCCGGAAGGAATCGGAGCCGGCAGGCGGTTCGATGCGCTGGTGGAAACCACCGAAGTGTTCCCGACGATCCTTGATTTTCTCAAGGTACGCATGCCGCCGAGAATTCATGGGCAGAGCCTGTTGCCGATGATGGCAGGTGAGCAGGAATCCATAAGAGACTATGCCTATATGGGTTATTTTAAGCGTTCATGGCGGATCAACGATAAAGAGTGGTGTTTCCACATGAACCTGGACAAAGGCAGAGAAAACGAATTGTACAATCTTAAACAGGATCCGGGGGAAAAGAAAAACCTTCTTGAGGAAGAACCGACCAAGGCAATGGAGCTTGAACTGGAGTTGCGCAGATTTACATCGAAACTGCGGTGAGCGAGGTTGGTAATTTCTAGGCGTTGTGTTTGATTTTTTTGAAAGCCTGCCTCCCTTCGGAGACAGGCTTTCTTCTCCAGTTTGTTAAACGAGTAATCCTTCGGCTGGAGGCAGCTCCTGAAATTGCGGGCAGTAGTCCGGCGCATAGCGGTGTGCTCGGAATATCCCCCATCGGACCTCGGTGCGCATGTTCGGGTACGGCCTTGTATAGTGCCATACCGTTTCCCGCTCGTTTGTCACTTCGAAAATGACGCCGTTTCCGCCGCAGGTGATCACCGTGTTGCCGTTGGGCATGCGATCCGCCCCGCTGATGAACGGCGAGAAATGCACTCTGCCCCGCACGTAGCCTTCAATGCCGAAGGCGTCCTCGCTCTGCCAGACGACTTCGTTGGTTTTGATGTTCACCTCAAGCGCCCTGGACATGAAGTTGTACATGCCGTTGTCGTATATCAGCATGTTTCCCTCACCCGGTAGGCCCGGCGCGATCTCATGGCCGTCGTGTGGGCCCCCCATATTGTCCGGGTTCCTGACATCACGGTGCTCGATGAGCCCTGTATCCGAATCCAGGTAGGCTACATTCCCCCATCGCCAGATGATCTCACCCGAAGAGCGTTCAATGATGAAAGCCCCGTCCGTGTGCCGGCTGTCGGAGAGCAGGTTTCCGTTCGCCATGATGTCCACGTCGTTTACATGGGTCCATTCCTCCCTGGGGTGGATTGCACCTATAATTTCTATATCCGGATCGAAATGCTCAATGCCGCTCCATTCCCATACGGTTTGTTTGGATGGATTGATCTCGCGGAAGAAATCGCAGAATATCGTGCCATCTTTGTGTTCTGTACCTTTCTGACCGCCCCTTATTTTTTTGGCCAGGTTTGGTGGTACCTTCTCCCAGCCCACATAAATGTAGTTACCGTTTGGAAGCCTCCGGAAGTCATGGTGCATCGCAGGGTCGAAATGCTCGAATACAATGTTGCCATTCCAGTCGAAGTCCATCAACTGCCCGTGGGCTCCTCCCATGTGATAGGCATCATAGCCTGGTCTGTCCGGGATTTCGGGCGTGGAGCGCCGCATAACCGCCACCAGGTTTCCGTCCGGCATAAGCCTGGCATACCAAACCGGATACGGAGTGGTCCAGCTATGCACGACAGTACCTGTCATGTCCATCAAATAAACTTTGCCAGGAACCTCACCAGGGTTGGATGCAGATCGACCGGGAAAAGGGCTAATCAACGTATAGCCTGCAAACGCCTTGGCCTTGTCATAATGCGTTACACCTGTTTCATACCTGTATGGCCATGCCATAATTCATTCCTCCTTATGATAATATATTAAAAAATTTTTTAATGTGCCCTTGACCCTCACCCCTCGATAACCTTCGTTTAGAAGATCTCTCTGATCAGCGAGATCGGCAAAAGGAATCCATTGCCCTTTAGAACTACCATTGGAATAATTTTTAGCATTTAATTCGAGAAGATCCCTATACATAATGCATCGGATTTTATTGCCATATTTTTTACAGATCTTTCTTATATCAAATCCAAGGGAAAAAAGATTTTTGAGGCTGTAAAGATTGGCTGGAGAGGCGGTACTCAGTGCATGTCGTTTACCTACTCGGGTTGCAAATTCAAGCTGCGCTGTTGAAAGAACCCTGGCTATGCCCTGTGCCTGGCAAGAAGGATGAACATATGCTGCTTCCAGATTTACCACCAGTTCGAGTTGCTTTTTTCCCAAATGGATGTGCCGTCCGAGGTTATCGGAAGAACGACTTTCTGGGAATGAAATCACCGAGCAGGCAAGCAGTTCCTTTTGATCGAAAAGTCCAAGGACCCTTCCTTTTCCTTTAAATAATTCGAAATAAAATGAGGCATCGTCGCATTCAAAAAGTTCCTCCGGGATAGAGGCGGCGACTTTTTGTTGCAACTCAAGAATTGCGTCCATTTGCGTATGATTCAATGTCTCAATATGCGTACCAGACGGCGGATCTTTAAAATAACGCTCCAGCATAACAAGACTCAACGTTCATGATTTGCAAATTTTCATTGAGAGCTTCGGAGAAAGGAAGGCCCTGCCGAGGCTCCGATAGTTGAGAAGAAAGGAAATATGCCTGCCTGTTGAAAGGCGCTCCGGGCAATCGGTTACATCAAAAACGGTATACCCGGATGAAGCTCCCTTGAATATTATCCCCCCAAAAGGTGTTCTCACATCCTCAGGGCTCGTATCCAGCGTTCCGAAATCCACAACCGCTCTGAGGCGGTCATATTTTTGTCTGCATTCGAGCACTTCGCCTTCAAGAATTATCGCATCGGTGTTGGCACCGGCAACCGGCATGTCGTGGAACGGATAAGTGCCCAAAAGAATTGCTGTACCGCAGCGGATTTCGGTTACCTCCGGTGGCAGGGTGTTACCGTTCTCCACCCACTCGAGAACATCTGATCCTCCGACTGAAAGAATTGGATCGTCCCCGCTGAAACACTCCGCCATCGAATTCATGCATGAAGCCAGTTCATCAAAAGTTTTTTTACCTGGTAGACGATCGCTTAAACAGGCAAAGTTCGCTGCAATGCCGGCCAGTGCAAGATTTGAGGAGTAGCGTTCCTTTATTTGCTTCCCAACATCGTGGATTTCATCAACCGGTATACCTTCACGCTGATCGCCGACTTCGGCCACCAATAGCACTTTGTGTTTTTTCTGTA
>JAWOBE010000121.1:0-3337 GCA_046498185.1 Desulfatiglandaceae bacterium | reverse complement strand
CTGAAAAACACCACCTAGGAAAGCATCTACACGTCCCCCGTATGCTTCCCGTTAATGTTTAAAAGGTCCCATAATCTCAGCTGTTTCGCTCATTAGCGTTCACCCTTTGAATTCGTATAAATTCATTCAGTAGTACTTCAATAGCCTTTTCTAAAAACAAATCTTGATTTATTGTATATATTTTGAGTTTTCTTCATGCACTGTCTGTAACTTTAACGTAGCGATTTCGCGCTCTTTCCATCTTTCTATATCCTCCCTTCGTATAGAATTCATATTTTGTAAAGGTTCATGGTGTAAAAAATGGGCATAAAAAAACCCGCGGCCCCTGGTAGGGCGGCGGGTCTGTGAAACCTTGTATGCAGTTTTCTACTCGGCCAGTTCCTCGCTGTATTTGGTACTCAGAAACGTAAACAGCTCATCGCCGGCTAGGAGCTCTCCGTCATCGTACCAGAGAAAGGGGCTTACCGATGTTGAAACGGTCCTACCGAAAGCCCGCACTTCAGCCGCACAACGAGCGCACCAGTCGGTGAGGATGGATTCCACCACCTCGCCGCGGGTGAGGCCATACTCCTGCTCGTAGGCATTTATGAATTGATCAACCAGCATGATGACTCCTTTTCAAAGGCCTCTATCTATATACACACAAAATGGAGGCCCTTTTATTAGTCCCCCCTGATTTTTTCCCCCTTTACCCTTACGGAAAAGCGGTATATTTTTTTCGAATTAATCCGAAATCCCCAGGCTTTTCTTATGCTTACCATAAAATGAGTAGTCTCTCTTCTTTTCGTATTTTCCAGGGCGGCCAGATTTCCGCGGTAAGTCCGGGTACCCTTTTTCAGTCACAATTTTTCTAATCGGCTTATCCCGCTCCTTGACCATGACCACACGACGGGGCTTCCGCGGGCGGCCTCTTTTATCCCAGGTCTCGTTGTTCCCGTCCTGCATTTTGCGGGCAATTTTCGCCGGTGTGGGCGGGTAGGAGATGCCCAGGCACTCGCAGATCTGTTTATCGCTCAACTGCTTGTAATTGGATAGCCAGTTGAAGAGATTTTCCTCTGCCCGGAGATCCGGGCGCTCGATGTCCTCGGGAAGAGCATTGACCAGGTCCGAGATCCTTGTCGTGCTCTGGCGGTCATAGTAGCCAGCTTTCTGATCCCAATATCCCGGATAGTACGAAAACCGCCCCTGCTTCGGGTCTTTTTTTTCAACACCCCACAGCCGGTCAAGCTCGCGTTTCAGCTTGTTGCAGGGGTTCGAGATCGTATATTCGCACTCGAAGCGGTCTGGACATTTATTGCAAAATGGGTTATCCGGCCGGCGGGTCCATCGACCCCATCCTGATTCGTTCATCCTGTTTTGTCCTCGGTCATTGGGAAAAACGTAGCCATCCCCTCAAAACGGCCCAAATTGGGCCCACAATCGATTGACGGACCTCGAGCTCGAAAAGGACCTTGTTGTGATCGTGTTGCATGGTCCCTGATGCAGGGGGATATGGCTTTCTATAGATTATTGCCGTTTTTGGCGAACCAAAGGCCTAAACGGTCAAATTGGCCTCTCAGCTAGTATCGACAAGGGTTTCCGCTGTTTTTGCCTCTTTTTCGGTTTGCCGTTTTTGGCGATTCAAAGGCGTAACTTTTCCCTTTGGTTTGCCGTTTTCGGCAATGGTTGGTTTGCCGTTTTCGGCAGCGAAGGTTGAATTTTTCGACCTCTTCCACGCCTCATTTCCAGGCTGGAAACCACGGCCTTGACGATTGTCTTTCGGCCTGGTGGCAGGCTGGAAATGGTCAGTTCCGAAGGCTCTCCATCGGTCGCTGATTGCGTAGAGTGAGACATCACCCTTCTTTCCACCCGAACCGCTCCAGGCCACATCAATAAAACCATGGGCGATCACCTGATCCAGCGCCCGCATGAAACTGGTGGGTGGGATTCCGTTCTTGTTTGCGTCAGCATATGAATATTGCAACTCGCCATTGTTCAGGATGGTAATTTTAGCGCCCTTTCCCTTTACTTTTCGCTTCATCAAGAAGTCGAACAACACTGTTTTTGCCGTCCCTGATAGCGGGCGGAACGCCTTGGATTTTAAAAGGTCTCGCTCTACAACTATTATTTCGCTGCTCATTTTCTTCTCCCCGGTTTGTTTTGTGCACCCCCGGCAGGCCGACGGGGAGGACAACCGGCCAGGGGTGCACTGGCGCGCTCACAATGAGCGCACATCACTCGATACATAGGTAACCATAGGTCAGGTCACCCAAAGTGATTCTTGACGCAAAACTGCCCCGTAAGCTGGCCTCTCAGCACGTTCTCTGCTGTAAGCCGGGTTCCGTCCCATACGATACTGATTCAGGGTGCACTCTCGATTTTTGCACTCAGCGACCAGAGTTCGATTTCCGCCCATACATTCGAGGCAAAATTTCCGGATGGTCTTGACTGATGGTCGCCCCCGGCCCATGCGATAGGGATAAAAGAAGCAGACCCCGTTTTCGTCTCCCTGGCCGCCCAGCATACGGTCCCCGCCGCAATTCCGGACCTCGGCCACACTATCGACACATTCCACACAATGGCGGCGGATTGCCGTCCCCGGTGTTGGTTTTCGCATAATTGCCCCCTCATAAAAAAACCCGCCTTCCCTTGCGGGTTGCGGGTCTTTGCTCTTAGAGTATGCTTGTTCTAAGTGCTGAGTTCGGAAAACGTGAAGTCCGACCACAACTGTTCAGCCGAGTTTACTGCCTTTGGTCCGTCCCGTGGCGGCCGGTTTAGCGGCCTACTTGACACCTGCCGGTCTGCCACCTGCAAAAAGGCAGGCAGCTTGCCATAACGTTTCCAACTTCGATACTGGCGCTTCGTCAAAGTAAAAGGGCATAACTGTTCTGTCATCTTCACACCTCCTCGGTCTACGCCTTCCGGTGCTTTGGTTATTCTGAATGAGTCCTGCCTTGCATTAGACGTGCGATTCTACCCCATGCTCCTGTAGTCGGAGGATGTCACTTTCCCGCCAGCAGGTGGTCCTCGGCCCCAGGCGTACAGGCTGAGGAAATCGCCCACTTTTTACCCCTGCCCACCAGGTTGACGCGGACACGGGGATGCGTCCCTCACGGCCATTTGCTCTGTCAGGTATTATGTCTCGGAGTCTCAACAGTCTGTCAGTCATTTTTTCCTCCATGCGCCCGGCATAAAAAAAGCCGGGGAAGCGTTAACACTCGCCCGGCTACATTAATCACGCTAGAAGTCTAAGGGGAACCAACACTCCTTTCCCTATCAAACCCGTGATTAAAGAATGCCGGGCCATGGAGAGGAAAAATGACTGATAGACTGTTGAGACTTCGAGACATAATTCCAG
>JAWOBE010000010.1:0-31553 GCA_046498185.1 Desulfatiglandaceae bacterium | reverse complement strand
GGGACAATGTTTCGCTTGAGATCAGTCTTATAATGCCGATAGCGCTTGAGAAGGAGCTTAACTTCGCGATTCGTGAGGGCGGCAGGACGGTCGGAGCCGGAGTAGTAAGCGAGATCATCGAATAGAAAGAGAGTCCCGACCGGGAAACGAGAGGTGAAATTGTGGGAATACGTGACATTGTAACGCTTGCCTGTGAACAGTGCAAACGGAGAAACTATACTACTACAAAAAATAAACGCAAAACGCCGGATAAACTTGCTTTTAAAAAGTATTGTCCTTCCTGCAGAGTTCACACGCTTCACAGGGAGACAAAGTAGAGGTTTTTCAGGAGATGCAGGCCAGTAGCTCTAACGGCTAGAGCACCGGACTCCAAATCCGGGTGTTGGGGGTTCGAATCCCTCCTGGCCTGCCATTTTTTGTATCGATATAGCTTGATTTCAAACGATGGTGGTTCAGCTGTGGCTGTGTGGAGCATATGAAAGCTAAAACCCAGAAGAAGAGCAAAACAAGCAAAAGCAAAAAATCTGTTGAAACGCCCGCCTCCTCTGGCTCTCGCGACGCGGCCGGGGTGGTTAAACCCTCTGTCCAGAAGGCTTCACGGACTTCGACAAAAAAACCGCAGGATAAGAAAGGCGGATCGGACAGTGGTGGCTCAGGGATTGTTTCGAAGTCCATTCAGTTCGTGCGGGAAGCAAAAACGGAACTGAAAAAAGTTAAATGGCCCACCAAAAAAGAATTGTTGGCCTCGACTGCTGTTGTTATTGTATTGTCTTTATTGGTCGCGTTTTATTTGGGCTTAATTGATTTTGGCCTTATAAAAATAATAAAATTGATTGTTGGCTAAATTAGTTTGGCATTTAAGCTATAATTTTTCGCCTTTTCGCCAAGAGTATATTATTCGTATTGACGGGTGCAGTTTTGGATTTGAAATGGTACATCGTACATACCTATTCGGGATTTGAGAAAAAAGTAAAATTAAATCTCGAAGAAAGGGTCCGGACCTTGGGTCAGCAGGAATGGTTCGGGCGAATCCTGGTTCCGACTGAGCAGGTTGTAGAATTGAGGAAGGGTCAGAAAAAAACTTCCTCGCGGAAGTTCTATCCCGGCTATATTCTGGTTCAGATGGTATTGGATGAGCAAACCTGGCATACCGTAAGAAATACAGCGAAAGTGACAGGTTTTGTGGGAGGCGAGATCAAACCGACACCGATACCAGATGAAGAAGCCGAACGTATCATGCAGCAGATGGAGGAGGGGGTCAGTCGTCCCAAGCCGAAACATCGTTTCGAAATCGGCGACGAAGTACGAGTAGTGGATGGACCGTTTAGTAATTTTCAAGGAATTGTAGAAGAACTTAAACCTGATAAAGAAAAATTGCGAGTTTTAATTACAGTTTTCGGTAGGCCTACTCCTGTTGAGCTTGATTTTATCCAAGTGCAGAAAATGTAGAGCAATTAATTATCGAAATTTAATATAATTTATACTGTATTGAAAAGCATTTTATTAAACTATTGAGGATCTTTAAAGAGGTTTGGAATGGCAAAGAAAGTGATGGCATCTGTGAAGCTCCAGGTGAAGGGAGGGCAGGCTAACCCTTCGCCACCTATCGGGCCCGCGCTTGGTCAGCACGGAGTCAATATAGCTGAATTCTGTAAAGCTTTCAATGCAAGAACACAGGACCAGCAGGGAACAGTGATTCCGGTTATTATAACAATATACGCCGACAGATCTTTTTCGTTTATAACCAAGACACCACCGGCATCGGTGCTTTTGAAGCAGGCTGCGAAGATCGCCAAGGGCTCGGGCGAACCAAACCGAACCAAGGTAGGTGAGGTTACAAGCGAACAAATTGAGGAAATAGCGCGGCTGAAAATGGCTGATTTAAATGCCCATGATATTTCCGGTGCCGCGAAAACAATAGAAGGTACGGCACGAAGCATGGGAATTAAGGTTGTTCAAGGGTGAAAATTTGTTATATGTGATTTTTTTGCTTTTAATTTAAAGCAATTTTTGTAATTCATACAAAATACTTATTTGGTAATTGCATCAAATAAAGCTCAATAAATTTATTAAACATATTTAATTTGTGCTAATTTTATTTTTGTGAGGAATTTCAGCAATGGCCCGAATTGGTAAGAAGTATAGAGACAGTGCAAAAAAAATTGATAGGTCGAAGAAATACCGTTTCGATGAAGCGGTAGGCGCAGCTATCGATTCCGCTTTTGCCAAATTTGATGAGACGGTGGATGTAGCGGTGAAATTAGGGGTCGATCCCCGTCATGCCGACCAGATGGTAAGAGGCACAGTTGTTCTTCCCAATGGGGTTGGCAAAACCGTACGTGTGGCAGTATTTGCGAAAGGCGAAAAAGAAAAGGAAGCCCAGGATGCCGGTGCCGATATCGTCGGTGCCGATGATCTCGTCGAAAAGGTGCAGCAGGGCTGGCTGGAGTTCGATAAGGCTGTGGCAACCCCGGACATGATGGGATCGGTGGGAAAGCTTGGGCGTATTCTTGGACCTCGAGGCATGATGCCGAATGCGAAACTCGGAACCGTAACATTTGACGTGGAGCGGGCCGTTAACGAAATTAAAGCCGGGAAGATCGACTTTAAGGTGGAGAAAGCCGGAATCGTACATGTGCCTGTGGGTAAAGTTTCTTTTGGAGTGGGAAAGCTTGTAGAGAATATAGGTGCCTTTTTCGAGACTATTATGCGTCTGAAACCGAGCTCAAGCAAAGGTACTTATATCAGGGGAATTGCGTTGTCTTCTACGATGGGGCCGGGGATCAAGGTTGATCCGTTATATGTGAAGGACCTTTTAGCCCGAGGATAAATAGGGGTGGAGGTTTTTGTACGAGGTCGAGGATCGATTCACTGCATAATTACGATACGTGGTGGGTTATACGACCTCTTTTGTTTTTTTCGCACATTGTCAAAGACAGTGGGTGCTCCATAAACCGGAGCTTAAAGATCGCCCACCGAGACTGTGTCGATCTGGTATCATGGATAAGCTTATGAAATGCGGACCATGTTTGGCCTCTCTGTCTTTGATATGTGGACTGTCAACGGAGAGGAGGTGGATATGAAAAAGACCGAGAAGGAAAAGTTCGTCGCGGAACTACATTCACGCTTGCAGAATACGGCCGGGACCTTCCTGGTGGACTATCAGGGATTGAATGTCGATGCGATGAACAAGCTTCGCAACGAATTGCGCAAGGCCGGCGCCGAATTCCAGGTTGTTAAAAACAGGCTTCTAAAGCTGGCGAGCAGGGAAACACCGAGTGAGGTGATCCAATCGGATATGACTGGGCCTTCAGGTATAACGCTGGCGTCCGACGATGTCGTGGCGCCTGCGAAGGTTTTGGTTGATTTTGCTAAAGAATTCAGTCATCTCAAGATAAAGTCCGGCCAAATTTCCGGCAAGGCCAGCGGCCCTGACGGAATCAAAAAGCTTGCTGAACTGCCTGGCAGGGATGTGCTCCTGGCTCAGACGTTGTCAGCGATGCAGGCCGTTCCCGCGTCATTCGTGAGGGTGCTAAACGGCGTTACGGTGAAATTCATTAACGTGCTCAGGGCCATTGAACAGCAGAAGGCGTCATGAGCAGCACACACCCCGAAGAACTGGACCGGAAGGGCCAGGGTTTTTGGAGATCTACAATATACGGAGGTCTAAAGTAAGACATGGCTGATATTTCTAAAGATGATGTTGTTGAATTTATTTCGAATATGACGGTTCTCGAACTTTCGGAGTTCGTTAAGGAGCTTGAGGATAAATTCGGAGTTACTGCGGCTGCACCCGTTGCATTTGCAGCTGCTGCGCCGGGGGAGGCCGCCAAGGAGGAAGAGGCAGAGAAAACTGAATTCGATGTTGTTCTTTCCTCTGTGGGTGACAAGAAGATACAGGTTATCAAGGTTGTTCGAGCCTTAACCGGCCTTGGACTAAAAGAGGCGAAGGCCCTCGTTGATGGCGCCCCCGATACTGTGAAGGAAGGGGTATCGAAAGAGGATGCCGAAAATATGAAAAAGGAACTCGAAGAGGCCGGGGCCTCAGTCGAAATCAAGTAGGTTGAGTATGGCCGGAAAGATCATACTTTCCGGCCGTTATAAGCCCGGATCCTGTTTTTCAGGATGCAACCGCGGGATTTGCTTTGAGCACCGCGGAAAGGGTGAAGGGGAGATCGAGGAGAGTTCATGTTCGGACATAATGGAACGGTCATGAGAGCAAGGCGTAGCTTTGGAAAGATCAAGAAAGTCGTTGAGATACCAAACTTGATCGAAATGCAGAGGCATTCCTATGAGCGTTTTCTGCAGAAAGATGTCTCTCCGGACGAGAGGGAAAACATCGGGCTTCATGGCGCATTTAAGAGTGTTTTCCCGATTCATGATTTCGCCGGGACTTCTTCTTTGGAGTTTGTGAGATATTCTTTCGAGGAAGCCAAGTATGATGAAGAGGACTGCCTGAACAAGGGAATGAGCTACGAAGTGCCGCTGAAGTTGACGGTGCGCCTTGTTGTGTTTGATATCGATTCCGCCAGTGGGGTCAAAAGTATAAGAGATATAAAAGAGCAGGAGATTTATTTCGGCACGCTCCCCCTGATGACGGATCGTGGTACATTTATAATAAATGGAACCGAGCGCGTCGTAGTAAGCCAGCTCCACCGATCTCCCGGGGTCTTTTTCGATCATGACAAAGGGAAGACTCATTCAAGTGGAAAACTTCTTTATTCGGCGAGAATAATTCCATTGAGGGGTTCTTGGCTTGATTTTGAGTTTGATCCAAAAGACCATCTATATGTACGCATTGACCGGCGTAGAAAATTTCCGGTGACTATCCTTTTGAAGGCCCTTGGGTATTCAGTTAAAGAAGTTCTGCACAAATTTTATGACGTAGAAACTATATCGATTGATAAAAGCGGTTGCACGATTGAGGCGAAACTGGAGAACTTGTACCGCAAAAAACTACGACGCGACATAGTTCATCCGGATACAGGCGAAGTTATAGGCAAAAAGGGTGAAAAATATACAAAGCGGCTTCACAAAATGCTGGAGTCTGCCGGAATCACCCGGATCCCTATTGATCTGGAAGACATTGAAGGACGGGTGATAGCAGACGACCTTGTGGATTTGAATACCGGAGAGGTGCTGGTCGAAGGAAACAAGGAACTTACTATGGAGGTCATAGAATCAGCTCTCGAGCATGGAATCGATACGCTCGAGTGTCTGGTGCTGAGTTCTCAGTCCGGGGCTAATACGATAAGAGATACGATGGTTCTGGATAAAATTGCATCACCAGACGAGGCGCTTTTGGATATATACAGGAAAATGAGGCCCAGCAGCCCGCCGACGCCGGAAGTTGCAAATACATTTTTCAATAATTTGTTTTTTAATTTGAATACGTACGATTTATCCACAGTGGGTAGGTTAAAGCTTAATTATCGACTTAGTCTCAATACGGATTTAGAGCAAAGAGTTCTTTCAAAAGAAGATATAATCGAAACCGTGCGGGAGTTGATAAGGCTGAAAAGCGCCGAAGCCCAGGTAGATGATATCGATAACTTGGGGAACAGGCGTGTGCGAGCTGTAGGTGAGTTGCTCGAGAATCAATACAGGATCGGCCTTGTTAGAATGGAGCGTGCGATAAAGGAACGTATGAGCCTTCAGGAAGTTGAAGCTTTGATGCCTCATGACTTGATCAATGCCAAACCCGCTTCAGCTGTGGTGAAGGAATTTTTCGGAACCAGCCAGCTATCGCAGTTCATGGACCAGACCAATCCGCTTTCCGAAGTGACCCACAAAAGGCGTTTGAGCGCGTTGGGCCCCGGGGGGTTGACCAGGGAGCGCGCAGGATTTGAAGTTCGTGATGTGCATCCGACCCACTATGGTAGAATTTGCCCGATAGAGACTCCTGAGGGGCCGAATATCGGGCTTATCGTATCTCTCAGTACATATGCAACGGTGAACGAATATGGGTTTATAGAAACCCCTTACCGGGAGGTCCACGACGCTATAGCTACCAATAACATAGAGTATCTTTCGGCCCTGGATGAAAAGGAATTCCCCATAGCGCAGGCAAATGCGCCGCTGGACGACGAGGGCCGCTTCATAAGAGAGGATGCAGCGGTGAGGATAGGCGGCGAAGCGGCGAAGGTGCCGGTGGAAGAAGTGAAATACATGGATGTGTCACCGGACCAGTTGGTGAGTGTTTCCGCTTCACTGATTCCGTTTCTTGAACATGACGATGCAAACCGAGCACTGATGGGGTCGAACATGCAGCGGCAAGCCGTGCCTTTGTTGAGGTCAAGCGCTCCGCTCGTGGGAACGGGAATAGAGCGTGTTATCGCCAGAGACTCGGGCATTTCGGTGGCTGCCAGGAAAGACGGGGTGGTGGAGGATGTGGATGCATCGAGGATCGTTATACGTTCCAGCGGAGGAGAAACGGACGACACAGAGGTCGAGATTTATAAGCTGATTAAATTCAAACGCTCCAACCAGAACAGCTGTTACACTCAAAAACCGATCGTTAAAATTGGAGATACTGTCAAAAAAGGGCAAATCATAGCGGATGGTCCGTCATCGGAGCTGGGTGAACTTGGGCTTGGTCAAAACGTAATGGTCGCTTTTATGTCTTGGGGCGGATATAACTTCGAAGACTCGGTTTTGATCAGCGAGAGGGTGGTGAAGGAAGATGTATATACCTCGATTCATGTTGAGGAATTCGAGGTTATGTCCCGTGATACAAAACTCGGTAAAGAGGAGATAACCAGGGATATTCCGAACGTGGGTGAAGAGGCCCTCAAAAACCTGGATGAAAGCGGGATCATAAAAATTGGAGCAGAAATCAGGGCCGGTGATGTCTTGGTCGGGAAAATCACCCCGAAGGGTGAAACCCAGCTATCGCCGGAAGAAAAACTTTTGAGGGCGATATTTGGCGACAAGGCCGGGGATGTCAAAGACTCCTCACTCAGGGTGCCACCTGGTGTTCAGGGGATTGTCATTGATGCCAGGGTGTTTTCTCGGCGGGGTGTGGAAAAGGATGCGAGAAGCCTGGAAATCGAAACTGAAGAAACCGCGAGGCTTGAGAAGAATCTGGCCGATGAAATCGATGTAATCGGTCGAAGCGCCAGGGAAAGCCTGAAAGAAATTCTTGTTGGGAAAAAGCTCAAGACGAACCTGCTGGAAGGCCGAGGAAGAGGGCGGGTCTTGATAGCCGCCAATAAGGAAATCACTGAAGAAGACATCAAAATGATCTCGTTGGAGGGATGGGCTGGAGCCGATGTGAAGGCTCCGATGGATGTGATCGAACGCATGGAGCGTATAGTAAAAAATTACTCCACGAAGGTCACGCGCATAACCAAGGTGTTTGAAGACAAAATTGAACGTCTGAGCCTCGGCGACGAGCTGGCTCCCGGTGTAATCAAGATGGTGAAGGTTTACGTGGCGGTGAAAAGAAAATTGTCTGTTGGTGATAAAATGGCCGGCCGCCATGGAAACAAGGGTGTTTTGTCGAGAATACTTCCCATTGAAGATATGCCGTATTTCGCTGACGGCACACCGGTTGACGTGGTCTTGAACCCACTTGGCGTCCCCAGCCGTATGAACGTCGGACAGGTGTTGGAGACGCACCTGGGTTGGGCTTCCCATGAACTTGGTCATCAGATAGGGGAACTCGTCCGTAAAGCGGACAGTGAAGAGCTCAGAGCGAAATTGAAGCGGGTTTTCAACTCTGACGAATATAAGGAAAATTTCGAAAATTTATCAGATCGGGAATTGATCGAAAAAGCGAGTCTACTTAAAGACGGCGTCCCGATGGCGACTCCGGTTTTCGATGGAGCAGAGGAAGATGAGATAATGGAGTGCCTGGCGGAGGCCGGTTTACCGGTGGACGGTCAGACAACATTGTATGACGGAAGAACCGGTGAGCCTTTCGTCCAAAAGGTAACGGTTGGCATGATGTATGTGCTGAAGCTTCACCATTTGGTGGACGATAAACTTCACGCGCGATCGATCGGGCCTTATTCCCTCGTTACCCAGCAGCCTCTGGGCGGAAAGGCACAGTTCGGCGGTCAGAGGCTTGGCGAGATGGAGGTATGGGCCATGGAAGCCTACGGTGCGGCTTATTCCCTGCAGGAGTTTTTGACTGTCAAATCCGATGACGTGGCCGGAAGAACCCGGATGTACGAGCGAATAGTCAAAGGGAACAACGTGCTGGAGGCCGGTCTGCCCGAATCTTTCAAGGTACTTATTAAGGAACTCCAGAGCCTTGGCCTCGAATTGCAGCTTTTCGAGGACACCAAGGGCTGATAGAACAAAATACAAGGAGAGAAGCATTGGAAGAGTTATACAGCTTCTTTACAAAACCAAAAGATCCGTCAAGTTTCAATGCTGTGAGAATTTCACTGGCATCGCCGGAGAAAATTAAGGAATGGTCATACGGTGAAGTCAAGAAGCCGGAGACAATAAATTACAGAACGTTCAAACCTGAACGGGATGGGCTCTTCTGTTCGAAAATATTTGGACCTATAAAGGACTACGAATGTAACTGCGGGAAATATAAGCGAATGAAACACCGCGGAATCGTCTGCGAGAAATGCGGTGTAGAGGTTATCCAGTCGAAGGTTCGCCGTGAACGCATGGGGCATATAGAACTTGCGGCGCCGGTGGCGCACATCTGGTTCCTGAAATGCCTGCCTTCAAAGGTTGGGAACCTGCTGGATCTCACGCTGAAAGACTTGGAGCGAGTGCTTTATTTTGAAGGTTACATCGTAATAGATCCCAAGGATACTCCGCTGACAGCCGGTATGATTCTGCCCGATGAGCAGCTTTACCAGGCCCGCCAGGACTATGGGGATGATTTTGAAGTTGGTATCGGGGCCGAGGCGATACAGAAGATGCTGAAGAGCCTCGATTTGGAGGAACTTTCCAATACACTCAGGGTCGAGATGATCGGGGCGAAATCCGAGGCTAAACGGAAGAAGCTCGCGAAAAGGCTCAAGATTATAGAGGCATTCAGGGAATCCAAGAACAAGCCTGAATGGTTGATAATGAATGTAATCCCGGTTCTGCCTCCGGATCTCAGGCCGCTGGTGCCACTTGACGGCGGACGATTTGCTACGTCCGACCTCAACGATCTATACCGAAGAGTGATAAACCGCAACAACCGTCTTGAGCGGCTGCTCGAACTCAAGGCGCCGGATATTATAGTCCGGAACGAGAAGCGGATGCTCCAGGAAGCCGTGGATGTCCTGTTTGACAACGGGCGCCGGGGAAAGGTCGTGACAGGGGCCAATAAGCGTCCTTTCAAGTCTCTCAGCGATATGTTGAAAGGAAAACAGGGGCGTTTCCGCCAGAACCTGCTCGGAAAGCGCGTTGATTATTCAGGTCGGTCGGTGATTGTGGTAGGCCCGGATCTGAGGCTTCATCAGTGTGGACTTCCAAAGAAGATGGCTTTGGAACTGTTTAAGCCTTTTATTTACAATAAGCTCGATGAAAAGGGGCTGGTTTCGACTATAAAAGCTGCGAAAAAACTCGTAGAACGCGAAACCTCCGATGTCTGGGATGCACTTGATGAAGTTGTCAGAGAATATTGTATTCTGCTTAATAGGGCGCCGACGCTTCACCGTCTCGGGATTCAGGCTTTTGAACCGATTTTGATCGAGGGAAAGGCGATACAGCTCCATCCCCTGGTATGTACTGCGTTCAACGCTGACTTTGATGGTGACCAGATGGCGGTTCATGTGCCGTTGTCGATCGAAGCCCAGATTGAGGCGCGGGTGTTGATGATGTCGACGAACAACATCCTGTCTCCGGCAAATGGTGAGCCTATAATTGTCCCCAGCCAGGATATAGTGCTCGGGATATACTTTATGACTCGCGATAGACCCTTTGCAAAAGGGGAGGGCAAGGTGTTCGCCAGTGTCCGTGAGGTCAGGATGGCGTACGATTCAGGTGAGCTTGACCTCAACGCAGCAATCAAGGTCAGGATAAACGGGACACTTCGGGATACTACGACGGGGAGGACTCTTCTTTATGAAGTTATGGAAGACCAGTTGCCGTTTTCCAGCGTCAACAAGGTGTTGACCAAAAAAGAACTCCGGAGCTTGATTGATGAATCTTATCGCAGAGCGGGGATAAAGGCTACCGTTATACTGGCCGATCGCCTGAAGGACGTAGGCTATCGCTATGCTACACTATCGGGCATCTCCATCGCAATGAAGGATATGGTAATTCCAGAGCGGAAGGCAGAGATCATTGCAAAGGCGGAAGAGGAGGTTCAGAAGATATCGAACCAGTATACAAGCGGCCTTATAACCGATGGGGAAAAATACAATAAGGTCGTGGATATCTGGGCTCAGTCCACTGAAGACGTGGCCGCCGAAATGATGAAGGAAATTGCCGAAGATGTAGTCCCAGGGGCGGATGGCAAGGAAGCCAGAACGAGCAGCTTCAATGCAATTTACATGATGTCCGATTCCGGTGCCCGGGGCAGCAAAGATCAGATGCGCCAGCTTGCCGGTATGCGGGGATTGATGGCCAAGCCTTCCGGGGAGATCATCGAAAGTCCGATAACTTCCAATTTCAGGGAAGGGCTCACTGTTCTCCAGTACTTCATATCGACTCACGGTGCACGTAAGGGGCTTGCCGACACCGCCTTAAAGACAGCCAATTCCGGATACCTGACCAGGCGGTTGGTGGATGTTGCTCAGGATTGCATTGTAACAGAAGAAGACTGTGGCACCTTGGACGGTATCTGGGTTGATTCGCTGGTTGAAGGAGGTGAGGTCCTTCAGAGGATGGGTGAAAGGATACTCGGCCGTATTGCGCTTCAGGATATTTACGATCCGTTGACCGGTGAAGTACTTGTGAAGGCCAACGAGGAAATCGACGAAGATAAGGTCAAGAAGATTGAGTCGGCTGGAATTGAGCGGGTACGGATCCGTTCAGCCCTTACCTGCGAGGCGAAGCGGGGTGTCTGCAAAAAGTGTTATGGAAGGGATCTGGCCCACGGCCGCGAGGTTAATATAGGCGAAGCAGTGGGGATAATAGCTGCACAGTCGATTGGAGAACCAGGGACTCAGCTGACAATGAGAACATTCCATATCGGCGGAACAGCCAGCAAACGAGTCGAGCAGACAACAATACATCCGCGCAACCAAGGGGAAGTAAGGTTTATAAACCTGAAAACCATCGAAAAATTGGATAAAACGCTGGTCGCAATGAACCGAAACGGGGAAATCGCGATCATCGGTAAAGGCGGAAGGGAAGTCGAAAGATATCCGATTATTTATGGTGCGAACCTCAAAGTTCATGACGGCGGCAAAGTGACTCCTGATCAGGCCCTGGCCGAGTGGGATCCTTTCACTATTCCAATTATGACTGAGGTGGAAGGAACAGTGAAATTCGGGGATATCATGGAAGGCTCAACCATGCAGGAGAAGCGAGACCCGGTGACCGGCAAAATCAGCCGTGTAATCGTTGAATTCCATGATGTTGATATTCGTCCCCGTATATCGATCAAAGACAGCACCGGAAAAACCGCGTCGTTGCCCGGCAGTGAAAAGGCGAAAGCAAGTTATCCTTTGCCCGTAGGCGCGGTCGTGATGGTGAATGAAGGAGATAAGGTCGGCCCGGGTACCGTGCTTGCCAGGATTCTTCGTGAGACCACCAAAACAAAAGATATTACCGGGGGCCTGCCCCGTGTAGCGGAGCTTTTTGAAGTTAGAAAGCCGAAGGAAACCGCAATAATCAGCGAAATAGACGGAATGGTATCATTCGGCAAATACACTAAGGGTAAACGAAAAATGACCATTACCCCGGAAGTGGGTGAGTCGGTGAATTACTTTGTGCCGCGTGGCAAGCATCTCAGTGTGCTCGAGGGGGACTATGTCCGTGCGGGTGAGGCTTTGATGGACGGATCGGCGGATCCTCACGACATACTGAGGATCAGGGGTGTCAAAGATTTGGCCAAATACCTGGTAAACGAAGTGCAGGAAGTTTACCGGCTGCAGGGAGTGAAAATAAACGACAAGCATATCGAGGTGATAGTAAGGCAGATGCTCCGCCAGGTTAATGTCACGGGGGTTGGCGATTCTAATTTCCTGATAGGGGAGCACGTAGAAAAGTGGCGGTTCGAAGAAGAAAACGATAAGTTGATAGAACAGGGAAAGCAACCTGCGACCGCGGATCCTTTGCTCCTCGGCATCACCAAAGCCTCGCTGACGACGGAAAGTTTTATTTCGGCTGCTTCTTTCCAGGAAACGACAAAGGTACTCTCCGATGCGGCCGTGGCCGGTAAGGTTGATCACCTGAAGGGCCTGAAGGAGAACGTTATAATGGGTAGACTGGTCCCGGCTGGAACCGGTCTACGTAGTTACCGCGATATTGAGCTTGGATTGGCGGAATAAAAATTTGAGTTCGATTGAAAATTTCTTGACAAACAGATTGAATGAAAGTAAAAGAAGAGATTTTGTGAAATCGGCTGTCAGGAGCCCTGTAAGGGATGGCGCCGGCGTAATCGAGATGTGAGGATTTGTGGTATGCCTACTATCAATCAACTTGTGAGAACGGGCCGGAGCAAGCCCAGGAAGAAAGTGAAAACACCTGCCCTTCAGGGTGCTCCCCAGAAACGCGGTGTATGCGTAAGAGTTTATACCTCAACGCCCAAAAAGCCGAACTCCGCATTGAGAAAAGTGGCCAGGGTTCGGTTGACGAATGGAATCGAAGTCACTTCCTATATTCCGGGGATGGGGCATAATTTGCAGGAGCATTCGGTGGTATTGATACGGGGAGGAAGGGTCAAAGACCTTCCGGGCGTGCGGTACCATATAGTGAGGGGTACTATGGATACGACAGGCGTCGGAGACAGGCGTCAGGGTAGATCCAAATACGGTGCGAAGAAGCCGAAGAGCTTATAGACAGTATGCATGGACGGGGAGATGTTCCTGTCCGGCGGATGGTGGAGAACACGTATGCCAAGGAAAAGAGTTGTAAGCAAAAGAAGGATTGCTTCGGATCCCAGGTACGGCAGCGAACTTGTGGCCAAGTTCGTAAACAACCTGATGAAGGGCGGAAAGAAGAGTGTGGCTCAGTCAATGCTTTACAGAGCGCTCGACACCGTGAGTGAGCGCACGAAACAGGATCCTTTGGGTGTTTTCAAAAAGGCGCTTGATAATGTAAAGCCTGTGGTTGAGGTTAAGTCTCGGAGGGTTGGGGGCTCTACATATCAGGTCCCGACCGAAGTCAGGCCGGCCAGGAGGCAGGCTCTCGGAATCCGCTGGATTATTTCATATGCCGGGCAACGTGGAGAGAAAAACATGGATTCCAAGCTTGCCGGGGAAATCGTAGATGCGTTTAACGGCCGGGGCGCTGCAATAAAGAAGAAAGAAGATACGCACCGGATGGCCGAGGCGAACAAGGCTTTTGCGCATTACCGTTGGTAGACTGCGACTGGGCGGCTTGGTGAAAGCCTTGTGGCCGCACGGAAATGATTTCTAGACCCGATATTGTGATTATTGCGCCACGGAGATTTTCGGAGGCGTCGAGGAGGATGGAGATGTCGAAGAAGAAATTTGAGAGGACGAAGCCGCATGTAAACGTGGGTACGGTAGGGCATATAGACCATGGGAAGACGACGTTGACGGCGGCGATTACGAAGCATCTTTCGAGCCGAGGGATGGCGAGTTATGTATCGTATGATCAGATAGACAAGGCGCCTGAGGAGAAGGCGCGTGGAATAACGATAGCGACGGCGCATGTTGAGTACGAGACAGCGAATCGTCATTATGCGCATGTGGATTGTCCGGGTCATGCTGATTATATCAAGAACATGATCACGGGTGCTGCGCAGATGGACGGTGCTATTCTGGTCGTTGGGGCGGATGATGGTCCTATGCCTCAGACGCGGGAGCATATTTTATTGGCTCGTCAGGTTGGTGTTCCGAGTATCGTAGTATTTTTGAACAAGTGTGACATGGTTGATGATGAGGAGTTGATAGAGCTTGTAGAGCTTGAGCTGAGGGAGCTTCTTACGAAGTATGAATTTCCCGGGGATGATATACCGATAATCAGGGGTAGTGCTTTGAAGGCACTGGAGTCGGATGATGCGAACTCGGAAGAGGCGAAGTGTGTATTTGAATTGATGGAAGCGGTTGACAGTTACATACCTGAGCCTGTGAGGGACACGGACAAGCCGTTTTTGATGCCGATAGAGGATGTTTTTACGATATCGGGACGAGGAACGGTTGTGACGGGTCGTGTTGAGCGTGGAGTGGTCAAGGTTGGAGAGGAAGTTGAGATTGTTGGCATAACGAAGACGATGAAGACGGTTTGCACCGGGGTTGAGATGTTTCGTAAGATTCTTGACCAGGGTCAAGCCGGCGACAATATAGGGGTGTTGCTTCGAGGAACGAAGCGTGATGAGGTTGAGCGTGGCCAGGTGGTTGCGAAGCCCGGGTCGATAACGCCTCACACGAAGTTCAAGGCTGAGGCGTATATACTGGCGAAGGAGGAAGGTGGTCGGCATACACCTTTTTTCAATGGATACCGCCCGCAGTTTTATTTCCGGACGACGGATGTTACGGGAGTGGTAACGTTGCCGGAAGGGGTAGAGATGGTGATGCCGGGGGACAATGTTTCGCTTGAGATCAGTCTTATAATGCCGATAGCGCTTGAGAAGGAGCTTAACTTCGCGATTCGTGAGGGCGGCAGGACGGTCGGAGCCGGAGTAGTAAGCGAGATCATCGAATAGAAAGAATCAGGCAATGATGGCTAATCAGAAGATCCGAATTCGTTTAAAGGCATACGACCACAAGCTGTTGGATCAATCAGCTATGGAAATCGTTGAAACAGCGCGGGGAACCGGAGCGCGGGTGGCAGGGCCGATACCATTGCCCACCGTCATTAATAAATACTGCGTGTTGCGCTCGCCGCATGTGAACAAGAAATCGCGGGAACAATTCGAGATCAGGACCCACAAGCGCCTGCTCGACATCCTGGAGCCCACGCAGCAGACGGTCGATGCCCTCATGAGATTGGATTTGGCCGCCGGTGTGGACGTAGAAGTTAAGGCTCTGTAACGGAACCGACGGAGAGGTGCGGGGGTATCTGCATTATGGTCAAAAGGCTTTTCGGCAAGAAACTTGGTATGACAAGGCTCTTTATCGGAGATGGGCAGAGTGTCGGGATAACGGCTTTAAAGGTGGGGCCGTGCGTCGTGATTCAAAAGAAGTCGGTCGACAAGGACGGCTACAATGCCATTCAAGTTGGATTTGATCCGCAAAAGGAGCGTAGAACGAATAAACCGCTGCAGGGACATTTCAAGGCGGTGGATGGTAAATGCTTTTTGCATCTAAGGGAGATTCGTGTCGATGACCCGGATGCTTTCGAACTGGGCCAGGAACTGACATCGGATGTTTTTGAGCCGGGTGATATCGTCACCGTTGCTGGAAAAAGCAAGGGTCGAGGTTTCGCCGGTGTTGTCAGACGGTGGGGGTTTGCCGGGGGACGTGATACGCATGGTTGCAGATCTCATCGTGTCCCGGGTTCGATAGGGTGTAGTGCAACTCCAGGCCGTGTATACAAAGGCAGAAAAATGCCCGGCAGAATGGGTTCCCAGAGAACCACAGTAAAGAATTTGACCGTGATAGATGTCAGACCCGAAATGGACGTGGTTCTTGTTAAAGGTTCTGTACCTGGGGCCAAGAACGGATTGATCGAGATCGCCAAGGTTTTATAGGCGAGGTAGGAAGGTCGAAAGCGAAATGGCTGTAGTTGATGTGTATAATCTGGAGAAGGAAAAGGTAGGCGAACTGGAGCTGTCCGAAAGGGTATTCGCAGTGCCGGTTAAAAAACATGTCCTTCACGAAGTGGTGATAGCCCAGCTGGCGCGGCGTAGGGCGGGAACAGCTGCGGTCAAGGGTCGCTCGGATGTTGACCATTCCGGTGCAAAGTTGTGGCGCCAGAAGGGAACCGGACGAGCCCGAGTTGGGGATGCAGGCGCGCCGATAAGACGCGGTGGAGGAGTGGCGTTCGGTCCTCAGCCGAGAAGTTATGATCGAAAAGTTTCCAGGAAAGTCCGCAAAAGTGCTTTGCGTATGGCCCTAAGTGATAAGCTGGGGGAAGAGAAGCTGATTGTAGTTGACGGATTTTCCATCCCAGATGGGAAAACCAAGACTTTCGCTGGGGCGATTAAAAAGTTCGATGTTAGAAAAGCCTTGATTGTAATTCCAGAGATGGAGGAAGGCCTTGACCGGTCTTCGAGGAATGTGCCATGGGTTAAGGTTATGAAGGCCGAGGGGATTAACGTTTATGACATCCTTACCCATGATCATTTGCTGATTGATAAGTCAGTGGTAGAGAAGCTTCAGGAGGCATTGGTTTCATAGTGGACATTTATCAAATAATAAAAGAGCCACGGATAACGGAAAAGTCCACCGTGCAGAAGGAATCTTCCAACCAGGTGACTTTCAAGGTTCATCCCGGAGCAAACAAGATCGAGGTACGCAAAGCGGTGGAAAAACTGCTGAAGACCAAGGTCGTCGACGTGCGAACGATGAATGTAAGGGGAAAGAGCCGCAGGATGGGAAGAAATTTAGGGAAAAGGCCGGATTGGAAGAAGGCGGTCGTTCGTCTGGCACCAGGTGAAAAAGTGGAGTTTTTTGAAGGAATGTAGGTTTTCCGGGAATACGGGAAACTCACGGAGTCGTAATTATGGGCATCAAAACAAGTAAGCCAACATCACCAGGTAGAAGGTTTCAGGGATATTCGGATTTTGAGGAGATAACGCGGGGTACCCCTGAAAAGAGCCTCGTAAAGTTTCTGCCGAAATCGGGTGGAAGGAATTCTTTTGGACGGACCACGACACGGCACAGAGGCGGTGGTCATAAACGCAAATACCGTGTTATCGATTTCAGGCGCAACAAGGACGGGGTTCCCGCCAGCGTGGCGTCAGTAGAGTACGATCCTAACCGTTCAGCGAGGATAGCTTTGCTTCATTATGCCGACGGGGAAAAACGCTATATGCTTGCGCCTAATCATCTGAAGGCGGGTGATAAAGTTATGTCTGGGCTCGGGGCCGAGATCCGCGTAGGAAATTCTCTACCGTTGAGAGAGATGCCCTTGGGAACTCACGTGCATAATATAGAGCTTCATATAGGACACGGGGGGCAGCTTGTCAGGAGCGCCGGAGGGTCAGCCCAGCTCATGGCGAAAGAAGGTAAATATGCACAGGTAAAGTTGCCTTCAGGTGAGGTGAGGATGATTCACCTCGATTGCCGAGCTACCGTCGGGCAGGTGGGAAACCTTGAGCATGAGAAAAAATCCATAGGGAAGGCCGGTAGAAACCGATGGCTCGGCAAACGACCGAGCGTCAGGGGTGTGGCTATGAACCCGGTAGATCACCCGCACGGCGGTGGAGAAGGGAAATCCTCTGGAGGACGTCATCCTGTTACACCTTGGGGTGTGCCGACAAAAGGGTACAGGACCAGGGTAGAAAAGGCCAGCGACAGGATGATTATCAGGAGGAGAGGTAAAAAGTAGCGGCGTTGGGGTATTTAGATTTTATTTGGGAATTATTTGATTTCGTTGAATTTACGGCCGTTGCCAGGCGAAGACAGTAGAAGGAGGAAGGGTTTTGCCAAGATCGCTTAAAAAAGGGCCTTTCGTCGATGACCATGTGATGAAGAAGGTTCAGGTCTCCAACGAGACGATGAGTAGAAAAATCATAAAGACCTGGTCCAGGAGGTCGACTGTTTTGCCAGAATTCGTTGGGGTCACATTTGCCGTTCATAACGGCAGAAAATTCCTTCCAGTATTCGTCACCGAGGATATGGTCGGGCATAAGCTCGGGGAGTTCGCACCGACTAGGACTTTTTTTGGCCACGCCGGTGATAAGAAATCCAAATTGAAAGGCAAAAAGAAGTAAGGGCTGTTTGCTGGATCCGGAGAAATGACTGTCATGGAGACAAAAGCTGAAGCACGTTTTGTTAGAATATCACCAAGAAAAGCCAGGCTGCTAATGAATGAAGTACGTGGCAAGAGGGTTGAGGATGCTCTGCTTATGCTGGCATACGCTCCGCAGAAGAGCGCAAGGTTTATAAAAAAGGTTATAGACTCTGCCGTGGCGAATGCGGAGCACAACAATGGCTTTGATGTTGATTCTTTGTATATCAAAAGAATTTATGGAAACGAGGGACCCACGCTTAAAAGGTGGCGTCCCCGCGCACAGGGCAGGGCTACCAGGATTAGGAAAAGAACAAGTCATTTGACGGTGATTCTGGATGAATTGTAAATAAGAATAAATCCCTTTTGCGACGGTACTATTCATATTAGTGGAGGTTAATCTTGGGACAAAAAGTGCATCCAATCGGTTTTAGATTGGGAAGCTATCGAAATTGGGACTCACGCTGGTTCGGCGGCAGGGAATTCAGCAAGTACGTTTACGAGGACCATCGCATCCGGCGATTTTTGAAAGAACGTGTGAGTCAGGCTGGTGTAGCAAGAATAGAGATCGAACGCGCTGCAAATAAAGTAAGGATTCGGCTTCATACTGCCCGGCCGGGTATAATAATCGGCAAGAAGGGCGCCGAGATAGAGAAGCTGAAGAAGGATCTCGAGAATCATATAAAACGGGAAATAATAATCGATATCCAAGAGGTCAGGAAGGCCGAGGTGGAGGCACAGCTGGTGGCTGAAAACGTGGCGATGCAGCTGGTTAGAAGGATGGCCTTCAGGCGCGTGATGAAAAAGGCGGTGACTTCAGCGCTTAGGCTTGGGGCACTCGGTATCAAGATTTCTTGTGCAGGGAGGCTCGGGGGAGCGGAAATGGCAAGACGTGAGTGGTATCGGGAAGGGCGGGTACCGCTACACACCCTGCGCGCGGATATCGACTATGGATTTGCAGAAGCGTTTACGACTTATGGCGTCATCGGTGTTAAAGTGACTATTTTTAAAGGTGAAATATTGCCTGAAAAGCGATGATAAGATTAGTAATTTTTAATTATTAGCTAACAGGATCGTCCAATGCTAAGCCCAAAGAAAGTAAAATATCGTAAAAAACAAAAGGGAAGAATGCGGGGAAAGGCTTTGCGTGGTTCAAGTTTGGAGTTCGGTGATTTCGGTTTGCAGGCCCTTGAATGCGGATTGATGAGTGCTCATCAAATCGAATCAGCGCGAATCGCCGTAACGCGTCATGTAAAGCGTGGTGGAAAGGTTTGGATCCGGGTTTTTCCTGACAAACCGGTCTGTAAAAAGCCGGCCGAGACCAGGATGGGAAAAGGGAAAGGCGCGCCTGAGGGTTGGGTTGCCGTCGTTAAACCTGGGCGAATGCTTTATGAGCTGGAAGGCGTTGATGCCGATGTGGCCAGTGAGGCGTTCCGGCTCGCCGGGCATAAACTACCGTTTGCGACCAAATTTGTGAGCAGGAGCACGGAAGTATGAAGGCGAATGAATTGAGGGAACTGGGGTCGGACGAACTTGATGGTAGGGCCAGGGAATTGTCTGAGGAGCTTTTCAATCTGAGATTTCAGAAAGCCACAGGGCAGCTTGGGAATACGGCTATGATCGTGAAGTCGAAACGTGATCTTGCAAGGGTCAAGACAGTGCTTCGTGAAAAGGCTGTTTCCGGGACAGATGAATAGGGCGAGGGAGTAATGGCAGAGCGTGGATCGCGAAGGAAGCTTTTCGGCACGGTTATCAGCGACAAGATGGAAAAGACCGTGGTGGTTTTGGTCGAACGATTGAGCAAGCATCGTGTTTACAGGAAGTTTGTGAGACGTAGGGCTAAATACATGGTACATGACCCGAACGGTGCGTGTCGTGTCGGAGATAAGGTGCAAATCATCGAGAGCCGACCGGTCAGTAGAAGAAAGCGGTGGCAGGTGATTTCAAGAATTGAACGGGAAGCTATAGAGTAGTAAAATTGTTGGGCGGGGCCGGTCGGGTGTTTGCCTGATGGGGACTTGTTGGAGCCGGGAAAATGATACAGACTGAAACTAAATTGAAAGTGGCTGATAATTCAGGGGCAAAGCTCGTGTTGTGCATTAAAGTGCTTGGAGGCTCCAAAAGGCGATATGCGACAGTTGGTGATATTATCGTCGTTTCGGTGAAAGAAGCCATGCCCAATTCAAAAGTTAAAAAAGGCGATGTGGCGAAGGCCGTGATCGTGCGTACCGCGAAGGAGATCCGCCGCCAAGACGGTTCCTATATAAAGTTTGATGAGAATTCTGCGGTGCTGATTAACCAACAGAAAGAGCCCATCGGCACACGAATTTTTGGGCCCGTGGCGAGGGAGTTGCGGGCTAAGAACTTCATGAAAATTATTTCATTGGCTCCTGAAGTGCTTTAGAGCACTGGAGAGCTGTCGGAGCGGGAGCGAAGATACCGTGCGGAAAGTTAAACGTCCAAGGATAAGAAAAGACGACAAGGTGATCGTAGTCACCGGCAAGGATAAGGGAAAGATTGGCACCGTGCTTAAGATAGACGCGGATAAGGGCCGAGTGCTGGTGGAAAAGGTGAATATTGTCAAACGACACGCCAAGCCGAGTGCACAGACAGCTCAGGGTGGAATCATCGAGAAAGAAAACCCTATTGAGATTTCGAACGTAATGATTGTGTGTAATAGGTGCACGGAAGCTACGCGGGTAGGAATGCGTACGCTTGAGGATAATAGCAAGGTACGCGTTTGCAAAAAATGCAACGAACCGATGGATAGATAGCGGTTGTAGGGAATGGTTATGTGGGGGTGAGGAGGGATCTTTGTCTCGATTAAAGGAAAAATATTTAAAGGAAGTGGTTCCGGCTATGATGAAAGAGTTCGACTATAAGAGCATAATGGCCGTGCCTTATCTTAAATCGGTTGTCCTGAATATGGGACTGGGTGAGGCGATCCAGAACATAAAAGTGCTCGATGGGGGAGTTGAAGAGCTTTCTCTTATTGCTGGACAGAGGGCCGTTGTGACTAAAGCCAAGCGTTCAATCGCCGGGTTTAAGCTTCGACAGGGTATGCCGATAGGGTGCATGGTGACACTGCGTCGCGGACGTATGTATGATTTTCTCGACAAACTTTTCAATATCGGCCTTCCGAGGGTTCGGGATTTCAGGGGGCTGTCGACGAAAGTGTTTGACGGACGTGGGAACTGCACGATCGGAATTAAAGAGCACATAATTTTCCCTGAGATCGACTATGATAAGATCGAAGGGTCGAAAGGACTCAATGTGTCGATTGTCACCACTGCGAGAAACGACACGGAGGGGATGTTCTTGATGAAACAACTTGGAATGCCGTTCCGAAGCTAGATCAAGGGAGGAAGCTTTGGCCAAAAAGTCGCTTATCGCAAAAGCAATGAGGAAACAAAAGTTTACCACCCGGGCTTATAACAGGTGCCCCATATGCGGGAGAAGCCGGGCGTTCCTCAGGAAATTTGGAATATGCCGGATCTGTTTCAGGAACATGTCTTCCAGGGGAGAGATTCCGGGTGTCGTTAAATCGAGCTGGTAGTTTGAAAGATTGGAGGGCGCCTTAGCTCTCGAGGGGTTACGGAAATGACAATGACTGATCCAATAGCCGACATGCTTACCAGGATACGTAATGCGGCAAGGGCTTCGCATGACTCGACGGATATACCCGGTTCGCGGATGAAGATTAATATAGCCAAGGTTTTGAAGGCGGAAGGCTATATAAAAAATTTTCGTATCATCTCGGATGGTCGGCACAGAATGATCCGGGTATTTTTGAATTACGACGAGCATGGTCTGCCTGTAATAGGGGGATTGAAACGCATAAGCAAACCCAGCCGCAGGGTGTACTGCCGCCACGATGAAATTCCTGCCATTCTGGGTGGTTTCGGGATAAATATAGTCTCGACATCCAAAGGGCTCGTCACGGATAAACAGGCACGGGAGCAGGGTGTCGGAGGGGAAGTTGTCTGCTCTGTATGGTAGACTTTTCCATGCTAAACTTTATTTGAAGCTATAAAAGTAGTTTTCAAGACGTATCGTGGAGGAAATTGATGTCACGGGTCGGTAAAAAGCCTATTACGATACCGGATGGTGTCGACGTAGTTCTGGAAGGAGATTCGGTGGTCGCAAAGGGGCCGAAGGGGGAGCTGCGAAGGCGGATTCATCCTAATGTTAAGGTCGATATCGATGGTCGAACGGTAACCGTTACACGGTTTGACGATAGTAAAGAATCGATGTCGGTGCATGGCCTTTCGAGAATGCTTTTGGATAATATGGTGACAGGTGTCAGCAGCGGGTTCCAGAAAATTTTGGAGATTGTAGGCGTCGGTTACCGGGCGGAAATGAAAGGTCGTACGGCTGTTTTGAATCTTGGTTATTCGCAGCCTGTGGAGTTTCCTCTTCCGGACGGCATTGATGCTACAGTGGACCGTGGGAAAATGATTGTAAGTGGGATAGACAAGGAGCTTTTGGGCTTGACATGCGCCAAGATCAGAGCGTTCAGACCGCCGGAGCCATACAAGGGTAAAGGGGTTAGGTATGCCGGAGAGATGGTGCGAAGAAAAGCCGGAAAGGCCGGAGCTTAAGCCCAATTAATTAAGTTGATAAGAGGGAAACGCTGGGCAACGACTGCGGTGATGGAAATTATATTTAAATTTTTAAGTGTGAGGTGGACGACATATGAGCGCCTTCAACAGACGCGAGTCAAGAATTAAGAGGCGAAAGCGGGTGCGGAGGAAGATTCGCGGTACTACCGAAAGGCCGCGTTTATGTGTCTATAGAAGTTCCCGGAATATTTACGCACAGATTATTGATGATACAACTGGAAAAACTCTCGTTGAGGCCTCCTCGTTGAGCAGAGAATTAAAGCCGGAGATCGCCGGCAGCGGAGGGAACAAAAAGGGGGGAGCAAAGGTTGGCGCCGCTGTTGCCGCGGGTGCGTTGGAGAAGGGAATCAAGAAGGTCGTTTTCGACCGAAACGGATTTCTATATCACGGTCGTGTTAAAGAGTTGTCTGAGGCGGCCAGGGCGCAAGGGTTGGAGTTCTAAACGCTTTTCCTCCTTTGTTGGAGGTTCTTGGAATCAGGAGACAGGGTATTGATTAGAGAAGAAGCGGAGAACCAGTTAGTAGAAAAGGTAGTTTTCATAAACCGGGTTGCAAAGGTGGTTAAAGGCGGCCGCCGTTTCAGTTTCAGTGCGATTGTGGTTGTAGGTGATGGAAACGGTTCTGTAGGAAGCGGTGTGGGCAAGGCAAACCAGGTGCCGGAGGCGATCAGGAAAGGTGTGGAAAAGGCGCGGAAGGATATGAAACCAGTGCCGTTGCGGGAGGCCAGCATTCCTCATGAAGTGATCGGGCAGTGGGGGGCCGGACGCGTATTGCTGAAGCCTGCCAGGCCGGGAACCGGGGTAATAGCAGGTGGTGCGGTGCGGGCAGTGCTGGAAGCTGCTGGCATACAAAATATTTTGACTAAGTGCCTTGGATCTCACAACCCGCACAATTTAGTCCGAGCAACGGTTGCAGGTTTGCGCTCGCTTCGCTCGCCGGAAGAGTTTGCACGTAGAAGGGGTAAAGCCGTTGAGGAACTTATCAACTGATAAAGTGACGGGAAAAATTTATGTCTGGAACTATAAAAGTAACTCTTGTCAGGAGCGGAATTGGAAAAAACGAGAAAATTCGTGCGACGCTCCGGGGACTCGGCCTAACGAAGCTGCATAAAACGGTGGAACTGGAAAACACGCCGGCAATCCGTGGAATGATCTCAAAAGTTGTTTCCATGGTCAAGGTCGGAGAGTAATGCAGGGGGGGCGCTGTGATGAGGATTAATGAGCTTTCACCCGCAAAAGGTGCGGTAAAAAGCAGAAAAAGAGTGGCACGCGGGCCTGGATCAGGGAACGGGAAAACCGCCGGAAGAGGGCACAAGGGTCAGAATTCGAGGTCCGGCCGAGGGACGAAGGCGGGGTTTGAAGGGGGCCAGATGCCTTTGCAGAGGCGACTCCCTAAGCGTGGCTTTACAAATATATTTAAAAAGAATTATGCTACCATAAATGTTAAAGATTTAGATAAATTTCAGAATAACGCTCATGTCGACACGAATGCACTCAGGGAGGCAGGACTGATCAGTAATGTGAAAGATGGGGTGAAATTGCTTGGCGGCGGAGTGGTTTCGACGCCTCTTGTTGTTGAGGTCCACAGAGCGAGCAGGACGGCTTGCCAAAAGATAGAGGCTGCCGGTGGCAGAGTGGAGATAATCGGATGATTTTAGGGGGCGTTCATTGCTAGGTGGGTTCCAGAATATAGCGCGGATACCGGAGTTGAAGAAACGGATTTTCTTCACTTTGATGATGCTTGCGGTGTACCGTATCGGGTGCCATATACCGACGCCTGGAATCGACGGGGGGGCGCTTGCAGCTTTTTTCAGTGAGCGGCACGGAACGCTTTTTGGTTTGTTCGATATGTTTTCCGGCGGTGCGCTGAGCCAGATGTCAGTGATGGCCTTGGGTATTATGCCCTATATCAGCGCATCGATCATCCTGCAGTTGATGACGGTTGTGGTGCCTTACCTGGAGCGGTTGAAGAAAGAAGGAGAACAGGGCCGGAAAAAAATTGTTCAATATACACGGTATGGAACTGTTATTCTTAGTGTGATTCAGGGCTTCGGCATCGCCGTGGGGCTCGAAAATATGACGAGTCCGGGAGGCGCATTGATAGTGCCTTCGGGTGGTTGGGGCTTCAGACTTCTTACTGTTGTTACCCTTACCGCAGGAACATCTTTTTTGATGTGGCTTGGTGAACAGATAACTGAAAGGGGCATCGGAAACGGAATCAGTCTTATTATATTTTCCGGTATAATCGCTGGGTTTCCAAGTGCAGTCGGAAACACCTTCAGACTTATAGGTACTGGAGAGCTTAGTATTTTTTTCGTACTGCTTCTCGTGGGCCTTATGATTTTTGTGGTTGGGATGATTGTATTCGTGGAGAGAGGGCAGCGTCGGATTCCGGTGCAATACGCAAAAAGAGTTGTTGGCCGGCGGATGTATGGAGGACAGAGTACGCATTTGCCCTTGAAGGTCAATACTGCAGGCGTAATTCCTCCTATATTTGCATCATCTATAATCATGTTTCCGGCGACAATCGCAAATTTTTTGAGTAGGGATCAGCTGCCGTGGTTACAGTGGGTCGTAGGTGCGCTGAATCCTGGACATATCGTATATAACGTTATTTTCGTCGCATTTATATTTTTCTTTTGCTATTTCTATACCGCTGTGCAGTTCAACCCGGTGGATGTGGCTGACAACATGAAGCGGAGCGGAGGGTTTATCCCTGGGATCAGACCTGGGAAGAACACCGCTGAGTATATCGACAGGGTGTTGACAAGGCTTACATTGTCCGGTGCCACATACGTATCTGCAGTGTGCATCCTGCCGCAGATTTTGATTTATCAGATGAATGTGCCGTTTTATTTTGGTGGAACGGCGTTGCTGATAGTAGTTGGAGTCGCGATGGATACAACGAATCAGATCGAGACGCATATGCTTACGCGGCATTATGAAGGCTTCATGAAAAAAGGTTTTGGTCGAAGCAAGTAGGCCAAGAACGGATTGCACCGGGTATAAAGGCTATGGGGAAAGAAGAAGCAATCGAAGTTGAAGGTGTCGTGATCGAGACACTACCCAACGCTATGTTCAGGCTGGAGCTGAAAAATGGTCATAGGGTGTTGGGGCATATCTCAGGGAGAATGCGGAAGAATTTTATTAAAATTCTGCCAGGAGATAAGGTGGTCGTCGAATTGTCACCTTATGATTTGAGCCGGGGAAGAATAGTTTACCGCGGCGAGAGATGATTGGGGTTTAAAATTACCCCTGTGATAATGGAGGAAGCTGTCATGAAGGTTAAACCCTCGGTGAAGAAAATTTGCAAAAACTGCAAGGTGATCAGGCGCAATGGTGTGATGCGGATTATATGCGTCAATCCGCGGCATAAACAGCGACAGGGATAATTGCTGGATGTTTTTGAACTCCTTTATATTTACGGGTCATTAGGAATACTGACACATGGAGAAAGAGATTGGCTAGAATTGCTGGAGTCGATTTGCCAAAGGGAAAGAGGATCGAGATCGCTCTTACGTATATATACGGTATCGGGAGATCAACGTCTCAGAAGATCCTCGACGAAGCGGGGGTGGATTGGAATACAAAGTCCGATGATCTTTCCGCTGATGCGATCAACGGTATTCGTCGAATTATAGACGAAAAGTACAAGGTCGAAGGTGATTTACGCCGTGAGATTTCGATGAACATCAAGCGCTTGATGGATCTCGGAATTTATCGCGGGCTTCGGCATCGCAGAGGGCTCCCGGTGAGGGGGCAGCGGACCAGCACCAACGCACGGACCCGTAAGGGACCTAGGCGTGCGGTTATGGGTAAGAAGAAAAAGTAAGAACAGAGGTGGATAATGGCAAAGGCCGCTCGTAAGAAGGTTAGGGTCAAAAAAGAGAAGAAAAATATTCCCAGTGGAATAGTTCACATTCAGTCCACTTTTAACAATACAGTAGTAACCGTCACAGATCTGACGGGTAATGTTGTATCGCAGTCGAGCGCGGGCCGGGCCGGATTCAAAGGTTCGAGGAAGAGTACTCCGTTTGCTGCGCAGTTGGCCTGCAAAGAGGCTGTGAGGGTTGCTATGGAACATGGTATGCGCAGCGCGGAAGTACGTGTAAAGGGTCCGGGAGTGGGAAGAGAAGCGGCGCTGAGGGCGCTCCAGATCGACGGGTTCAATGTCTCGGTTATCAGGGATGTGACGCCTATCCCACACAATGGTTGCAGACCCCCGAAACGCAGACGGGTTTAATTGAGGAAAAGAATGCATGAGGCCGCGTCTCGAGCGTGGGGGTATGATTTAAGAACACTCCGGACGAGGGGTGGAAAGCGGTCGGAAAAGGTATTCCGGATGGAAACCGATCAGGAGGATTGATTTTGGCCAGATACATCGGTTCAGCTTGCAGATTGTGCCGGCGTGAGAATATGAAGCTGTTTCTAAAGGGAGATCGTTGCTACGGGGACAAATGCGCCTTCGACAGGAGAGCTTATGGACCCGGTCAGCACGGGCAGAAACGGGCCGGCAAACAATCGGATTACCGTGCGCAGCTCAGGGAAAAACAAAAGGTCAAGAGGATCTATGGCATTCTGGAGAAGCAGTTCAGGGGCTATTATAGAAAATCTGATAAACAAAAGGGGATCACAGGCACGAACCTTCTGTTATTTCTCGAAGCCCGGTTGGACAACGTGGTTTACCGGATGGGGTTTGTTTCGTCCAGATCTCAAGGACGACAATATGTCCGACACAACCATTTCCTTGTCAACGGCCGGAAAGTTAATATCCCTTCGTTTTTAGTGAAACCGGGGGATGTTATTGAAGTCCGGGAGGAAAGTCGAAAGGTACCACAGATTGTTGATTCGTTGGAAACTGTGGTGCGGCGAGGAATTCCGGGTTGGATCGAGGTTGACAAAGACCAGTTTAAAGGATCCTTCAAAGCGCTTCCGAGCAGAGAAGATATCACGATGCCTATCCAGGAGCAGTTGATAGTCGAGTTGTATTCGAAGTAGTCGTTGGTATTTTGAGGGCACCTTTCATAAACCAGTCAATAAGGGGAGGCTCTTTTGGCAGATCTTAAGAGCAGAAATTGGCGGGAGCTGATTAGACCCAGAAGGGTCGATATTGATCGGGGAAGCTCCACGAGTTTCTATGGCAAATTCACCTGCGAGCCGCTGGAGAGGGGATTCGGAATTACGATAGGTAATTCCCTCCGACGTATTTTGTTGTCTTCGCTCCAGGGTGCCGCTATCGTTTCGGTGAAAATCGAAGGGGTGAAACATGAATTTTCAACTATTCCCGGCGTTGTCGAGGATGTGACCGATATTATCCTGAATTTAAAGGAGGTGCGACCCAGGCTTATTGGTGTTTCTGAAGCGGTCGTACGGTTGAAAAGAAACGGCGAAGGTTCGGTCAATGCCGGGGATATCGAATCGGATGGGGATGTTGAAATTATGAATGCTGATTTCCATATCGCTACATTGAGCAAAGATGCATCCTTGGATATGGAAATGGTCGTGAAGGCGGGAAAGGGTTATGTACCCGCCGAGCGCAATAAGAACATCGAGGAGCCCATCGGCGTGATAGCGATGGATGCGACGTTTTCTCCTGTGGAGAAAGTCAATTATGTCGTTACGAATTCGCGGGTGGGGCAGATTACGGACTACGACAAACTTACGATGGAGCTCTGGACGGATGGAAGTCTTTCTCCTGAAGACGCACTGGGGTTTGCAGCTAAAATTCTAAAGGAACAGATGACGCCGTTCATCAATTTCGAGGAAGAGCCAGAACCACAGATGGAAGAGGAAGACGAAGGAGTTGAAGATTTCAACGAGAATCTTTTTCGTCCTGTATCCGAGCTGGAATTGTCGGTCCGGTCCGCTAATTGTCTTAAAAACGCGAACATTACGATGATCGGCGAGCTTGTACAAAAAACCGAAGCGGAAATGCTCAAAACTAAAAATTTCGGCAGAAAATCTCTAAACGAGATTAAGGCTATTCTCGAAGAGATGGGCTTGTCGCTGGGGTTAAAACTTGATAACTTCCCGCCTCCCGGTAGGGCTATTCCATCGGGCGGGGATGAAGAGAATGAGGAAGAGGATCAATGAGGCACAGAAAAGCTGGCAATCAGTTGGGGCGCAATACGTCGCATAGGAGGGCCATGTTACGTAATATGGTAACCTCCCTTTTGAAGCATGAGCAGATAGTGACCACGGATGCAAAAGCGAAGTCTGTACGCCCGCTGGCCGAAAAGATGATTACGCTGGCGAAACAGGGCGATCTTCATTCCCGGCGTATGGCCCTATCGTATATGCAGGACAAGGCCGTCACGCATCGTCTTTTTGACGAAATGGCCGGACGTTTCACGGACCGGCAGGGCGGATATGTCAGGATAGTGAAAAAAGGCGTGCGAAAGGGTGATGGTGCTTCTGTTTCGGTCGTTCAGTTGGTCAGCAAAAGCGAAGAGGCTAAAAAAGGAAAAAAGAAGAAGCCGAAAGTGGCTAAGGCTTCGGCAGGCTCGGCGGCATCTCCCGGGGAGAATACCGGCGCCGACGAGAAAAAGTGAGTGGCGGTCCGAAGACCCCCCCCTGCCGATGGACGGCTCGGGGGGTTTTTTTTGTGCAGTGAAGCTTGCAGAAGGACCTTGGATTTTTTATCGTTAGGATTTGCAAACAAAACCCTTTCTGACACACTGGAAATGTGTGGGCAAAAATGGAGATGAAATGAGCCTGGTCATACGGGGTGGGATGGTTTTGGACACGGTTCACGGGCGGTTTGATCGGTTGGATGTTCTGACTGAGGGAGACCGGATAGCCGCATTGTATTCTCCGGGGGATGATGTTGAGATCCCGGACCGGGCGGTCGAAATCAATGCAGAGGGGAAGGTGGTGGTTCCCGGGCTTGTGGATATGCATGTTCACCTGCGCGAGCCGGGCCAAGAACATAAGGAAACGATCGCAAGCGGGTCGCTTTCGGCGGTTGCCGGCGGATTTACGGCCGTTGCCTGCATGCCGAATACGAAACCCGTCAACGACTGTGTGGAAGTCACTGAATTCATCAGAAAAGCCGGCATAAAGGCAGGTTTTGCACATATATACCCGATCGCTTCGGTGAGCATTGGACAGGCCGGGCAGTCGCTCACGGATTTCGCAGACTTGAAAGCCGCGGGCGCGGTGGGTGTTTCGGACGATGGCTTTACGGTTGTGGATAGTGCCCTTATGCGCAAGGCTCTTCTAGAAGCTAGCCATTGGGGATTGTTGCCTATTTCCCATTCTGAAGACCATTGGCTTTCGCGGGGGGGCGTGATAAATGAGGGGGATGTGGCAAAGCGGCTGGGAATTCCCGGTATTCCATGTGCTTCGGAAGAAATAGTGGTGTTTAGAGAGATACTGCTTGCAAAACTCACCGGTTGCCCTGTACATATTGCTCATGTAAGCACCAGGGGAAGCGTTGAGCTTATAAGACGGGCTAAGCAAGAGGGAATTCAGGTAACCGCGGAGACCGCGCCTCATTATTTTACGCTGGATGAGACAGCGGTGATAAAATGCAATGCAAACGCGAAGATGAATCCACCGCTTCGCAGCGCGGATGATGTTTCGGCGGTAAAAAAGGGCCTTTCAGAGGGTGTTGTCGATGTAATCGCGACCGATCATGCGCCCCATTCACCTTCGGAAAAAGGCGTGGATTTGAAAGATGCGCCTTTTGGAATTATCGGGCTTCAGACCGCGTTGCCCCTGACCCTTGCGCTTGTAAAAGAGGGAGTGCTGCCCCTTGAGGATGCATTGGCTAAACTGACGATCAGACCCGCATCTATTTTAGGTGTCCCCGGCGGTGCTCTCAGGGAAGGAGGGGCGGCTGATATCGCGTTGGTGGATATGGATGAGGACTATATCTTCGATGAATCCGTGGTATTATCAAAGAGTTGTAACAGCCCGTTTATTGGTATGAAGTTAACCGGACGAAATTTGGCGGCTGTTGTTGGAGGAAGGCTTGTCTGGCAGTCAATCATGCCGAATACCGGCCGTTGATGATGACGCTTCCTTCGCCAAATCAAAGGTCTGGTTTCCACATCACGACTATTTTATAGGGATCATGGCTTCTTTTGCCGGCTTGACTATCGAGAGCCTGACTCCACCTGGCACGCTACCTTTATCGGGGTGCCCAAAAAATGGGTCGTTGCCTGACAAAAATTGCACCTAATTGCCTTGCTCGACATTTTGGCGGTAGTTTTCGACGGTTTTGCGATTCCTAAATCTTTCCTGAAGTCAAACACTTATTAATCCAATAAACACTTTGATGATTCCTTCTTTTTTGGCATGACATTTGTATTAATTAAGAAAGATTTTTTGTTTTAGATCGAATAAAATTTTTAACTATTTTATTCCAATAACGGAGGAGAGAAAAAGTATGAGGATGACGCTGCCAAAGAGAAATGAAGAAGGTTTTACCCTTATCGAACTTATGATCGTGGTCGCGATCATCGGCATCCTTGCTGCAATTGCAATTCCGCAGTTTTCGAACTACAGGAAACGTGCCGCCAACGCAGCTGCAATGAGCGATGCGAAAAATATGGCGACTGCGCAGGAAGTGTATTATACGGACAATAACACCTATGCAAGCGACATTGCAGATCTTGAAGCCGCGGGATTTTCCAGCTTCTCAAAAGGGGTTGATTTGGTAGACGATATATCCGCTGACACCGATTCATGGTCTGCTACGTTGAAGCACGAAGGGGGGACGAAGGAGTACACTGTGAGCGGACCCGGCGGGTCAATCAGCCCGGATAGCCCTGCACCGTAGAATTTTTGCTTTGACATCCGGGTTTTTTAATCTATGGCAAATAAAAACCGGTGGTTCGGAGGTTACTTGAATTGCCGAAGAAGGTCCTGATTTTTCTTGCACAAGGGTTCGAGGCTTTTGAAGCCTCTGTATTCACGGATGTTTTCGGCTGGGCTGACACGGTATGCCGTTTGGCCGTGCGTGCGGTCACGGCCGGGCTGCGTTCATCCGTCGATTG
>JAWOBE010000159.1:0-8631 GCA_046498185.1 Desulfatiglandaceae bacterium | reverse complement strand
AGAAAGGGCAATGTGTAAAATTACAAGATAAGGGGCAAGTCTGCCGGTTACTCTTGTTGAAAATTGTTAAGAGACAAAGGCAGACTTGACCCATCTATTAGCTGAATGAGCTTGCCGATAAGAATGAATTTGAAAGGTAACGCGGCGCATCAACAGCGGAATCAATGGGCTAACCCACCAGTGCAGGGTTTGTCTGAGGGCAAAATCTTTGTTTGGCATTGCCTGAAAGGGTCATGTGAGAAACATATGAAAAAAGCACCATACAAAATAACCTGGGAAAACCTAGCCCCGCCTTATAAAGACTATGAGTATTTCAGCGGGTGTGAGCAGTTTCCGTTTAATCCGAAAACAAAAGAATTCAGCATGATGAATGTCTGGTGGCTGATTGAAGCGGCAACACTTTCCTACGCGGAAGAGGAATATGCCCGTAAGTTATTTCAAAAGGCGGGATTCCCTGAGGTCCGATATTTTACGGACAAGAGCACCGCCCCCTCTTCACGGTCTTTATACCCATGTAGGCAAATTAAAGTATATCGACAACAGAGGGAAAATTCATGACGGTATCAGCCGCTGGAGTCGGTGGACGAACGAAATTGGACGAACATTTAGAAATGCTATGAGCGGAATCGGCCATGGTTTCAAAGGGGCTGTTCCTGCTGGGATCAAGGACCACGTGCCCTTACTGTATGCGATACACATTTGGAACAGCCAGGTTTCAAAATGATCTATAAAATGGATTCCTTAAACGGGACCACAGATTATAAAAAGGACTCACAACTGAACGCTGTAAGTCCCTGATTTAACTGGTGGGCGATGCGCGACTCGAACGCGCGACCTTTGGTTCCGGAGACCAACGCTCTATCCAACTGAGCTAATCGCCCTGATATTTTGAAAACTTCCTGCCGGGGATCATGATAGTTCCGGCTGCTTTTGAAGCTTAAACAATTTAGAAAAATAGCAGGCTCTGTGTTGAAGGTCAAGCAGATATCCGGAGATCGAATCCGACATAAAAATATGGTGTCCCCGCAGGAGGGGAGGCGAAAGGGAAACATACGGTCTGCCGTGGTAACCTTCCGAGAATACAATGGAATGGATATCGAGATGTATCTTATTGTAAAGTTTCAAAATGTTGACAAGAATTCAGGACCGTGATATCTGTTACATGCAGAAAATGTGGGCCGATTAAGGCGGCATGGGGGTCGAAGATTATGGAACAGCAATCCGGCGGCAATGGCGAACGCAAATTTAATGGCTCGATGAAAGAGCCGGTTGAAGAAACGGAAGTTCCAGTGATCGAGTTGACGGATGTCGTGGAAAAAGGGCCGGAAGCCCCTGAAAAATCCAAAACGGCTACGTTTGCCAAGGATTCAGGTGAAAGCGATGGGGGGGTGAAGCATGCTCAATCTTTCACGCTTCCCCGCGAGGACTTCAGCGGTTTGCTTGACGACACCGAGGAGGAGTTCACTTTTACCGAATACATGGAAGACGGAGGGCATGCCGGCGCTGGAGAATATTCTCCTATCGATGAAAAGCGTCTCGAGGCGGTTGTGGCCAGGGTTGTTGAAGATGTAGTAGAACGGGTTACAAGAGAGACTGTGGCCCGAGTCACCGAAAAGGTTTTAACCGCTGCAATTGAAGCTATAAAGGATAATGTAGAAAAGCCTTCAAAATGAATCATTGAGGAATGCGGTGGATTGAACGGCAGGGGGTTGGAAGATTCTCCAACCCCTTTGATTATGGGGCCCCAGGGCGGCGGTTTCGGATTTGCAGCCGATCTGGACCGGAAGCCCTTATCAAGATTATTTCAGTAATCAAGGAGTGATGCACCAATGGGAAGCGAGCCTATGGCAAAGGGCTACGGACATGCCGAAGCCGAAGGGAAGTGGTACACATACTGGGAAGAGCGTAATTTGTTTTCACCCGAAGTTCCGTCAGACAAGGAGCCTTATTGCATCGTAATCCCCCCGCCCAACGTGACAGGCAGCCTGCATATGGGCCATGCGCTCAACAATACGCTCCAGGACATCATGTGCCGTTACAAACGGATGAAAGGTTACAATGTTTTGTGGCAGCCGGGAACCGATCATGCCGGGATTGCGACTCAGAACGTCGTCGAAAAAGACCTTGCAGCCCAAGGGACCGACAGGCATCAAATAGGACGGGAAAAGTTCATAGAATTGGTGTGGGAATGGAAGAAAAAATACGGGGGGCTGATTCTAAACCAGCTTCGCCGCCTGGGTTGCAGCTGCGATTGGGGCCGGGAACGTTTCACGATGGATGAAGGCCTTTCCCGCGCGGTCAAGGAAGTATTTGTGCAGCTCTATAAGGAAGGACTCATTTACCGCGGCGACTATATAATAAACTGGTGTCCCAGATGTCTCACCGCCCTTGCCGACATCGAAGTGGAGCACGAACAGCAGGACAGCTTTTTATATTATATAAGGTATTCTTTTGAAGACGGGGGGGGGCACCTGGTTATCGCAACCACCAGGCCTGAGACCTTGCTCGGGGATACTGCCGTGGCCGTCAACCCTAACGACGAGCGATATGTCGGACTTTCGGGAAGATCTGTTCTGTTGCCGATTTTAAACAAACCGATTCCTGTGATTTTCGATGAATATGTAGACACCGGCTTCGGTACCGGGGCGTTGAAGATCACGCCGGCACATGATTTAAATGACTTTGAAATCGGAAATACCCACGGGCTTGAACGCATCAGCGTTATAGACGAACATGGCTTGATGAACGAAAAAGCGGGCCCGTACGCCGGGATGGACCGCTTTGCATGCAGGGATAAAATTGTCCACGACCTCAAAGAGGCCGGGTTGGTTGAAAAAATCGAACCTTACCAAAATGCGGTCGGCCATTGTTATCGGTGTAAAACGATGATTGAGCCTTTGTTGAGCAAACAATGGTTTGTCCGAACCAAGCCCCTGGCTGAAAAAGCGATCCGGGCGGTCAAGAAGGGCAGGACGCGAATTTTTCCTGCCAGCTGGGAAGCGGTTTACTACGACTGGATGTCCAATATAAGGGACTGGTGCGTATCGCGCCAGATCTGGTGGGGGCATCGAATTCCTGCCTGGTACTGCATGGAGTGTAACGAAGTGATGGTTGCAATGGAAGCGCCGTCCAAATGTGCGAAATGCGGTAGCGACCGGTTGAGACAGGAGGAGGATGTGCTGGACACCTGGTTCAGCTCGGGGCTGTGGCCTTTTTCGACCCTGGGTTGGCCTGATGAAACACCGGAGCTCAAAACATTCTATCCGACTTCGCTTCTTGTCACAGGCTTCGATATCCTCTTTTTTTGGGTGGCCAGGATGATGATGATGGGTATTCATTTTCTTGGAGAGGTACCATTCAAAGAAGTTTACATCCACGCTCTGGTGAGGGATGCAGAGGGCAAAAAGATGAGTAAAAGCAAGGGGAATGTGATAGATCCCCTTGAGGTGATGGATGAATTCGGCACCGATGCTTTCCGGTTCACCCTGGCCGCGATGGCCGCGCAGGGCAGGGATGTGAAGTTGTCCGAAGAACGGATAATGGGTTACCGTCATTTCGTGAACAAGCTCTGGAATGCCGCACGCTTTGTACTTATGAATCTCGACGGGGCTTCGGAGGTGGACACCCCACCCGCGACTCTTCATGACCGATGGATTTCCGCCGGGTTGAACCGCGTAAGCGGCGAAGTGACCGTCGCCCTGGATGAGTATAGATTCAATGACGCCGCGACCGCCTGCTATCAATTTGTGTGGCATGAGTTCTGTGACTGGTACCTCGAGATGGCCAAATTGAGTCTCTATCACAAGGACCCCGAAGAACGGAATGCGACTGCGGTGTTTTCCCTGAAAGCCCTGAAAGCCATTCTTGCGCTGCTTCATCCTTTTATGCCGTTTGTCACCGAGGATATCTGGCAGAAACTGCCGGGGTGCACCGGAAGTATCATGGAGGCCCCGTTCCCGGAGCCGTCGTGGTTTGAGGTTGATGAGACTGCATGCGCGGAAATGAACCTGCTGAGAGGAACCATCACTGCGATTCGAAACGTGAGAGGCGAGATCGGAATACCGCCGTCCACGAAAGTTAATGTCGTCGTTGATGCGCCTAACCCGGAAGAGCAAGGGATGCTCGAAAAAAATCTTGCTCACATCGTGAATCTGGCAAGGGTGGAAAATGTTGAGTTCAATGCCGGAGCGTCTAAACCCCCATCATCTGCGACTGCTGTTTTCGGGCACATACAGGTCCATGTATTGCTGAAAGGCGTGATGGATTTCGAGGAGGAAAAAAGGCGGTTGACAAAGGAAATTAAGAAGCTTGAGAAGGATATTGCGTTTTCACGTAAAAAACTAGAAAATGAAGGTTTCTTGAGCAAAGCTCCCGCCGATGTGATAGCAGAGGTCAAGGAAAAAGTAGGCATCATGGTGGCAAAGCGGGATAAACTTGTAAATAACGTTGATTTTATTAAAGAAATGGAAGGATAAATCAGAGGAGGAGCGAATAAATGGCAAGACACAAGAAGATAGAGCGAAGGCGCGAACTTGACCGGCGGCGGCGTAGGCGGAAGAAACGTTTAAAGGAAAGAGCAAGGGAGGCCACCGAGGCCAAATCCTAGGGATCGTTTAATTTTTCGGTCCCGATACCAACCCCTGTCAGGCAATGAGTAGACCTTCCTGCTCGGGGGTAAACGACCGGGGTTGATCCATTAACCCTGGCCCAAGGTTTTCCACAGTCGGTGGAAGTGATGCACCGGCCCGTGGCCTTTGCCGATTTCATAGGCGGCGCCGGCTTTCATGGCTGAGGTCAGGTAGTCCTTGGCCTTGAAGACGGCCTCCTCGATCGGTGAGCCATGCGCCAAAAAAGATGCAATAGCCGAAGACAGGGTGCAGCCCGTACCGTGATTGTTGCGGGTGTCTAAGCGCATGCCCCGGATATGTACCAGCCGGTTCTGGGAGGGGATGAAGAGTATGTCCGTGCTTTCGTCGCCTTCCAGGTGACCACCTTTTACCAGTATGCTTTTGCTTCCGAATTCCGCCAGGTCTCTGGCCGCTTTTTCCATGCCTGCGATGTTCATTATATGGGAACCAAGGAGTATTTCAGCCTCGGGCACGTTCGGGGTAACCACAGATGCCATGGGCATAAGATGGGTTTTCACCGCTTCCACCGCTTCTTCTTTAAGCAGGCTGTCCCCGCTTTGAGCCGCCATGACCGGGTCTAAAACAATGTTGCGGGCGAGGTATTTGGTGAGCATCCGTGCAACAGTTTCTATCAGCTCTGCTGAATAAAGCATGCCTATCTTTACCGAATCCGGCGGTATGTCGGTGAAAATGGCTTCGAGCTGTTCCGCCGCGAATTCCGGCGGAACAGCATGAATAGCTCGTACACCTGTGGTGTTCTGCGCTGTAAGTGCCGTGATGACCGACATCGCATAACAACCCAAGGCCGAAAAGGTTTTTATATCGGCCTGGATACCGGCTCCTCCGCTGCTGTCTGAGCCTGCGATCGTCAATGCGGTTTTATACCGTTTCTCCATGAAATTTCCCTCACAATTATTCGCTGGATAATATCTGTAGACGGATATTGCCGTCGAGGAGTGCGGAGTCGAGTGCATAGAGTGCGTCAAGCAAATAAACCTGGAAGCTGCCTGGACCGGCGGCTTTTTCCTCTGCAAGTTCACCTGCTACGCCTATCACCGCCGTTGCGCTGGCCGCGGCAAGGACACGGTCGGGGCAGACCGCTGCAAATGCAGCCGTCAAAGCTCCCGCAGCACATCCTGTCCCCGTGACAGTGCTCATTAATCGTGAGCCGTTTGAGATGGAGATCGTCTGATTTTCACTAACTACGTAGTCCACGGCACCGGATACAACCACAGGGCATTTCCACGTTTTAGAAAGATCCCTTGCTGCGTCAAGAGCATCCTCTGGTTTATGAATGCTGTCTACGCCGACGCCTGTGGGCTTTCCGGCGAGCGCGATGATTTCCGTTGGGTTCGCCCGGATTACCGCCGGGGAAGCATATTCCATCAGTTCATACAGCACACAGCGGCGGTAGGTGCTGGTTCCGGCGCCGACCGGGTCGATGACTATTGGTATTCCCTTGTCTGCGCAGACACCCGCAGCGAGCCTCATAGCTTCAGCGGTATCAGGAGTTATCGTCCCGGTGTTAATCAGCAGAGCTTCCGCTTTCGCGGAGATTTGTTCAACTTCTTCAACAGCCGAAGCCATAATCGGCGAGGCGCCGACGGCAAGAACCGTATTCGCTACCAGGTTTATCGAAACCTGATTCGTTATGCAGTGGATCAAAGGTTTTTTTCCGCGGACTGCAAGAAGAGCCTGCGCCACGTGCCGGGTTTCGAAACCGGATTGTTTTGATTTCATTTCCGCTCCCTGCCGGCCTTACTTTTTTTGAATACCAGCGCGGCGACGGCGGCCGAAAGTAAAACCAGGGTAACCAATTGCGTGAGGCTAATGGAAGAATCAAACACCACTCCACGGTAATCACCCCTGAAACGCTCGATTAATATCCTGGCGGTGGAATGCAGAATAACGAACCAGATCAAGACCTGCCCGTAAAATTTTCTCCTGAAGAAAATAATCAGGAGAATTAAGAATATAATAAAGCCGGAGATCATGGAATAAAGCTGAGTGGGATGAAGAGGGATCCCGGTGGGTGCGAGACATGACGGGTCGGTGAAGGTAAACGCCCATGGAAGATCATAGGCAGGTTTTCCATAGCAACAGCCGGCCATCAGGCACCCTATTCTGCCAATGGCCTGTCCAACCGCGATTCCGGGCGCCCAGAGGTCTCCGGTTTTCCACCAGGATAGACCGTGCCGGTGGATGTACCATGCCATCACCAGACCGGAAGCCGCAAGGCCACCTGAAAAAACGAGCCCGCCTTCCCACAGTTTGAATGCATTGATTGGGTTTTCAAGGTAAAAAGAAAGATTCATAAGCACGTACAGAGCCCTGGAGCCCACTATGGCGGCTACCAGAATAACAAAACTCATATCCATGATAAGCCCGGGGGTGATGCCTTCGGTGCGCGCGAGACGCATCGTCACACCCAGGCCTGCGAAAAAGCCCATGGCAACAAAAACCCCGTAGGTATGAATCGTAAGCGGGCCTATATTGAAGAGAACAGGGAACATTTTATCTTACATCCTTATTTGATGGCGTCGTAAAAAGTGGTTCTTCTGTTATTCCGAGCGGGATTTACCGGTGCCGAGCACCCCTAAGGCTACTAGAAAGGCTCCACCGCTGACCGCCATATCCGCTATATTAAAAGCCGGCCAGTGATAAGGGCCTAGATACAGATCGATAAAATCGACGACCTCACCCAGCCGGATTCTATCGATGAGGTTGCCGACCGCCCCACCGATCATCAAGGAGATGCCGATGGAAACCGAAAATTTAAGGCTTTCCCCCCGTATCAAATACCAATAACCGAGAACGGCTATCGCTGCAATGCTGGCGGCCACAAGGAAGATGAAAAATAAGCCGCCGTCAGGGCGGTTCATCAGCCCGAAGGCCATGCCTCTGTTCCTGACGTGCACCAAATTGAAAAAACCCGGGATCACTGAAACCGATCTATAAAGCGGTAAAGTCGCCACTATGGCCAGCTTGGTTCCCTGGTCGAGAAGAAGGATCAGCAGAAAAGCGGCCGAATGCCTGATTTTATGTCGATTCATCTCCCCTTTCCATCTTGCTCTTTCATTGCCTCAATACAACGCAGGCAAATCGTCGGATAGTCAGGATTGGATCCTACATTGGGGTCATGGACCCAGCACCTTTCACATTTAGAATCTCCGGAGGGTTCAATGAAAATTTTCAAACCCGGGAAGTTTTCAGTCTCGACAACGCCTTCAAGTTGATCGGCCGTTTTAATCTCGACCGAGGAAACTATGAAGATTGATCTAAGGTCCTCTCGATAGGCGGTGAGTTGATCAAGGAGTTCCTTGGAGCAACCCAGCGTCACCACGGCGTCCAGGGAATGCCCGATGCGCTTTTCCTTTCGGGCGGTTTCCAGTGCCCTGGAAACTTCTTTCCGGACCAAAAGGAGCACCTCCCATCGGGAAGCGAGTTCGGGGTCGATGAATTCCTCTTTCACAGGGATGAACATATCGGCATGCACGCTTGCGGGGCGTTCGGGATCTTCAGGCATGAAGCTCCAGAGTTCATCGGCGGTAAAGGATAAAATAGGCGCCATCAGCCGTGCAAGCGTTTCCAGGATTTCGTTCATTGCAGTCTGCGCGGATCTTCGCTTTTTCGAGTCGGCGGCAGACGTATATATCCTGTCTTTGATTATATCGAGATAGAAAGAGGAGAGATCCAGAACACAAAAATTGTGAAGGCTGTGATAGATCAAATGGAACTCGAAATCGTCGTAGGCCTTGAGCACCGTGCGGCACAATTCCTGTAGACGATGCAGTGCAAAACGATCCAGCTCCTCCATCTCATTATAAGGTATGCGGTTTTCAGCCGGATGAAAATCATGAAGGTTTCCGATCAAATACCTGCAGGTGTTTCTGATCCGACGATAGGCTTCAGTGAGTCGCTGGAGGATTTCAGTGGAAAGCCGGATGTTGTCCCTGTAATCTTCACCCGCCACCCAGAGGCGCAGTATTTCCGCCCCGTAATT
>JAWOBE010000157.1:0-3494 GCA_046498185.1 Desulfatiglandaceae bacterium | reverse complement strand
ACGCGCCCCAGATGGCTCCATCGATAAGCAATGTCGAGTGAGATGCGCTCGGAGATCACTATGCCCGTCCCCAACGCCAGGGTGTAGGCGGGGTGCACGGAACTTCCCGACGGAGTAACGCTGATCTTGTGGGTCGTCAGTTCCGGAAAGCGGTACGTCATGCTGTCCAATCGGTTATGGGAAATCCCGATTCCGCCTCCGATATAGGGTTGAAATCGGGATAACGGCGTTTCGGCCGAATTAACCAGGTCTATGAAAACATTCAGCATAGCGGTGAAGGCGGATGCAGTGGAATGAACCGGCTGGTTCCCGGGAACACCCAGGAAATTGGCCTCTCCGGAATAAACCATATTGGGTCGCCAGGCGATGGACACGTCTGTCCGCAACCACGGCAGGACCCTTCTGCCTACAGCCGCATCCAAGACAGCGAAGGATCCGAAATCCCCATACGCGCCCAATGGACGCCCGTCTATGCCGGTGCCGCAGCCGAAAAGGGCCGGAGGGTCTATGCTGGTGCAGTCATCATCGGAAAAGCCGGCGGATTGGGAACTCTCATAGCCGATGACCGCTCTGGCATACCAGTCGGCTGCCTGCGCAGACGGTGTATAGGGGAGAAGCACACCACAGATAACACTCAAAGCGGCGCAAAGGATGCTTGCTTTAAAAAAGAGCCGAAACGTAAACACCTTGACCTCCCATGGTTTAGTGAAAAGCAACCACGGCCCTCAAGACCCGTTCATCCATTGTCTCCGGGGATCCCGAATTCCACAAAGCCGAGTATCTCGCGGAAATCATAGGATCTGACCGCCTTCTGGAGTACCTCCGCCGTGTAGGAATGGCAACCGAAAACTGAACGCCGGTTTGTGATACATGTCCGCCCGGCTCCTTTTGGACGGCTAACTCTCATTCCCTGTGAGATGTGCGGGCAGCCGTTCAGGGCGTTTCCATGAGGCGCGGCCGCGAAAGCCTCTATAAAGCACTGTCGCCTGAAGGCAACCCTGAATTCGCTACAGTGCTGAAAGTTGTGAAGGCACTTGGCCTGAGACTACATGCCACGACAGAACATCTGTAACGTCAGTTCTGAAAGCCGTATAGCCGAACGGTGCTTTCTACATTCGGGCATTGCTCCGAAATACCGGCGATTCCCGAGCACCCTGGAAGTCAAGGTTTCATCCAGGCTGTACGAACCTCCTCCAAAACAATAGCCGCTCTAGCCACCTCACTTTGGGCCTTCTCCTGCAGGCCAGCTCAGGGTGAAAATCTGGGCTTGATTCCATTTTCACCATTGACCTTTTCTATTCTTTTTGTGCTACATTGAATTGGAACTTTAAGAGGGCGACCCAGCAGTCCGCGCCCGAAATTGAGGGAACGATGTCCCCACCTTACCAGAACCCCGTTTCTCATTTCGAGAAATGGGGTGTTGTGTTTCTGGGGCAGAATGGCCCTCATAGCTCGAGAACTTCCCCCAAGGAGCCGCGTCATGAAAGGACTCTTTCGAAAAAAAAGGAGAAGCGGACAAGACAGGCGATCCGGAGTGGATTGAAGGACCTGGTGGCATGATCCCCGCTCTCCCGAACGGGAGCGTCGTCGGTTGGCTAAACGGAGAGCTGGGTTGGATCGAAGAAAGGTGGACCTATGGATGCCGGAGATGTGATCAATGGCTGTTCGAACCCTGAACAATCTCTCTGCGATGTCCTGAAGCTCTCTCTCCGTATCGCCTTGACCTCCTTCGGCATGTCATTTGCCAGAAATTGCCTTTGACTCGATCACCCTCGCATTCCGACCCAGGATCAGAAACATAAAAATAGAGGCTCATGGAAGGCCTCGGAATGACGATCTTTTCTGGATGGCGGCCACCGTCGCCTCGACGGCCTGAATCAGGGTCGCCCGTGGACAGGCGATGTTGAACCGCTCGAATCCGGCCCCGTTTTCACCGAACCAGCTCCCGTGGTCCAGGCCCACCTTTGCATCCTCCTCCAGGGCCTGTATCATGCGGTCACTCTCCAGCCCGGTCTTTCGAAAATCGACCCAGGGAAGGTAGGTCCCTTGAAGGTCGAACACATGGACCCCGGGCAGGTGGGTCTCCAGGTACGCTTTCAAATACTCAAAATTGCCGTGCAGGTAGACGATGAGATCATCCAGCCAGGACTCGGCCCCGTTGTACGCGGCTGCGGCGGCAACCGCCCCGAAGAGGGTCCCGCCGATGGCGTTGACAAACCCGAGGTTCTCGATCTGAGCGGCCATCTCCCGCCGCAGTCCGGCGTCGGGGATGATGAGACTCGACTGCTGGAGCCCGGCGAGGTTGAATGTCTTGCTGGCGGCAAGCCCTGTGATGCTGTGACGGGCGAAGGCCTCGGAAATCGATGCGAAACAGGTATGCCGGTGTCCGGGCATCATCAGGTCGCAGTGAATCTCATCCGAAAAGACGAGCACACCATGGCGGATACAGATCTGTCCGAAGGTCTCGAGCTCTTCCTGCGTCCAGACCCGTCCCACCGGGTTGTGGGGGCTGCATAGAATGACCAGCTTCGCCCGGGGGTCCCGGACCTTTTTTTCCAGATCGTCGAAGTCCATGCGGTAGTGTCCGTCACGAATTCGCAGCGGGTTTTCCAGAATCCGGCGGCCGCTGTTTTCAATGGCCCGGTTGAAGGGATAGTAGACCGGGGGTTGGATGAGGACCTTGTCACCCGGCTGGGTGAATCGCTGAACGATGTAGTGAGCCGCCGGCACGATTCCCGGGGTCGTCAGGATCCATTCCTCATCGATTTCCCACTGGTGGCGGCGTTTGTACCAGGAAATCAACGCCGGGGCATATGCCGGATCCACTAGGCTGTAGCCGTAGATCTGGTGGGCCAGGCGCTGTTCCATGGCGCGTCTCACCACGGTCGGGCACTTGAAATCCATATCCGCCACCCACAAGGGGAGAAGATCCTCTTTGCCCTCTCCGAACACCGCTGACAGGACGCCGGGTTCCCATTTCATGGAGGCGGTTCCGGTTCGATCGATGATTTCATCAAAATTCCAGTCCTTGAACATTCGCTCTCTTCTCACTCCCTTCATGGATGAAGTCGTCATGCGGATGCTACCTCGAGACCCTCACGCTGTCCTCTGAGCGCCTGCTTTGCGTCCGGCCATGGCCGAGTGGGGCGCTCCGAATCCGGCCAATGACCTCAGGCCGACTACCGTACGTTTTTTGAAACGGTATTTCAATATCGGTGATGTGAGAAAATGGAAACAACATATTGTGGTTAAGAAAACGTCCCATTACAGAAGCGGGGGCCGGTAGGCCAAAAAGGAAGGCAGGCTATCCGTTTGCGGGCGAGAGGGAGGGAATCGGGAGGCCGTTTTGGGCGCACGAACCCCTGCGCAGGAGAGAGGGGTATCCAGTGCTATGCACACCAGTCGATGGGGAACCCCGGGTCCTAGTTGAGATCAGTAATTTCCGGTTAAGTACTTGCATAATGGTATGAAGCCCTCTAGTAATTTGTTTTTAC
>JAWOBE010000030.1:0-4103 GCA_046498185.1 Desulfatiglandaceae bacterium | reverse complement strand
TCGGAAGTTGACTGGCGACCTTTTCGACCCCGATACCGATCCCGACCCCGACGCCGATAAGGCGGGGATGGTATCGGGGTCGAAAAACTCGCCGGTCAACGTCCGATACCGACGCCCACAGCGACCCCGACCCCGAGGCACAGGGTTGTTTTGACTTTTTACGAAACCATAACGCATGATATTTTTTGAGGGTATCGAACAATGAAAATATTTGTTTGTGTAAAGCACGTTCCGGATACGGCCGCTCGGGTTTCTATCCTCGGGTCTGCTGAATGCGACGCCGGAAACAAGTATGTTGTAAACCCCCACGACGAATACGCGATTGAACAGGCTGTTTCGATAAAACGAGAACTCGGCGACACCGAAGTGACGGCGGTGAGCCTTGGTGGCACGGATGCTGAAAAAACCTTGAGATCCGCGCTCGCCCTCGGCGCGGACAGGGCCGTGCTCGTCGAAACCGGCGTTTCCTTCCCCGGCCCCAGGCTTACCGCCGCCGGACTTGCTGCGGTTATGTGCACCGACCCCCTTCCTGACCTGATTCTAACCGGCAGTCGGTCGGTGGACACCGAGGCGATGCAGACCCCTTATCGGCTGGCCGAAATTCTCGGCCTGCCGGTGGTTACCGAAATCACCGCTTTTGAAATGGCCGGGGAAAGCTTAAGGATAGAGCGCGAGCTCGGAGCCGGCACGATCGAGGAAATCGAAATATCGCTCCCATGCGTGGTAGGCGCCGCCCGGGGTCTCAATATACCCCGCTCCCCTACCCTGCCGGCGCTGATGCAAGCGCGAAAAAAGCCTTTGGAAAAAATCCCGCTCGACTCCCTCGTGGAGCATCGAAGCGAAGGATTCCGGATTGTTCGCATCGAAGCGACTACTGATGAAAGATGTGTGGAAATGATTTCCGGAACCACACAGGAAGCAGCCGAGGTTCTTGCACAAATTATAAAGATTGCATCGGGTAACGGTCCAGCGGAATCAAACACGAACCAATAAATAAGTATAAATAGTTAAATGAGTTAATAATGTCAAAAATTGCCATTATCATAGAAACAGACCAAGGCGAAATTAAAACTTCATGTTATGAAGCAATCACCGCGGCACGGGCTGATGCGTCCTGCGAAGTGATTGCGTTTCTTGCGGATGAAGATCCATCGAAACACCTCGAAGTGCTTGAAGAATACGGAACGGCCCGTATAGTCAGCATAAAAGAGCCCGGAATACGACTGGACGAACGGCTCGAAAGGGCTGCAGCGGCCATGGCGGAGGCGGTGAAAAAATTCAAGCCCGATGTGCTTGCAGCAGCCGGAACCCGCCGCGGCAATGATATGCTTGCCAGAATTGCCGCGATACTGGATATACCATTGGTGCTGGACTGCACACGAGTTGACTTCACAGCCCGCCAAGTTCATAAATCCCGGTTTTCGGGTAAAATCACCGCGGTTTTCAAATTCGAACCAGGCCTTTTTGCTTGCAGCATCCGCCCGAAAACGGTACAGGCCCGCCCTTCGAAATCGAGCGCTGAAATAGTTGAGTTTCAATACACAACGTGCGATCCGGAGCGGATCAGGGTCAAGGGAGTTAAAAGAAATCCCGATGCACCCGTTGAGCTGACCGAAGCTTCGATAATAATATCAGGTGGAAAGGCTATGGGCTCGGCCGAAAACTTTACGCTTCTGGATTCATGCGCAGGTAAAATAGGTGCCGCCGTCGGCGCATCCCGGGCGGCTGTGGATGCCGGCTTCGCACCTCACTCGATGCAGGTGGGACAAACAGGGAAAACGGTAAGCCCTTCCATTTACATGGCCTGCGGAATTTCCGGATCGATCCAGCACTTCGCCGGCATGAAAACATCCAAAACGATTATCGCCGTAAACACCGATCCGGAGGCCCCGATATTCGGCAAATGCGACTACGGTGTCGTCGGAGACCTGTTTGAAATCGTCCCGGCTTTGACAGAAGTTTTCCACCCCCCCTCAGAAACGGGCGACCGCGAAAATAAACCATGAAATACCCACCGGCCGCTATCTATTCACAGTCTTCGGCCGGGATTAACGGCAGGGAGAACGAACAACCATGAACGAACAGGCACAAGTGGTTATCATCGGAGGGGGGATCGTGGGGTGCAGCATCGCCTACCATCTTTCCAAAATGGGTGTCACCGACGTAATGCTTATAGACAAGGGGGAGCTCACAAGCGGCTCCACCTGGCATGCGGCAGGTCTTGTGGGACAGTTGAGGTCCGACAGAAATGTCACCCGGATGCTCAAATACAGTGTTGAACTCTACGATACGCTCGAAGCAGAGACAGGCCTTACGACCGGCTGGAAGCAGGTGGGCTGCCTGCACCTGGCTTGCACCGACGCACGGATGAGGGAACTCGAACGTGGTGCCACCACTGCCCGGAGCTTCGGTCTGGAAATGCACATGATTTCGGCCCGGGAAGCCCTGGAACTTTTCCCGCTGCTTAATATTGAAGGGGTAATCGGAGCAGCGTTTATGCCATCGGACGGCCAAGCCGACCCCAGCGGCCTCACGATGGCACTTGCAAAAGGGGCGTCGGCCCGCGGCGTTAAGATCCAGGCTGGAACCAAGGTGACCGGGTTCGACATCGACCGATCGCGAGTCACGGCGGTTCGAACCGAAAATGGGACCGTCAAATGTGAAACCGTTGTGAATGCCGCCGGTATGTGGGCCAGGGAACTTGGGGCGGCGGCCGGCGTCAACGTGCCGGTGGTGCCTTTCCAGCACCAATACCTGGTCACGGAACCGATAGACGGAATTCCCCCAAGCCTGCCGACCATAAGAGACAAGGACAACCTCATCTACTACAAGGAGGAAGTCGGCGGACTCGTTATGGGTGGATATGAAAGAGACGGTATCCCGTGGGCGGTGGACGGCATCCCGGAGGGCTTCACCCAGGAATTGCTCGAGCCTGATTTCGACCATTTTATGCCGCTTTCCGAAGCCGCCATGAGCCGCACCCCGTGTCTGGCCGAGGCCGGAATCGCAAGGCTCGTAAACGGTCCCGAAGCATTCACCCCTGATGGAAACTGCATCATGGGACCGGCTGTGGAGCTTGACAATTATTTCGTCGCGGCCGGTTTCAATGCCTTCGGCATCGCCGCCGGAGGTGGCGCCGGCCGCATGCTCGCCGAGTGGATAGCTGGGGGGGAACCCAGCCTGGATCTTTGGCCGCTCGATACCCGCAGGTTCGGTGACTACCACCGCAGCAATCGCTATAACGTCGCCCGCACCGCAGAAATATACGGCAAACACTACACAATATCCTGGCCGTTCGAAGAGCACGAATCGGCGCGGGGCATCCGGCGAAGTCCGCTTGCGGCCCATTTGGAACAAAAAGGCGCGGTGTTCGGCGCAAAATATGGATGGGAAAGACCTTTGTGGTTCGCCCCTCCGGGGGTCGAAAGAAAAGACGAGTTGACATTCGGCCTGCCCAACTGGTTCGATCATGTGGGAGAAGAACATCGGGCTGTGCGGGAGCATGTTGCCGTCATAGACCAAAGCTCGTTCAACAAATTTGAGCTGGAAGGCCCCGGGGCGCTTTCATTTTTAAACCGGATCGCTTCAAACCAGATGGATCGGCCCCCTGGCTCGGTGGTGTATACCCAACTTTGTAACGACCGGGGAGGAATCGAGGCGGATATCACCGTCACCCGAATCGGCGAAGATCGTTTTTTCATCGTGAGCGGAACGGCCTTCGGTGCGAGGGACCGCTCCTGGATATCCAGGAGTCTTCCTTCGGATGGGTCTGCCAGGCTTCATGATGTCACTTCCGCCTATGCGGTCCTGAACGTGTGCGGCCCGGAATCCCGCAGTCTTATCGAAAAGGTTTCCTCCGGCGATTTCAGCAACGGTGCGTTTCCGTTTGCGTGCCGGCGGTCCATAACCGTCGGATGCGCGCCGGTGAGGTGTCTCAGGATCACCTATGTCGGGGAGCTGGGTTATGAACTCTACATCCCGACTGAATACGCCTGCCATGTCTACGAGACCCTTATGGAAGCGGGGGGCGGCCGTGTACGCGACGCTGGATACCGGGTTATTGAATCCCTCAGGTTGGAAAAAGGCTATCGTTACTGGGGTAA
>JAWOBE010000002.1:0-33371 GCA_046498185.1 Desulfatiglandaceae bacterium | reverse complement strand
TATATAGTTATTCAGTCACCTGACGGAGCTTATCTTGATTACGTCGAAATGACGGCGAATACTGGCACTAAGGTCAAAATGACTTCTATTGATACCTTCACTCTTGATGACTCTCAGCCGGAAACTTTTGATTTCGATTTCACAGCAACCGACGCGGATGGAGATACTGTTAACGGATCTTTCACGCTCACAGCGCAGAACGCTTCAACCATTGAAGGAACTTCTGACGACGATGCGTTGGGGGGCGGTTCCAGTAATAATATCATTTACGGTTATGACGGCGAGGATATTCTAGTCGGCGGAGAAGGTGACGACATCCTTGACGGGGGGCTTGGTGATGACACGATGACCGGCGGATCCGGGGCCGATATCTTCAAGGCCGGTGAAGGGCACGACACAATTATAGATTATGATGAGGCTCAAGGCGATGTGATTGATTTCACTCATATCAATGACCTGGATCCAGCAAAATACGAGGTTATAGATAACAACGGAAAAGCAGAGCTTGTTCTTAATGACAGTAGCAACAATGAACTAGGCAGTGTCACTTTCGATAATATCGATTACGATGGCCTTGATGAAGGTAATGAACTAACGTCTCTTTTAGGACAGTTAGAAATAGATGATGGAACAACATAAGCAATGGAAACCAAAGACTATCCGAGGGCACGTTGGACAGGCTGGGTCTAGGCTGAGAGAAGTAGTGGCAGGCGAAAAAATCAAATTAGGGAGATTTAAAGATGGCAGACACCGCAAGCGGCCAAGCTGCCGGGGGGAACGAGGCGGTCGGAACGGTCAGCGTTCTTTACGGGAACGTGAAGGCCGTTTCCGCTGACGGGATGGTGAAAGTTTTGTCAGTGAATGCGCCGATCTTTTCGTTCGACCGCGTTGTGACGGAGGATGACGGCAGGGTGTCCATTGTGCTCGATGGCGACCCTCCCGAGCATCTGGATATCGGCAGATCGAGCGATATTCTCATTGACGAGGATGTTTTCGGGGAAGCCACTCCGGCGGATATCGCCGCGGCGTCAGCCAGCGCCAACGATGTCCGGGAGATTCTGGCTGGATTGGATTGGACCGTCCCGGATGCCCCGGCGGAGGAAGAAGCTTCCGATGAAGCAGGCTTCCAATCGGACGTTTCCGTTGAAAAAACGGATGATGATGTTTCCATGGATTACGAGTTGACCAGTGACGATGCCGGGAAGGCCAAGGTGGTTTTCTACGACGGCGAACATCACGAGATCGGCAGTGTCACGTTCGATTCCATCGATTACGACTCCAGTCTCGATGTGGATACGCTCCTGGGGCAAATAGACGTAGACGACCACCACGGGGCATAAATGCAGCATGAAATAAGCCGCCAGCTTTTAGCTATTAGCTGAGTTATTCCAGAAGGTTATCAGAAAAGCCCGTCGCACCAACAAATCAAAGATAATCATACAAACCGTTACCGATTTCGGCCCTGAGCCGAAATCGGTAACGGTTCTACAATTTTGTTTCGGAAAAAAGACAAAAGCAGTGGGTCCCGGATCTAGTCTTGGGTGAAATGATCCTGATTCTTTACCCAAGCCATTAAACGAGGAAAAAATACTGGGAAGGTTATCAAAACTTAGGATTGATACCGGCTTGCTTGCAGATCTCGTTGGCAGGAATCCGATCAAACTGTTTATGACGTTTGACAGGAATTACTTTGTTACCGTTTGTGTAAATGGAGTGATTTGCCCCTTCTCGCAACAAATAGAAACCATTTTGCTCAAGATATCGAACAAGTTCACGTCGCCTGACCGACATGTTGAACCTCAACGGGGAGTTGCTCTATGAGTGCATTACCGGTGGGGATTTCCTTGCCAAGTTGCTGGTACGCGAGGACCATTTCATTTAAAGCATCACGAAGCATCAAACGGCACGCTTCAAGGTCCCTGCCCTCGGTGATGACCTCTGGCCACTCTACCAATTGCCCCATATAACCGGAGCTGATTTTGGTATATTTTGCAGTAAAATTGACCATGTTTATAATCCTTCTATCCCTAAGAGCCATTGATAAACACTTATATTTTAGTGACTTTATCCTTTGGAGTCAATTGTACGGGGATGCTCTCTATGAAATCAGATGAGGTCGCAGCAAGCAAATCCTCCAAAAATTCATCCCGATCCTTTTTTCTCATCGCTTTAACGGCCTCAATGATCATTTCCGGATCAACCGAAAGCCGAATTTCCTGTTTCATTATATTATCATCTCCTCCAGAATTTTATGGTTGCAGGGAGACTTATTTGGAAGCCATGGCTTACGCTAATATTTTTATATATAACCGATTCTTTAAACAAAATCAATTCGATTCCCATGGACAAATCTCGCATTAAAGACGCACAAGGTCCAAAGAAGCGCGGCAACCGTGTGCAAGAGATGGAAAGTAAATAGTGGATCGCGGGGATTATCTTGACAACCTTTCTAAATCATTCCTATAGTATTTTCCGAGGAAAAAACAGAGAAGAAAAAGAAAGCTTTAAGTCCTTTGGATTTCTCCAATAGATGGAGGCTAAGAATATGAGATCATTTAAATATGTAGTTTACCGCGAGGGGAAATATTTTGTGTCCCAATGTCTCAATGTAGACATTTCAAGTTTCGGAGAAACAGCCCAAGAGGCGATCCATAATCTGAAGGAGGCGGTCGAACTTTACTTTGAGGATGAAAACGCCGATCAAACCTATCAAATCATTGGTGAAATGATCACCGGCGAAGTACATCTGAATGCCTGAACTCTATTCATCAGACCATATTATTTCCGTTCTGCTTCGGGAGGGCTTTCAAGAAGTTTCGCAGAAAGGCAGCCACAAAAAATTCCGCAGAGGAAGTCGTAGAGTCATTGTGCCCAGTCCTCGGAAAGAAATACCCGTCGGAACGTTCTTTTCAATTCTCAGACAATCCGGGCTTAACAAAAATGATTTCCAGAAATGACGAATCCCTACACCGCGGAGCCCTCTTTTTTCACCCCTGGTTCACCAGAATAGCGAGGCTGAGGCGGCTGCCGGTTCCGGTTTTTTCATAGATGGATGTGAGGTGCGCTTTGACGGTCCGTTCCGTAATTTTCAGGGCGGATGCGATGTCAAGATTGGACTTGCCTTTAGCCACCAGCCCGGCGATCTGCTTTTCCCTGGAAGTAAGCAAAGCAAACCCCGGCTTTTCCTGCGGTTGTGCCTCGTTTTCATTCAATCTGGAGTGCACTTCCGCGATCAGCCTCTGCATAATCCTTTGCCCCACCCACACGGAGCCGTTCGAGATGCTTCTTAGAGCTTCCAGAAAACGCGCCTGGGACATGTAGGTGTTTCCGTACCCCACTATCCCGCGTTTCAAAAAAGCCAAACCTTCCTCTTCATCCGGTCTGTCCGAAAGAAGAAAAAATCTTTTCCCGGGTGACGCCGCAAGTAGTTGAGACACAAGCTCCCTGTCCACCATGGCCCGGTGCACGAGGATCAGGTCATATTCTTCACGAGCGGACATTTTTTTCAAATTGTTCAGAGATTCCGCCCGTTCAACTTTGTTCCCACCTTCGAGAAACTTCTCCCACCTTTTTAGAACCAGCCTGTTCGCGCTTCCCAAAAGTAGCTTCATGCTGTCACCGCTCTCTTAAAGCCACATACTTGGCCCTGAGGATAGGCTTTAACAGGTAGGACAGGATGGTTTTTTCCCCTGTCAATATATCCACACTCGCCACCATGCCCGGGATGATGGGGAGGGGATCTTCCTCGCTCCCCAGATAGTTTTTTTGTGTTCTTACATTGACCAGATAATAGCTGTTTCCTTCATCATCGGTTATGCTGTCCGCGCTGATATGTTCGATTTCACCGTCAAGGCCGCCGTATATCGTGAAATCATAGGCGGTAAATTTTACCTTGGCCTTCTGATTGGGGCTTAAAAATGCGATATCCTGCGGTTTGATGCGCGTTTCCACAAGCAGTGTGTCGTCCATGGGCACGATCTCTATCAGGTCCATGCCCGGCTGGATGACACCCCCCACAGTATTCACCAAAATCCGGTTGATGGTACCGTTCACAGGCGAGCGAACGGATGTCCGTGTCAGCCTGTCTTCGAGGGCTACCGAGGTTGCCGAAAACTCTTCAAGCTCTCCGAGCACTTCGTTTAGCTCCGATTTCGCCTTGTTGTAGAATGCAAGCCTCACCTCTTCAAGGGCCAGCTGGGCCTCCTCGTACTTGGATTGAACCCGGGGTATGGCCTGCCTGGCAGCCGCGATATCCCCGGACATCTCGCTTTCCTGCCTCTCAAGGCGGAGCACCTCCACCTCTGAAACCGCCCCCTCGGCAACCAGCGGCTTTGTAAGATCCAGCTCTCTCTGTATAAGTCTGTTGGTCCTTGTCAGCTCGGCAAGGCGTGTATTCAACTCTCTTAATTCCTGCTTTCGCTGCTTTATCTGCTCCCTTCGTATGGCAAGGCTCGATTCAAACTCCTCCATCCTCGACTTGTAGAGTTCCTGCTCCCGCCTGCCGATTTCCGGTTTTTCCTTCATGACCTCGGCGGGAATCTGAAAGTCCTCGCCGTCGATCTCCGCACGAAGGCGTGCCGCCCTGGCCAGCGAAGACAAATACTTCCCCCTGTTCTGTTGATAGGAGGATACAAAGCGCGTCTCATCTATACGCAGAAGGAGTTGGCCTTTCTTTACTCTATCCCCCACCTTGACGTACAGCTCCGAAAGGATGCCTCCCTCCAGGTTCTGGACCACCTGTATCTGACCGGACGGGATGACTTTGCCCTCTCCTCTCGTGACTTCTTCGATTTCCGATACCGACGCCCAGTAAAACAGCAAACCGAAGAGGATGATCGTAAGGTAGAGAATCGATCTTCCGCCCCTGGGGCTCTGCCCCAGGATCGTGGTCTTTATATCGGTTGCAAAATCGAGCTCCCCGGCCGGCATACGGTAGAAAAGATCGTGTTTTTCTGGTTTCTGAACACCTTTTTGCAAACCGCCCGTCTCCTGTATAATCTCTATATCCTGATCTGGCCGTGTTTGAGCGCCTCAAGCACCGATGCCCTTGGTCCGTCGGCGACCACGGTGCCATTATCGATAACGATCAGCCGATCCACCATCTCCAGAAGGGAGGCTCTATGGGTGATCAGAAGCAGTGTTTTGTCTTTTAGCAACCCGGCCAGATTTTGTTTTATCATCCCCTCGGTCCTGTTATCCATGTTGCTGGTAGGCTCGTCGAGCACCAGCACAGGAGGATCCAGCAAAAGCGCTCTCGCAAGAACAATACACTGTCTCTGCCCTCCCGAAAGGCCCCTGCCACCCTCCTCCACTTCCATGTCAAAGCCCTTCGGATGCTTACTGACAAAAAGATTTACTCCTGCGTTCTTCGATGCATTCATGATCAAGGCGTCATCCACATCGTGAGTCCCTATTGTGATATTGTCCCTCACGGTGCCCCTGAAAAGTACTATATCCTGCGGTACATAGCCTATGAAACGCCGAAGCTCCGCGGGGTCTATCTGCCGAATATCCGTTCCGTCCATGCTGACCATACCGCCCGTGGGCTCGTACAGCCCGAGGGCCAGTTTGCCCAATGTCGTCTTTCCCGAGCCCACCGGCCCTATAATACCGACCTTTTCACCGGCGCCTATATCCAGGGTGATGTTGTTTATCACGTTTACGCCCTGTCCGGGATAGGCGAAGACCAGATTTTTCACCCCGATGGTTCCTTCAAATCTCGTCCTGTGGAGAAATGCCTTTCCTGCAGGCCGCTCCACCGGAAGCTCCATGATGGCGTTGAGAGACTTGAGCGCGGCCCTCGCACGATGGAAGCGTGTCGCAAGGTTCACGACCTGGGCCATGGGAGCCACCGCCTGCCGTGAAAGAATCACGAGGGCGATAAGACCGCCCATCGTCAAAAACCCTTCGGATATCATGTAAACCCCTGCCACCACCACGAATACCACGACCAAGCTTTGAACAAAAAAAGAAAAATGGTTTACAGAAGAGGAAAGCATCCTAGACTTGGCACTCCACTTGGCGATGTAGGAGACCGCATCCTCCCATGCACGCTGGATTTGGCTCTCAGCTCCCAGCATCTTGATGGTCTCGAGGCCGGCGAGTCCTTCGACCAGAATTGCATTCTTTTGTGCAGAGGCCTGAAAGGTATTATTCACGGCTTTCTGGAGCGGCCCCTGAATGATAAGGGAGTAAAGAAGCAGAAGGAATATCGCAATTATATGGATAAAAACGATTTCCCCCCCTATGTACCAGATAACAAAAAGGCCAAGCGCCACAAACGGGAGATCTATCAGAGTGGTGATCGAAAAAGAGGTGATAAAATCCCTTATGGTTTCAAATTCCTGCATATTCCTCGAAAAGGATCCTATTGACTTTGGCCGCACTTCCATACGCAGGCCGAGCACTTTCTGGAGAAGAATCGAAGAGATCCTCAGGTTGGCTTTCTTTCCGGCCTCATCGACAAAATAGCCGCGCAGGAGTCTCATGATGAGCGCGAAGAGGTAAATGACGGCAATACCGGTTGCAAGCACCCAGAGGGTTTCAAAAGCATTATTGGGTATGACCCTGTCGTAAACGTTTAAGACAAAGAACGGGGTGGCGAGGCCGAATAAATTTATTAAAAATGAAGCTACAAAAACGTCGCGGTAAATCCGCCACGACTTGAAAATCGTGCCCCAGAACCAGCTTTTTGTGGAGAGATACCCGAGTTCATCAAGTGATTTCGCCTCCTGCCTGAACCTGGGTCGTACAAATATCGCGTAACCAGCATAAACCTTCTGCAGCTCCTTCTTCGATATTTCCGTTTCGCCCATACCCGTTTCAGGCAGAAGCAGTTTGAACTTGTCAGCGTCTCTTTCCACAAGCAAACATGCCTGCCCGTCGTTCAACAGGAGGACGGCGGGAAGCTGCAGACTGTAAATTTTATTCAGAGGTCTTTTCACGACCCGGGAAGCAAGGTCAACCCGCTCGGCGGCACGTGAAAAAAGCTCAACCGTGAGCCGGTTCCTTACGAGGGGCAGTCCCGACACCAGGGCCGTTTTCGATGCAGACCGTCCGTGCAGCCGTGTCAACTGGATAAGGCAATCGAGAAGAGGGTCGTCATGCGTTTCGGTGTCGTCGCCGGGGGTCCAGTTTACCGCTGCTTCATTGACTTGAATATCGGAAAGTGCCATATTCTTTTGTTAAATCTCCAATTTACCGGATCGATCCATCTTTTGATGCCTCCCGAGGGCACAATTAAAATCAAGGCTCTTTAAAATTTCCAGGTTGAAAATGACATAAAATTCTGTTAAAAATATTAAAAAGTAAATTCTAAATGTGAGGACCTACATGCTTTATGTAGCCCGCGACAAAAGCAACAAAATCATTTCGCTGAGCCGAAAAAAAACTAATGATGCCAACGAGGTAAAAACCTCCCTGGATTCCGAAATATGGGAGTTTCTGAACGAAAACGATGATGAAGATTCCATCCGGATGTCGCTTAGTCTCTCGGATCTCGGTCTGATACGCACCATTGAAGACCTTATAAACCTCTTGATAGACAAAAAAATTATTTCTTTCACAGAACTTCCACCAGAAGCCCAGAAAAGGATAAAAGAACGCCAGCGCTTCAGGGAAAAATTGGCTTCAAGTACCTTTATGGTAGATGACATCCTGTAGGCGCCGTTGAACAAATCCCCATCCTAAACCGGTTTCGGCCTGCCGACAAAGTAACCCTGAATGGCATCTATATTAAGTTTTTTCAATATAAGCCATTGGTTTTCCGTTTCCACCCCCTCGGCGATCACCGATATATCTATGCTGTGCCCAATACTGCATAGCGAGCCCATGTAAAATCTGGCGTCACTCTCCTCATCTCTCAGCTCCCCGGTGAACGCACTGTCAATCTTCACATATTCCGGGCGAAGGGATTGCAGGAAGCCCAGGTTTGAAAAGCTCTGGCCGTAATGATCAAGCCCGATTCCATGGCCTTTTCCCTTGGCGTAGCCAGCGAATTCCCTGACAATCTCCAAATTGTTCACCGCTCCGTATTCCGGGAATTCAAAAACAATCCGTGGTGATCCTGTGGGAAAATCATCTAAAAATTTCTTCATCCAGTTTCTGAAATCCTCATCCCGCAGGGAGGCGGGCGACACATTGACAGAGATGCAACGCGCGGGCAGACTACCGGGGTCCATTTCCCTAACCCGTTCCAGCACCTGGCGGTCGAGGATGGAGACGAGACCCAGCCGCTCGGCAAAAGGCAAAAAAACACCGGCGCTCAAATGCCGTCCGTCCTCCTGGACTATTCTGGAAAATATTTCCATGTGAATCAGTTGATCCCGCTCAAATGTTTTTGCAACCACTTGGCCGACCAACTCGATGGAACCCTTTTGAAGCGCCTCATTCAAGGACTGCCTCCATTGCTGTTCGCCCAGAGGCATTGTATCCGCTTCTTCGGTGACGGCTCTTACATGCCACGAGTTGGGCCCGGAACGCACAGCAGTCCTGAGTGCCAGGTCCGCTTCCGCCAAAAGCCTGCCGAGTGTGGTCGGCGCCTCGTAGGCAGCCGCTCCCACGTGTGCGATATTATTATTCAGGGTGACATTCTCTGCTGCAAGGCCACTCAACCTGTGCGCCAGCTCGGATACAATCTTTTCAACTTCAAAAGGCGGAATATCAGGGAAATACACCCCGAAATCGCCACCGCTGAGCCTGGCCGGTATGGCGTTCGAATATCCTGATACGAATTCCCTTAGAACGCAAGCAACCCTCTTGATAAAATCGTCACCGGCCTCGAGGCCACGTACTTTGTTGACCTCATCCAGTTCTTGTATCTTTACAAGCAGGAGAGCACCTTTCGCGGAATTTTCCCCGTGCTCAAGCCGGGCGGTTACCTGTCCTGTAAAGTACCGGCGGTTGCCGAAGCCCGTCAAATCGTCGTGGTAGGCACGCGACCTGAAATCCTCGGCGCGTGTAACCTGCTCGTTGAACATGTCTTTGACCTTGACGGTCATGCGATTCATCGCCTCAACCACGCGTTTTAGCTCTCTTGTGCGGGGGACTTTCTCTTGAATGCGGTATTCCATTCTGCAAAGTCCCTCCGCCTGCTCTTCAACCAGGTAGAGAGGCTTCAAAAGGAAACGAAGTCCGACGGCCCCGGCTAAAAGCACGAAAATCCCACATCCGGCGAACCACATGGACATACGAATGGTGTCATCCCAGAGGGTTAGATATGCATAGCCTGGATGACTTTCGACCTGAACGGTTCCCACCTGGATCCAGCCGCTCATGACGTTGGCAGAAGCCTCTGGAGTCGAAAGCGGGAACATGCGAACAAACCACGCCGGTACCCCTTCCACGACCACATCCAAGGCTTTTTCAATCAAAACATCACCCTTTACATCTACAAATTTGACAAAACGGTAGTATCCCCTGTCGAACACAGCGTTCATCATGCTTTCAACAACGGGCATATCCACTTTAATGTCCTGGACGTATTGAGATATGGAAAGGCCGAGCGAGGTGGCCGTGTCCTGCGCATGGGATTCGAGCTGTGAAGTGAGAAAGGCCCGGGTCGTGGAGAGCCTTGCGATCCAGGTGCCCGAAAAAAGCAACAGGAAAAACATAAGAGTGAATATGATCAACTGGCGATAGAGGGTCATCTTTTTCCTTTTTCTTTACAGCCCATCGTCTGCCATTCTCTGCAGGAGATCGCCCCAGGCTTTCAGCCTGCTGCTACTGCCTACCGATTTCCCTCTTCCCCGTTCCTTGGCCAGCCAGAGTCCGGTACCATTAAAACTGAATATAGGCAGAAGATCAGGTCGCTTGCCGGCGGGGTTTATGCTATCAACCAGGTTATCCAGGACCAAGGGTTCGGCTCCCGGTTCTGGATAATAAGTCAAAACCATATGATAGATATTATAATGTAAAGCTTTAACATAAGCTATGTTAAGCTTACTTTCTTTCACTCCCATCGTTTTCAGTGTAAAAAATTTTGCAACGGCAAAATCTTCACAATCACCCGCACCTCTGGCAAGAAATTCTACCGGGGTAGCCCAATAGTCCTTCACCCCATAAATGTCTATGTCGTCCACGAACTCGACGAGATCGTTAAAAAAGCTATTGGCTTTTTCAAGCTTTTCCAAGTCATTGGAGCCGCTGTCATCCCGAATCAAATCCTGCCAGCGGAGCAGTCGTTTTACAGAATCTTCTCCGTAGGTCCGCCCCGCATTTTCGATAACCTTTTTGCTTATACGAAAGCCTTGATTCGTATAAACAATATCAACGCCGGCGAGACCAATCAGGAGCAGGCAAATAATGACGCTATCGTAAAAAGTCCGAAAACGAAGTATGTTATCACCTCCCGACATAACTATGTGTCGGGAAATGCCGGCTGGGAGACTTTTTACGAGGCCATCAATAATAGATACGGCATCAATTTTTTTTTATGGCTCATTCCAGCTCAAACCGGATTCGAGACGCCCCTTACCTTGAAAGGTGGGGTGGCCATCCTTCGACTAAAAAGTTATCGATCTCCACGCGCGGTGGGATCATGGTTTCGATGAACTTCGACTCAGGCTTGACTTCCGGGTTACTTTCCTCCGGCCACTCCAGTCCCAGCGTGTGAACCAATTTACCCATGCCGCTCAACATTCTGTATTCAGAAAGCAACTTGTCATAGCTCGCATTTACCAGCTCTTTTCTGGCATTTATATATTCCGCCTGGCTGTCCAGCACATCAAACATTGTGCGCCTTCCCACCATCCACTGTTTAGAGAAAGCCTCAGCGGTCAATCTCCCGGACTCCACGTAATTCTCGAGATGCGCCACCCTCTCTTTTGCCGCCCTGTAAGCTTCCCATGAAAGCTTAATCGACTGGGCCGTCTGCCGGTGGGTGCTTTTGTAAATCTCCTCGGCCTCCCGGATTTGGTGGGCGGTTTCCGCAATGCGCGCCTTGTCGTACCAGCCCCTGAACAAGTTGATACTCAATACCAATGCGGCGCTGTACTCCCTGGCATAGCCTTCGCGTTCATCCGCGTCATATTCCCATCTGTGGTCGGCCGTTAAATCGAGGGAAGGGTAGGCGTCGCTCTTCGCGGCCTTGAACTGGTAATGCCTGGCCGACAAATCTGCCTTGGCCGACTTCAAAAGCGGATAATTTTCAACCGCCATACGGACGGCATCCTTCATTTCCACCGGAAATCCGAAGTCAACGGGATCAGGCTTTTCAAGGTTTCGGGGATACAAAGAGGTGACAGCGATGTAGTTGGTTTTGGCATCCTCCAGGTTCGCCTGCGTTGAGACAACGTTGGATTGGGCCAGGGCAAGCCTGCCGACAACCTGGTCCACGTCGGCCCTACGTTCGACACCCCTCTCGCTCCGCAATTTCATCTGGTCATATATTTTTTGATGATTTACGAGATTTTCCTGAGCAAGTTCATGTAGTTCCTCGGCGCGAAGCACGTCCAGGAAAACCCTCGCGGTCTGCAGGGACATCACCTCGGAATTGGCCTGCAACAGGTAAGCCTGAGACTGTACGCGGGATTTCTGTCTCCTGACCTCATTGGTCGTGGTCCCGAAGTGAAATAGATTCTGGTTCAGGCTCAGAACACTGGATCTTGGGTGGAGGGTCCTTTTGAATGGATGCTGAAGCTTGTCGATCCCTACACCAGCCGAAATATCCAAACTTGGATAGTAACCGGATTCCGCTTTTCTTATCTCTTCATCTCGCGCCAGCCGGTTGTAGGCGGTTGCCCTGATATCCGGATTCGTATTCAATACATGGTCAACGACATCCTGGATGGTATCAGCGAAGGTAATAGAAGGAACAAACAGAAACACAGCCGTCAAAACAACAGGCCAAAGTCTTAAATATTTATTCACGGCTCAACCCCCCCCTGTTATAGGTAATTGTTCACATTTCCATATTCAGATGTCATGATAACAAAAAAGTTACAAATGCTGTTATGAAAGCATGTCTCCTTCCTTACTTCCGCAGTGAAAACAACGATTTTTTTGCAGAAGAAAATTTCAGCTCAGAGTCAAAGGATCATCATCACAACTCCTTACTGGTTCTGTTCGTTTTGATATACGAAATGAAGGCCCGCTCCCCTATTTTGAGTAAAAACTGGGGAAAATTCTATTTAAATAATAAAAATATCCAAAATAATTATATTATAATATGGCTATTTACGTCAATAATAATGGCGTTTCATCTGAAAATCAACCAAAGCTGCAAAAAAAACAAACGAAAATTTCCAAGTGCCCTCCCACTTCTGCAAAATCTCCATCGCAGAGGGAGATGATGCATGGTATTATATATCAATGGATTACTTGCACGAAAATGCATTGAAACGGTTTTTTCCGTGGCTACGAAAGCAAGGAATCGAACCCGACGAGGGGAAGTCGGCGCTCCTTCAGGCCTATATGAATGAACTCTGCCGCTGGAACGAGCACATGAATCTAGTCGGTCCGGCCTCCCTCGACCGCATTGTCCGGGAACTGGTGCTCGACTCCCTGGTCGCGTTCCCATTCCTTCCTGGTCGGGGAAAGCTGCTGGATGTCGGGTCGGGGGCCGGTTTTCCGGCTCTCCCGCTCAAAATATGTGGATCCCAAATGGAATTCCTGCTGGTGGAGCCGATTCAAAAACGCGTGAATTTCCTGAAACACGTGATCAGGACCGTCGGCATCGCGGGTATTTCGGTGGTAAGGGGCAGAATCGAGGCGACCCCCGGCCGCCTGAACCCGGCCGGATACGATGTCGTAACAACCAGGGCAATGGCGCCTTTCGATCGGACAATCCAGCTTTGCGGCCGCCATGTGGCGCGCACGGGGATGCTGCTGACATTCCACGGAGAGAAGCCCGAAAAAAGCTTCAATAAAACCGCGGTCCAATTGAAAGCCGAAGGTCTGGCACTCGAGCGTTTGATTCCCTACAGGCTTCCTGGAGTTACAAGCCTCCGCCATCTTGCGGTATTACGAAAGACATGAACTTTGACGGCGGCGTAAAAACCTCTACTCTTTTTCTCTCCATATATTAGCCCCGAGAGCAGCAAATTTTTCTTCCAGCGACTGGTATCCACGGTCAAGATGGTAAATCCTGTTTATTTCGGTGCGCCCGCCTCCTGCGACGAGCCCTGCGAGAACGAGAGACGCACTCGCCCGAAGATCCGTCGCCATCACCGGTGCGGCCGTCAATTCTTCACGTCCCTTCACCAGAGCCTGCCCGCCGTTGATCTGAATGTCGGCACCCATCCTGCGCAGTTCGCTGACATGAATGAAGCGGTTCTCGAACACGGTCTCCCTGATCATGCTCCAGCCATCGGCAACGCACATCAAGGTCATGAACTGCGCCTGGAGATCTGTGGGGAAACCAGGATACGGCATTGTTTTTATATCTGTGCTCTGCGCCCTTTCCGGTCCTTCAACGAGGATCCAGTCCTCTCCTTTCATGATCCGGGCACCCGCCGACTCCAGCTTCCCGATCAGGGCCTCGACGTGCTCGGGCCGGCAGTTTTCGACTCTCACATTTCCCCCGGTAATCGCCGAGGCGATCATGAAAGTGCCCGTTTCTATCCTGTCCGGAATGATGCCGTGCTCGGCCGGGTGCAATGCATCGACCCCCTCGATCTCGATCGTGTCCGTGCCGTCGCCGGAAATACGGGCGCCCATTTTCCTCAACATATCAGCCAGATCCTGAACCTCCGGCTCCCGGGCGCTGTTTCTGAGAACGGATGTCCCTCTGGCTGTCACAGCCGCCATCATAATATTTTCCGTGCCGGTCACGGTTGGTATATCAAAAAAGACATCGGCCCCTCTCAGGGTTTTGCCTGTGGCCTGGATATAGCCCTGTTCCAGCGTAATAGAGGCCCCCATATTTTCGAGCGCTTTTAAATGGAGGTTCACCGGACGGGCACCTATAGCGCAGCCGCCGGGAAGAGAAATACGCGCTTTCCCGGTCCGCGCCAGCAACGGCCCCAGCAGGAGAATTGACGCCCGCATCGTCTTTACAAGCTCGTACGGCGCCTCCACATCGCTGAGTTCATCGCTGTTTACATGGAGCACACCGTTTTCCTGACGGAAAACGACGCCCATACCCGTCATGATTCGCTCGATCGTCGCGATATCCCTTAAAATAGGCAAATTTGATATCCTGTGCCATCCTCCTACAAGAAGACAGGAAGCTATCACCGGCAGTGCCGCATTCTTGGCGCCGCTTATACTGACACCGCCCCGGAGGGGGCTGCTTTTCTCTATAACCATCTTGTCCATAAAAAATTCCGTCCGTGAGGATTGATAAATGTTGTTCGTGCATCACACGTTTACAATTAAATTTGGTTCTGGTAAAGCTCAAATTTGAAGAATCGTAAACGTGCCATCGTTGCCTTATCGGCGTCGGGATCGGTCTCGGTATCGGAGTCGAAAAGGTTGCAGGGACACCCTCCGATACCGACGCCGACAGCGACCCCGACCCCGAGGGACCAACTTTCAGGAGCGAGCGGAAACCCTTATGGGCAAACAACCGAACGATGTGCCTCAACGATTTTTCGCAGACGCAATGCTCGGACGGCTTGCACGGTGGTTGAGGGTGCTCGGCTGTGACGCAGTCTACCGGCCGCAACGAAATCCCGGAGACCTTGAAAAAGCGGCCGCCGAAGGCAGGGTGCCGCTCACCCGCAACCGGAAACTTGCAGCTTCGGTGAAAGCCGCGGTTTTCATCCGCTCGGATCATGTCGATGCGCAGCTGAGGCAGCTTGCTTCGATGTTTCCTATAGCGGCAAGACCCGAAGAATGGTTTACCCGCTGCCTCGAATGCAATTGCCGCCTTGAAGACGTTTCCCTGGAACAGGCCCGTGAAATGGTCCCGGATTATATATTTGAGACCTTTTCCTGCACATTCAGGAGATGCCCTTCCTGCGGCCGTTTTTTTTGGCCCGGTTCGCACCGGAAAAGGATGATCGAACGCCTCCGCATATGGGAGATTGACAGCTTCCCTCCTGTCTGTTAGAGCTGTGCCATCACCAAACACCTTACATGCAAAGTGGTAAGCACAAGAAAGGAATTGAAATGGGCTTCATGCAACGCAGCGTCAGTTTCACACGCTTCCAGGTCGAAGATCCTTTGCCCGATGACTATACCGAAAGTTTCCCGGAAAGGATCGCCCGGCGCGCGTTCAGGAAAATAGAGGAAGATTCTCTCGAAGAGCGATCCGAGGGATGGGTCAACATCATGGATATGCTGGACAGTGATTTTGCGGCGATGGAGTATTTCAAGGATCCATACCTGGCTATGTCCTGGCGGGTGGATACCAGGAGAGTTCCTTCGAACGCGCTTAAACGCTACGCCGGCGAGGCCGAAAAGGAAATCAAGCAGAGGGAGGGGCTCAAGTATCTGCCTAAAAGGCGCCGGGATGAAATCCGTGAATACACCCGGCTCATGCTCCTTAAAAGAGTGATACCAACAACCCAAGTCTTCGATGTTGTATGGAATCTCGAGACCGGAGTCGTGCTTTTCGGAGCCACCAGCGTCAAGTTGTGCGATGAATTCCGATCCTTTTTTCTCAAGACCTTTGAATGCGGGTTGACACCGATTTATCCTTATTCCCTGGGCGAGAGGGTTCTAAAGGAAGCGGGCAAAGATCCCAATGTGCTTTACGATATCCGGCCGTCCACGTTCGGCGGGGAGGTGCAGCCATGAATGTGTTGGATCAGGCGAGAGACACTGAATTTCTTGGCAGGGAATTTTTGACATGGCTCTGGTTCAAAACCGAAACCGAAGGCGGTCTGTTCAACCTCTATGAGGGCCTTACCGGGGAGTTCTTGATCGACGGAACGCTTACGCTGACATCGGATTCCGACGACAGGCGGGAAACAGTCGTATGCACTGGTGAAAACCCGAGACTTCGTGAGGCGCGTTTCGCGCTTTCCGAACACAAAAAAGTCACGCAAGCCAAATTCAGGCTCGTCATCGGCGACGATACATGGGGCTTTACCCTGGACTCGATGTGGATGAACTTTAAATCGTTGAAAGGGCCGAAACTGCTCCGCGACCAAGGAGAGGATCCGGACGGCATGTTCTACGAAAAAATGGGCGTGGTCGAGCAGCCCGTGTCGGCAGTCGACGCCGTGTACCGGCGTTTCCTCGAAATTCGAACCTCAGAGGAGTGGGAGGAAACGGAGCTGCCGGCGATCGCCCGCTGGATCCATGGCGATCCCCCGGAATGAAATCCGTTTTCCGTCCAAAATTTTGATGACCGAAAACACCGCTTCTTTGAATCAAAAAGCCGCCATATTCACCGCCACATGCGCCGGCGGTCTCGAGGCGATTCTTTCATCCGAAATCGCCGGCTTCGGAGCCGGAATCCTGAAAACCTCCCCCGGTGCGGTGTATTTCCAAGGAAACCTGGAACCGGCCTATCGCGCTTGCCTGTGGTCTCGCTTCGCCAACCGTGTGCTCAACCCGGTAGCGGAAGTTAATGCACAGGACGAAAACGAGCTTTACCGCCAGGCGCTCGAAATCGACTGGCCCAAATATTTCGATCCGGATAAAACCTTCTCGGTCATATGCAACGCGACCCGCGCTTCGATTTCAAACACCCACTTCGCAGCCCTCAGGCTCAAAGACGCCGTGGCGGATCGATTCACGGCCGCCTTCGGGCGCAGGCCGAACGTCGATACACAGGACCCTGATATAACGCTCCATTTATACCTCGAGGGAAGCCGGGGCTCGATAAGCATGGACATGGCCGGAGGCAGCCTGCACAAAAGAGGTTACCGGCTGCACGGAGACCAGGCGCCGCTCAAGGAGACACTCGCAGCAGCCATTGTACATCTGTCCGGCTGGCCCTACAGGGATCCGGCCGCACCGCCCTTGATCGATCCGATGTGCGGCTCAGGCACGCTGCTTATCGAAGCTGCGCTCATGTACGGAGGGATGGCGCCCGGACTCCTCCGTAAGCGTTTCGGGTTTCACGGGTGGCGTGGTCATGATGAAACGATATGGCGGCGACTTCACAACGAGGCCATCGAGAAAGCTGAAAAAGCAAAAAATCTCCGCTGGCCTTCGATAGTTGGTTATGACGCTTCCAGAAGCGCCGTGGCTGCAGCGCTTGAAAACATAAACCGCGCAGGGCTCAAAGGCCTCGTACATGTCGAGAGGAGGGAACTCGCCAGGTTGACCCGACCATCCACCCGAAACCTCGGTAAGCCTGGTTTCGTTGTTTCAAACCCTCCATACGGCCACCGCCTGGAATCCTGGGACTCTGTCCCTTTTCTTTATGCATGTCTCGGAAGAAAAATACGTGAGCAGCTTCCAGGATGGCGGACCGCTTTATTGACCGCCGAAGATGCACAGGCAAACTCATTCGGGCTTACCCCCGAGCGTTATCATGAGCTGTTCAACGGCCCGATCAAATGCCGGCTGATCATTTTCGGCCCGGCCCAGAAACCAGCCCCTGCGCGTCAACCCACCGTTTCGTCTTCACCTGATGGGGCTTTTTCCGGCAGAATCAAAAAAAATCTGCGTCGCCTTGCGGGATGGGCGAAACGGGAATCCATCACCTGCTACAGGATCTACGACGCAGACATACCGGAATTTAACGTAGCCGTAGACATTTACGACGGAAAACTGCTTGTACAGGAATACACACCACCGAAACAAATCGACCCCAACAAGGCCACGGAGAGGTTCCGCAGTGTAATAAGGGATCTCGCTGAAATATTTAATGTGGAAGAAAAAAGCATCATCGTCAAAATCCGCTCGCGCCAAAGAGGAGCTTCACAGTACCAAAAGATCGGGAAAGGAGGGGAATTCCTGGAAGTAGGTGAAGGCGACTGCCGCTTCCTGGTAAATTTGAAAGATTATCTGGACACCGGCCTCTTTCTCGAAAGCCGCGGCACCAGAAAACTTCTCGGCACGTGGGCCGAAGGCACCAGATTTCTCAACCTGTTCGGATACACCGGTACGGCCACGGTCCATGCTGCACTCGGAGGGGCGGCGCAAACGACGCTGGTTGACCTATCCCCGGTATACCTGCACTGGGCCGGGTGCAATCTCTCGCTTAACGGATTATCCGAAGAAAACCACAGGCTGGTGCAGGCCGATTGCCTGGACTGGCTAAGAACATGCCGGTACAAATTCGACCTGATCTACATTCACCCTCCCACTTTTTCCAATTCCAAGAGAACAGGGACGAAGTTCGATCTCAGGACTCAGCATGCAACATTGATACATCTTGCGATGCGCCGTCTGGCACCCGGGGGGCGTACAGTATTCGCGACCTCGGCTGCACGTTTCCAACTCGACACCTCATCGCTGGGCGGCTTCCTGATCAAAGACATCAGCCGAATCACCCTCCCTCCGGATTTCATCCGCTCCGCCGGTAGGCACCGCTGCTGGGAAATCCGTTCCGCCGGCTGAGAGCCCCCACATCCAGGATTACTGAAACCGTAAAAAGTCAAAACAACAATTTCCCTCGGCGTCGGGGTCGGCGTCGGAAGTCGACTGGCGACCTTTTCGACCCCGACGCCGATAAGGCGGGGATGGTACTTTTTATGAGGTCATCAACGTTGACCTTTTCTCCTCTAATCAACAAAGGGAGAGGGCCAGATGATCGGCCACCAGCAAACCTTTCACAGTCGGGATGATCTTCCCATCACGGATCTCCAGAAACCTCATTCGCCGGCTGTTTTCCAGAAAAATCGAAGTTTCAGTGGTTTTCGGAACAAGCTCAAGGGCAATGCCTTCCGATGTTCTTAAACCCAGAAACACAGATTCTCTGGTGAGCTCCGAGTTTGAAAGAACTTCCTCCCCTTCCACGGGCAGAATGTTTGAATGCAGCGATTCACAATAACTCTTCACCGAACGGACATTCCACCAGCGGCGTAACCCATCGAAGGAATGCGCCGATGGACCCAGCCCCAGGTAAGGCATATGGCGCCAGTATTTCATGTTATGCCTGGATCTTGACGAGCTATTCGCCGCAAAATTTGAAACTTCGTAATGCATATACCCGTGCGATGCCATCAAATCGGATGTAGCCGTGAACAGCCCGGCCAAAAAGGATTCTCCAGGCAGGCGGAATTCACCTTCGGCCTGAAGCCTTTGAAGTTTCGTACCTTTCTCTATGCTCAACTGATAGCATGAAACATGATCCGGATTAAAAGCGAGCGCCTTTTCCAGCTGCGCCATCCAATGGCCTTTACTCTGGCCCGGCAGCCCGTAGATCATATCGACACCGAAAGAACGGGGCCATTTCGATTCAATTTCAGCAAGAGCGCAGGCGGCGGTCTTTGCAGAATGAGATCGACCCAGGAATTCCAACACCTCTGTGTCGAAAGATTGAACGCCCAAATTGATTCTAGTGAAACCCAGCCTTCGAAAAATGAGAATCTTCTCCGAATCGATATCGCACGGATTTGCTTCTATCGTAATTTCGGCGTCGCTGCGCAATGGAAAACTGGAAACGACCCTATCCATTAAAGTTTCAAGCAAGTCTCCGTCAAGCAGCGAAGGGGTCCCGCCTCCGATATAAACGGTGTCGAAAGCCGGAAAAGACGCGCAATACATGGAAGCTTCACGGCTCAATGCAGCCAACCACCCGCCGGAAAGCTTTGTCCCCGCGATCGAATAAAAATCGCAGTAGGCACATTTACGCCGGCAAAACGGCACATGGATGTACAAACCCGCCCGCTCCATCGGGTTCGAAAGCTCGGGTTCCGTTATGTTGCCGTTCACTTACCCTCCGATTTCAACACCGCAACGAACGCGCTCTGGGGAACGGTCACCGAACCGATCATTTTCATCCGCTTTTTCCCCTTTTTCTGTTTTTCGAGAAGCTTTCTTTTCCGCGTTATATCGCCCCCGTAGCATTTGGCCGTGACATCCTTCCTGAAAGGCGGAATCGTCGTACGAGCGATGATCGTACCCCCGATCGCACCCTGAACTGCAATCTTGAACATATGCCTCGGGATCTCTTCCTTCAGCCTTTCGCAGGCTTGAAGCGCTCTGGCGCGCGCCCTGTCCTTGTGCACGATCTGGCTCAGGGCGTCCACCCGTTCCCCGTTTAAAAGGATATCCACCCGCACCAGATCGGATTCCCGGTAATCAAGGATTTCATAGTCAAAAGACCCGTAGCCTTGCGTGACTGTCTTTAAACGATCGTAAAAGTCAAAAACCACTTCAGCCAGAGGCATGTCGAACTGTAATTCGATGCGTCCGGGAGACGGATAGTTGAAATGGGAGTTGACTCCTCTTCGTTCAAGACAAAGCTCCATGACGGCGCCCATATAGCGGTCCGGAATCATGATGTTGGCCCTGATGAACGGCTCAAGAGCCCGTTCTATGGTAATCGGATCCGGATAGTAGGAGGGGTTGTCCACGACAACCGACTTTCCTCCGGCCAATTCAAAATGATACTCCACTGTCGGAGTTGTCATGATTATCGACTGGTCAAATTCCCTCTCCAGGCGTTCCTGAACGATTTCCAAATGCAACAGCCCCAGAAACCCGCAGCGGAACCCAAGCCCCAGTGCGGCCGATGAATCTTTCTGGAAAACCAGAGATGCGTCGTTGAGCCAGTATTTTTCCAGTGCATCGGCAAGAGACCCGTAATCCTCGGAGCTGATCGGGTATATGGAGGAGAAGACAACCGGCTTGACTTTCTTGAAACCGGGCAGAGGCTTAGGGGCCGGATTATTTTCGAGTGTAATGGTATCCCCTACCCTTGTGTCCCTTACGGTTTTGATCCCGGCGATCAGGTATCCCACCGATCCCGCTTCGAGCACGTCACGCCGCTCCCTCTCAAGCCGCAAAACACCCAATTCTTCGACACGGTGGCTTGTCCCGGTGGACATCAACCGTATCAAATCCCCGGTGCGGATGCGCCCGGAGAAAATCCTGAAACTGACGACCGTGCCCCTGAAAGGATCGTAGTCCGCATCGAATATCAACGCCTTTAAAGGCTCATCGACGGGTCTTTCAGGTGAAGGTATACGCCGAACGATCGCATCCAGCAAATCTTCTATGCCGGTTCCTTCTTTAGCCGAGCACAAAAGAGCTTGGTCCGAATCAAGACCCAGATCGATCTCAATCTGCTCCCTTACCCTTTCCACATCTGCGGAAGGAAGATCAATTTTATTGATAACCGGTATTATTTCGAGATCATATTCAAGCGCAGCATAGAGGTTGGCGACGGTTTGGGCTTCGACTCCCTGGCCGGCGTCTATCAACAGCAGCACGCCTTCACACGATACGAGGGCTCGGGAAACTTCATAAGAAAAATCCACATGCCCTGGAGTGTCAATGAGATTCAACTCATAATCCCGTCCTTCGGCATCTGTATAGGGGAGCGATATGGTATTGCTCTTAATCGTGATGCCGCGTTCGCGCTCGATTTCCATCGTATCGAGCATCTGATCCTTGAACGTGCGTATATCTCCGAGCCCGGCCGCCTGTATCAGCCGATCCGCCAGAGTAGACTTCCCATGATCTATATGTGCTATTATACTGAAATTACGGATATTCACAATCAAGCAACTTTCCTTTTTTACGCTTCAAAACCGTCAGCGCGGACCCGTATTATTTGCGCCGTTATACTGACGGCGATTTCCTCCGGTGTCTCAGCACCGATATCGATGCCGACGGGACTATAAACCCTCTCAAAATCATTTTCCGTGAAACCTGATTCCACCAGGCGGCGGCTTATCTCATTCCGTTTACGGGAACTACCCACCATACCGATATAACCGGCGTCACTTCGAAGCGCCTGTGTGAGAACTTCCATGTCGTGCATGTGCCCCCTGGTCGCTATCAACAGGTACGAAGACTCATCCACGGCCAGCCTGTCGAGAACACCGTCGAACGGCATACACAGAACCCTTGAAGCCTGCGGGAAAGCTTCGGCTCTCGAATATTCCGGCCTGTCATCCACGACCACAACTTCGAAATCCACGATTCCGGCTACAGCGGCCACCGCCCTGGATACATGGCCACCTCCGAATACATAAAGAATGTGGCGCCTGATGACCGGCTCGATAAAAAGCGCCGTGGAAATCCCGGATTCATCCTTCACATGCCGCACTTCCGGGGACTTAGAGCTGAGAAAATCCTCAAAAACCCCGTTATGATTAACATCACTAAGCGGTCCGAGACTGCCTGTCACAGCTCCTCCACGCTCGATCAGCATTTTTGGAGCAACCGCATCCGGGCTCCATTTGTCTTCATCAATCACGGTCACCAGGACGCTGTCAAGCCTCCGGGAAGAAATGTCCTCCAGCTTCTCGAACAGCGGTAGGCCGGCCGCCTTCACAGGTGATACGGGCTCCAGAAAAATCTTCATTTCACCACCGCAGAGCATACCGCTTTCGCCCGCTTTTCCACCGTCCAAATTGAATGAAAGAGTCATCGGCCTGGCGCTCGAAATCACCTTTTCGGCGAAATTGCACGCCTCGGCCTCGACCAAGCCTCCCCCAACGGAGCCAAGAATAACCTTTCCGTCGGCGATCAAGCATTTGGCGCCCTCGGCTCTGGGGCTCGAACCTTCTTTATATATGACTGTCGCCATTGCCGCCGAACGGCCTTTCTTTGAAAGCTCCAGGATTTCAGAATAAATGTTCACCCAATTTCTTCCCCACCGCCGAGAAAAACCTCGAAGCTCTTCCCGGCGATTGATCCCGCCACAACGCGCTCCAGTTGGCAGGATGAACCACCCAGAATCATTTTCGCCAGAGAAACCATCGCTTCGGCATCATTCATTAGATCGGCCTTGTTTAAAAAAACCGCTTTTCTCGCCCCGGAAGGAGAACTCTTGAACAAGCCGGATTCCAGAAAAAAAAGCGGGAGGATGGATTCCGCCGTGATTATTTCTCCCGGTTTCAGCCCTGTGACGGCTTCGAACCTCTCCGTCCTGAAAACCAATTCTTCGGAAACAGGTCTCCCGAGGGCTTCCAGACCAATCACCGCAACCACGAGTGTCGTCGAGGAAGGGATTACCGGCTCATGCGCCGCCGGGGCCTTCAAAGGTCTTCCTGCGGCACCATCCGCCTCGACGATCAAAAAATCCAAAGGATACTTCAAAAACAAAGTATCAGCCGTTTCAGGTTTGATTCCGCCTATCTTTCCGTCTTCGACACCCTCGCTACCTATGAACAATCCGGGGCATCGCCCGAGGAGCTTCTCTAAAGACACGTTATCACAACTCCAATAAACGACTTTTCCAATCCCTTGAGCCTCCACCCCTCTCACCTTGGTGGTTGTCGTCGCGACTGCTTTCAGCCCGGCGTTTCGCGCCTCTTCGGCTAAAGCACTCATCAGGGTGCTTTTGCCTCCGCCGCCCACCAGCGTAATCAGTTCTCTGGGGGATAGGGACAATGCCTCGATAATCGAACAGGTTTTATTGCTGGAAATTATCATTTTTTCCTGAGCACACGGCTGTCACCTACGCGTACGGTCAGCTGGACGCGGTCGAAATATTCAATCAGGGGAATCGTATATTTCCTCGAGGTTCCGGTCATATCTTTAAACTCTGGGGTTGTAATTTCCCCTTTTTCTTTCAAAAATGCAACAAGGTCTGTCTCCAGCCGGTCGATAACATCACGGTAGAAATAAAGATCTTCTTTGACCTTGATAAGCACTCCCTCCTTTACCATCACTTCAAGTATCTGCTTGGCGCTGTCCCCGGCAAATTTTGTCTTCAACTCCTTGAAATACGGGGGCTGAAGCCCGCTTCCCCGATAAATTTCCTCAAGCTCGCCGCGGATTTTCCGCTGGTCCTCGCCCAGTTTCACGCGATGCTCCGCCAGCCTGACAGTATCCTTTTCGAGTACGAGCAGCCCCTCCCGGACCAGCTGTTGAATAACATAGGAAAAAAGCCTGGGATTCTTCGCCCCCGCCGTTCTGGACTTTAACTCCTCTTTCGCAACTCCGGCCTTCAACGGGTGATTTTTATGATACCCGGCTATAACATTCACAATTTCATCGCGGACACGTTTCAAAAACCCGCCGTGGATCAAAAATCCGCTGTCGTACTGGACGATTTTTTTCCGGGCCTTTAAAATCTGCAGGGATTCTTCCAGCTTCCTGGCTCCGGTATTTGTCAAAAACGGCAATTCCCGCTGTTCGAGGCCCTGGAAACGGCGTAATTCCACGAAGAGTTCAATGATCTCTGCCAGGGAACCCTCGGCAAGAGTTTTCATTTGATCCGTCGTGATATTTGCCAAACGTTTGCGCTTCCGCGGCAGAGCATCCAGAATACGGCCCCCGCCGATCGTTCGGATGGGAGAATAGCTCCGAATCACGAATTTGTCCCCCCGCAACACTGCGATCGGAGAATCGAGCCTTATCTGAGCGTAACATCGCCCACCCGGCTCCAATTCATCCCGATCCAGCAAAACTACTGTCGAAATGATTTCCGAGGTGCCGGTATGAAAACGAACTTTGCTCCGGTTCTTGACTTTCCTGGATGCACTTTCCAACAGCCCGAGTTCCACATCCACCATAAACGTAGGCCTCAATTCACCTTTACCGGCAACGATGCTTCCGCGCTCAATAATCGCCCGCTCGAGTCCCTGAAGATTTACGGCCGTTCTCAACCCGGGGCCGGCCGATTCGACCTCTCTGCCGTGAACCTGGATGCCCCGCACCCTGCTATCGACAACCTGTGGATAAACAGTCACTTCACCGCCAACAGAGATATGCCCGGATATGCAGGTACCGGTGACCACTGTGCCAAAGCCTTTCATGCTGAAAACCCGGTCTATCGGAAGTCGGAATATATGTCCCGATTCCTTTTCAGGAATTTTTCCAGCCAGGTCGTCAAGAATTCCCTTCATTTCCTCTATGCCCTTGCCGGTGACCGAAGACACCTCTACCATCGGAGCATCGGCAAGAAAGCTCCCGGCCAGATAGTCGGCCGTCTCCTCTTTCACAAGCTCCAGCCATTCGTCCTCCACCATATCGGTTTTCGTGAAAACAACCAAGCCGTAATGGATATCCAGAAGGCTGCATATTTCAAGGTGCTCCCTCGTCTGAGGCATCACCCCTTCGTCTGCTGCGACCACCAGTGCAACGATATCGATACCGGTGGCCCCGGCTACCATGTTCTTTACGAATTTTTCGTGCCCCGGCACATCTACAATACCCAGCAGCTTCCCACCGGGAAGTTCCATGTGTGCAAAACCCAATTCTATTGTGATGCCGCGACGCTTTTCTTCCTTGAGTCGATCGGTCTCAATTCCTGTCAACGCTCTGATCAACGAAGTCTTTCCATGGTCGATATGCCCGGCAGTACCGAGAACTATTTGTTTCATATTGAACAAAATTCTCCCGTAATGGATATAAACATTAAAATTAACCTGAAAAGACGGTATCGGGCTTTGCAAATCCCATGCATCGCCTCATAAAAATATTGCTCATTACTGTCAAGGCGAATAGAGGTTGCATGCAGATCCCCGGGGCTGCCTGTCGTGGTTGCCGGTCTGTACAGCCGGGATCGATTTGGAAGGAATCGAAAAAACACCTCCCTTTTTTCCCGTCTTATACCGGAAAAACAGGGAGGCGCATATCTTTAATATTCCGGGGGCATGGTCTTTAATTGGGCCAACGTGAACACAGGTCCGTCCTTGCATACAAACTTATCCCCGAGGTTACACCTGCCACACATGCCTATCCCACATTTCATACGGTTTTCCAGGCTTAGGATAATGTTCTCCGGCGGAAAACCAAGCTTTTCGAGCACCGGCTGCGTGAACTTGATCATGATCGGTGGACCGCAGACGATCGCGATGGCATTATCCGCGCTCGTTATTTTCTGCTCGGTAACCGCTGGTACAAAACCGACGTTGTACTTCCAATCCGGATCCTCGGTGCGGTCCACGGTGATATGCATATTGATATCGTCTCGTTTCTCCCAGGCCGCCAGTTCATCCCTGTAAAGCAGCAATCCCGGACCCCTTGCGCCATAAACCACCGAGATATCTTTAAATTTACCCCGGTTTTCAGAATCCAGCATATAGATGATGCTCGATCTCAATGTGGTGAACGCAAAACCTCCACCGACTATCACGATGTTTCGGCCTTCCATACGCTCCCAGGGGTAGCTGTTGCCCAACGGCCCCCGGATACCCATAACGTCGCCCTCTTTCATGTTGTGCAGGTGAGTCGTAACGACTCCGACCTTGTTCACCGTAAAGCTGACGAACCCTTTTTCGGTGGGTGAAGAAGCAATCCCGATCGGAATTTCACCTTTCCCCGCCACCGAAAGCTCCGCAAACTGCCCCGGCGTGTAGGCAAATTTCTCTTCGTCCCCTTCGTTCAGAAACACAAACCGGAACGTTTTCAAGTTTCTGTCTTCAGTCTCGGTCACTATCCGTTCGATGCTTACCGGATAGGGCAAATAGGGATTATCCACAGTTTCTCCCTCCGTTTCAAACAAATCGACAAACGCCGAATCTCTTGATCGCCTAATACTCGTTCATCAACTTCGCAACCCGCCGGATATCAATATTGACCGGACAGTAGCGAACACATCTCCCGCAACCGGTGCATTGCACACCGGCACCGTATTTATCTACATAATATTTCAATTTATGCATGAAGCGCTGTCGCACACGCTGCCATTTTTGATCCCGTGGATTGTGACCGGACCCATGCAGGGTAAACAACGGGAACATGCATGAGTCCCAGTTCCGTATTCTTTCTCCGGCCGTGCCGTGGACTTCATCCTGGATATCGAAGCACCAGCACGTGGGGCAGAGATACGTGCATGTGCCGCAGTTCAGGCATGAAAAACCCACCTCTTCCCAAAACGGTGCGTCGAAAAGATCAAGCTGTTCCTTTTCAGCGAGCTTATCTGTCTCAATGGAGGAGGCGATCTTTTTGACGGCGGCCTCGGCGACCGCCTCAGCTGCTTTCAGAGCATCCTTCTCAGCCTTCCTTCCTCCACCGACATTTGAAAGAAATTTCTCTCCCTTGTCGCTGAGAGAATGTGCCACATACCCCCCGTCCACCTCATAGAGCAATACATCCAATCCCTTCTCGCCGAAAGGACTTCCGCCCACTGAGGTGCAGAAACAGGTCGAACAAGGCTCGGTGCATCCGAGGCCCACGAATGTCGTAGCCTCGTACCACTTGACCCACCAAGGATCCCGGTATTCCGGGTTGTCGAAATTACGCCCGATCAGAGGAAAAGCCGCAGCGTCACAGGGCCTGATGCCCACCACAGCCCGCGGGCCGTAATCTTTGTCAGCTTCCTTCAGAATATAAGCGTCTTCGGCGGCGGGGTCCATCTTGCATTCGAACATCCTCATGGATTGGGGATAGACAAGACCTTTCGCCGACAAACGCGTATTCTGAAATTTGAAATCAGGCTTGGCTCCTTCCTTTAGATCTCTGAACAAGTGGAAGTCACCCTCTTTCTGCGGGACATATACCTTGGTGTAATGCTCCTTGGCAGCTTCGAGAGCCTTCCCCCATTCTTCTTCGCTATATACCTTATCGGTCATATTTCCCACCTTTTCTCAGCCGAATCGGCAATACTGCCGTATAAATCTTATCTAATGAAATCATTGTAATCGTCGGGTCTGTAAACATCCAATGGGGGTCTTGACTCCAGGGTCAGCCCGGCTTCCCATCCGAATAGTTCTTCGGCGTCTTTGTTGAGTTTCTTCGTGAACTGCCGCATTGAGATGCCCACCGGACAGACTCTTTCACATGCGCCGCAGTCCGTGCATCTGCCCGCGCAATGATACGCGCGCAGGAAATGAAACGTCAACGTATCCGTGGGATCCAGGCTTTTCCCCACCCATTGCGGCTTGCTCTCATCCACAAAACAAATCGGACAGTAACACAGCGGACATGCATCCCTGCAAGCATAGCATCTGATGCAATTGGCAATGAGCTGTTGAAAAAAATCTTGTTTCTTCTCCGGAGTCATCTCTTCTATATGCCGGACATCCTTATAACTATCCACATCCGTTTGCTCCTCGACCTTTTCTCCGAGAAGCTCGTCGTAGATAACCGGGTTTCGGTGCCTGCATATCTGGCAGTTGTTCCTGAGGACATCCGCCTTCTTGATTTTCTCTTCGAATCCCGCCCCGCTGACGATGATCTCTTCACCTTCCTCTCGGTACTCCACGATCTCACGCCCGTTGACTTTTCGCTGAACCGCCCTGTGATCGATCATTCCCTCGCACGGTATACCAACAATATAAAGTTGTTCACGTTTTATCTGGTTCTCTATGATATGCGTCACGATATTTCGCGAATTACAGCCGTTGGCGACGATCCCGATCCTCTTCTCCGACCGCTTTGTAAGATAATTGGCTAAATTCAAACAGCAGTTGGAGTCCCAGTAAAGCTCGTCGACGCGTGCCGCGTCCGTCACCTTGAACGGTTCGTTCATCAACGGGACCGTCCCCTGCCGGTATCCGATAAAAACCTCGACTTCTCCACTCTTCAGCAGCCTGCCGGCGGTTTCCCTGATCTTTTCCGTATACTTCACCATTATTCCACCTCTGCCGTTTTCTTTATAAAAAACCGTGCAGGGCCGAGCTTCTTGACCGCCTCACTCACCTCGCCGGCCACTTCGACGAATTTGGTGGCTTCGGCCGAGGATACCCATGAAAAATGCAGGCGCCCCGGTTCCAGCCCTATATGTTCAAGCAGGCCCTTGAGCAATGCGAACTTTCTTCTTGCGTAATAATTACCCTCCAGGTAATGGCAGTCACCGGGGTGTCACCCGCTGACCCATACGCCGTCGGCGCCGTGCCGGAACGCTGCAAGAATGAACTTCGGACTCACCCGGCCCGAGCAAGGCACACGGATTATCCTGAAATAAGGAGGATATTGAAACCGGCTGACGCCGGCTAGATCCGCCGCGCCGTAACTACACCAGTTGCAGAGAAAACTCGTGATCTTCGGTTCCCAGTCGTTCATCGATCTCTCCTGTTCGGTTTCTCTCGGACCTCCGAGTTAAATGTGGAGGCCCGGCTGAACTTTTATTATCACATCTCGTTGATCATGGCCATAATTTGATCATGGTCGAATCCTTTAAGGTTGATCGCGCCGGAACGGCATGACGCTACGCATAGACCGCAACCCTTGCACAAGGCCGGGTTAATCTCGGCACTGCCGGCGAAGGGTCCGTCTTGGCGGAAAGACGGTGCGGAGTAAGGGCAAATCTCGATACAAATCCCGCAACTCGTGCATGCGGCAGGATTTACGCCTGCCACAGTCCCGCTGAAATGCACCGTGCCTTTGGAAAGCAGTGCTGTCGCCCGCGACGCCGCAGCCAAAGCCTGAGCAACAGACTCATCGATGGATTTCGGGTAATGCGCCGTTCCACAAAGGTAAACGCCGTCGGTCGCAAATTCGCTGGGGCCAAGCTTAGCGTGTTTTTCGATGAAAAAGCCGTCTTGATTCAAGGCCACCTTAAAAAACCGCGCGAGGTTCTCGTCTTTATACGGAGTTATTGCAGTAGCCAGGATCAGCATGTCGGCCTCGATTGCAAGCGGCACCCCAAGCACCGGGTCGATCAAGTCTATTTCCAGAGCATGATCGGCGGATCGGACAACCGGCTTGGCATCCGTTGAAAATTGGATAAAAATTATCCCGGATTCCCTGGCCTTTTTGTATAAATACTCCCTTTCGCCATAGGTTCGAATATCCCGGTTCAGAATATATATGTTCATCTCCGGGTTGAGTTCTTTCAGGTGCAGCGCGCTTTCAATGGAATGCGTGCAGCATACCCGGGAGCAGTAGGGCCGCTCAGGCTCCCTCGATCCCACGCACTGAATAAACACCACGGATTTCATTTTATTCAGCGAACCACCCCCTGCCAGGAAGCGGGAGTCCAGTTCGAGATGGGTCAGGACCCTTGAATCTTCTCCGTACAGATACTCCTTTGGTTTGTACTCGGAGGCGCCGGTCGCCAAAACCGCAACACCGTGCTCGATGACTTTTTCTGCCCCGGACAACTGTACAGTAGTCTTGAAGTTTCCGACGAAGCCCTCAACCTCCTCAATAGATGCACCCGCCAGAACTTCAATGTTCGGGTCGGAGTTGACGGCATCTACCAATTCCAGCAGACCTTCACCCACGTCTTCGCCTTTCCAGGTTCTGAACAACCGCAGCGCCTGGCCACCAAGCTCTTCATCCCGCTCCACAAGCGAAACGCCGTAACCCTGTGCGGAAAGGCTTCTGGCCGCTGTAAGGCCGGCTATGCCGCCACCGATCACAAGCGCATTAGGATTGACTTTAAGCTCAGCCTCTTCAAGCGGCTCACTCAGTGCGACCTTGGCGACCGCCATTCGCACCAGGTCCTTTGCCTTCTCGGTAGCTGCATCAGGGTTGTTTCTATGGACCCAGGAATCCTGGTTCCGGATATTGGTCATCTCGAAAAGGTACTTGTTAAGCCCTGCGTTCACCAAGGTTTCCTGGAACAGCGGCTCGTGAGTCTTGGGCGTACAGGCGGCCACTACGATTCTGTTCAAATTATGCTCCTTTATCACACCGGTCATGATTTCCTGGGTGTCCTGGGAGCAGGTGTAGAGGTTGTCGGCCACATATTCCACATACGGAAGAGAGGCTGCATAATCCCGAACCGCGGCCACGTCAACAACGCCGCCGATGTTGATGCCGCACTGGCAGATGAATACGCCTATATGGGGGCGCTCCCCACGGATATTCCTCTCTTCCGGGATTACAGCTGTTTTTGTAAGTGTATTGCGGGATTCTTTAAGCAACGCACCCGCCTCTGCAGCCGCCGAACTGGCTTCCACCACCGACTGGGGAATATCCTTGGGCCCCTGAAATGCTCCGCAAGCAAAGAGTCCCTCTCTTGAAGTGGAAACCGGTCTGAATGAAGAGGTATCACAAAAGCCCCCTTCGCCGAGCAAGATACCCAACCGTTCCGCCAGAGCCTTTACCTCCGCCGATGTTTCCATCCCCACCGAGAGTACGACCATGTCGAATGTTTCGGTTCGCATTTCACCGGTTTCATCGACATAGCGTATGCTGAGATCCTCTGAACGGGGAATCGGATCGACCGTATGCACCCGGCTGCGAACGAATTGGACACCATGCTTGTTTCGGGCATCTTCAAAATAGCGCTCGAAATCCTTCCCATGGGTGCGCATATCCATATAAAAGACGGTGCAGTCGAGGGCATCCCCTGCATGCTCTTTAGCGATTACAGCTTGCTTAATCGCGTACATGCAGCATACCGACGAGCAGTATGAATTATCGCACCTGTTCAGATCCCGTGAGCCGACACATTGAAGCCATGCGATTTTTTTCGGCTCCTTTTGATCGGACATCCTCAACAGATGTCCCATTGTCGGTCCGGATGCGGAAAGTATACGTTCAAACTCCATCGCGGTAAGAACATTCGGGTGTTTCGCATAGCTATAGGTATCAAACCCGGTTGGATCGAAAGGCTGAAAGCCGGGCGCCAAGATCACCGAGCCTACATTGAGGCTTACCGTTTCCGGCTGCTGCCGGTGGGTGTCGAGCGTTACAGCCCCCGGTCCGCAGGCCTCCACGCACTGGTAGCACTCGCAACAGTAACCGCAGTTGAGGCATCTCGCCGCCTCGGCCTGTCCATCCTCCGGGTCAAGACCCAGCTCGACTTCGTTGAAATTCCCGGAACGCTCCGAAACCGGAAGCTCGCGAACCCGCGCACGTTCCCTTCGTTCCACCGCCGCAGGCAACGGACGGTAAGACTGACTGTCCGGAGACTTCTTTTCCCGCCCCGCCTTGAGATCCTCTCCGTCCAGGTAACGCCGAATGGATTCTGCAGCTTCCTTCCCCGCCGAAACCGCCCCTATCGCAAGCCAGGGACCACTCACAGCATCCCCCCCCGCAAACACCTCGGGCCGGCTTGTCTGAAAACTCACATCGTCCGCCTCGATCGTACCCCACCTGGTGAAAGAAAAACCTTCAGCCTCGCTCAAACCCGAAAGGTCAGGCCTCTGACCAATCGCAGGGATCAGTTGATCGATTTCGATGTCGTATTCGCTGCCTTCTATCGGCACGGGCCTCCTGCGGCCGGAAGCGTCGGGCTCTCCGAGCTCCATCCGGATGCACTTGAGCCCAGTCACCTTGCCTCCCTCGCTCAACACCTCAACCGGCGCCGCAAGGTACACAAGCTTGACCCCCTCGGCCTCGGCCACGCAGATTTCCTCCTCCCATGCAGGCATCTCCGCACGCGTCCGCCGATAAACAATGGTCACTTCCTCCGCACCAAGCCTCACAGCCGACCGCGCTACATCTATCGCAACATTACCTCCACCTATCACCGCAACACGGCTGCCGACCGAAACACGGCCCTCCAGATTCAACTCGCGTAGAAAATCAACCCCTTGACGTACCCCATCGGATTCCTCCCCGGGAATCGAAAGGTTCATGCCAAGGTGGGCACCAACTGCAAGATACACAGCGCTGTAACCTTCCTGGAGAAGCGAATCCACCGTGAAATCCTTCCCCAGTCTCTTCCCGAACTCCATGTCCACACCAAGACCACGGATCACTTCAATCTCACGATCCAATACCTCAGGCGGTAAACGGTGGTCCGGGATTCCAACACGAAGCATGCCACCGGCAACAGGAAGCGCTTCGAATATGGTCGAACTTATCCCCCTCCTGGCAAGATGATACCCCGCAGTCAACCCCGCAGGTCCGGCACCCACTATCGCAACACGCTCAGGGCGCTTATCCGGCACCTCAAATAACACATCACCCATATCACCCATGTCCGCAGCAAGTCGCTTCAAGTCCCTGATCGCTACCGCCGAGTCAACCTCAAGGCGCCTGCACGCCTCCTCACAGGGATGTGGACATATGCGCCCCAGCACCCCCGGAAGCGGAAGATCCTCCATGATGATTTTGAGTGCCGCATCGTACTTGCCCGCCCCAATCATCTGCACATAACCCTGCACGTTCAACCCGGCAGGACACGCATAACGGCATGGAGCCTTGTCCGCCTTCTGGATCCCGAAGGCACCCGGAATCGCCTGCGCATATTTCTTGTACGTCGCCTTGCGATCACTCAAACCCATGTCGTATTCGTTCGGAAGTACAACAGGGCACACCTCCACACAGTCACCGCAGGCCGTACACCGGGAGACATCCACATAACGGGGCTTTCTGTCCAGCGTTACCCTGAAATCCCCACTCTCTCCCTCAATGCTTTGAACCTCGGCGTTGGTGATAATTTCGATGTTAAGATGCCGGCCGACCTCGACCAGTTTGGGTGAGATGATTCACATGGCACAATCGTTGGTCGGAAACGTCTTGTCCAGCTCGCTCATCACCCCGCCGATAGCAGGCGACTTCTCGACCAGATGTACATAATAGCCCGAATCAGCAAGATCCAGCGCCGCCTGCATCCCGGC
>JAWOBE010000172.1:0-49891 GCA_046498185.1 Desulfatiglandaceae bacterium | reverse complement strand
AAAAATTCCGGGGGATTGCCGATGGACTGGGCCGTGGAATTCCTCGAAGATGCTGTCATATCCGTGACGCCGCGTTCCGGCACCCTGACGGCTAGCCAAACAGCAACAATAACCGTAACTATTGACAGCGGTAAACTGTCAGGAGACACGTACCGAAACGATATCCATTTCAAAAATCTCTACGATCCCGGGCTGTTGTCGGGTTACGCATCCGGCTCAACTTCGCGCCAGGTCCAATTGCAGGTCGGGTTCGAGGGCCATGGAGATGACGAATTTACACCAGAAGTAGGTAATTATAGGATGAAATTAGCATCTTTAAGTGGAACCTGCACGTGGTCTCCTGTTTCAGTGGGTGATACGCAAACAGGAGCGATCATAAATGTTACGTCAAACTCAATTATTGATCAGGAAAATTTCACTTATACTAAGACTGCACCAAATACTTATGTTCATGCGTACTCCAATGTGACATCAACTCATGTTGATCAAAACGGTAAAACGACGGGCACGATTACTATTTATTTAACAAGCAATACAACAGGTACCTATACTGACAGTGGAACTTTTACACCAACGGTTGGACCAAGTTGCACTTATTCTCAGATTTGGACATTCGAACCAGCCGAGGTTTCCGGGGACTCTTTCACCAACTCCCTGGGCATGACCTTCAACCTCATCCCTGCTGGCACGTTCATGATGGGGAGCCCTGCGGATGAGCCTGAAAGGGATAGCGATGAAACCCAACACCAGGTAACTCTAACAACGTCCTATTACATGCAGACCACCGAGATCACCCAGGGGCAGTGGAATGCAGTCATGGGGAATAACAATGCATATTCCCCAAACTGCGGGGATGACTGCCCCGTGGAACAAGTTTCTTGGTATGATGTTCAAGACTTCATCACAGAGTTGAACAATCTCGGGCAAGGCACTTATCGTCTTCCCACCGAGGCTGAATGGGAATACGCGGCAAGGGCCGGGACCATGACGCCTTTTAATACCGGTAACTGCCTTTCCACGGATCAGGCGAATTACGATGGCAATTATCCATATACGGATTGCCCGTCAGGAGTGTATCGGGGGAACACCTTACCGGTGGGAAGTTTTGCTCCCAACGACTGGGGTCTTTACGACATGCACGGAAATGTATGGGAGTGGGTTCAAGACTGGTATGGCAGTTACCCAGGTGGGGCTGTGACTGATCCTACCGGACCTTCAACGAGTTCGAACCGAGTCATGCGTGGCGGTAACTGGATGAACAAAGCGGAGCATTGCCGTTCTGCGTTTCGCCGCATCGTTAACCCGGATAACCAGCTAGACTACTATCGCGGGTTCCGGCTGGTTTTGCCCCAGGTCCCGTGAGCCCGGCAAGGGAGCGGAAGGGAGTGCATCAGTCGCCGTACGGCCGTGGCGGAGCAGGCCGGCGGCAGGCTGATGTGACTGCTTGTAAAGGTCCTGGTGGAGAGAGTGGAATCGTGGCATTGAGCATGAGGGCGGTCATCATCATTATTGGGCTGTACGTGGTTGCGGGTTGTATGATGCCTGGAAAAGCCACAGCCAACCAGCCCCCACCCCTTGTCGAAACAGTCGGTGGGCAGATCATCGTAAAGGTCTCCGACATCAGTCTGTCGAAATTCCTGGAGCACGTTTCCCTGTGCACATCGACCCCGATACGCGTAGTGGACGGCGGGGATTTTCCTGTCACGATCGATGGGCGTTTTTCGTCCCTGGAGCAGCTTCTTGAGCAGGTTTGTGAGGGTCTCGCCGTGGTTTACGAACGGCGGGAAGACGGGGGGTTCCGCATTGTCAAGGCGGAGGCTTATTCCCGGGCGCCGGATACGGCGTCCGAACCGCGCTCGTTTTACAGACCAGACCAGCTCCTGGTTCAGTTTAAACCAGATGTTGATGCAGCTGAAATCGAAGCGCTCCATGCCGCCACCGGTTCCCGGGTCTTACGGGTTATTCACGACTCCCGCATCCACCAGGTTGCGCTTTTAGAAGATGGGAATCTATCGGCGGCCATCAAGGCTTACCAGGCATCGCCTATCGTGAAAAAGGTCGGGAGGAATTCCTTGAGATACCCATTGGGAATTGTACCGAACGATCCGAAATTTTCGGAACAGTGGGCCCTTGGGGCCGTTCGTGCGCCCAATGCGTGGTCGATAACAACCGGGGCTCCAGACGTGGTCGTTGCGGTGGTGGGAACCGGCGTTGACTACCATCATCCTGACCTGAGCTCCAATATATGGATAAATACAGAGGAACTCCATGGAGAGCCCGGAGTGGACGATGACGGGAACGGGTTTGTGGATGATGTGCACGGCTGGGATTTCGCCGGTGAGCGTGTGAGTGTATACGACGACGGCACGCCGGACCCCATGGACCGCTATGGTCATGGGACCCAGGTGGCCGGCATCATAGCGGCCGTGGGTGACAACGGCATCGGGGTGGCCGGCGTTTCCTGGCAAACGAAAATTCTCCCGCTCAAGGTGCTTGCGGACGATACCGATAGTATGGAAATGGTGGACATTATCGCCGCAATCGATTATGCAATCGCTGCGGGTGCTCGGGTTGTCAACTGCAGTTTCGGGGGACCGGATTCCAATGTCAACCCCGACGGCACGATGCTGGACGGAACCGACAACCTGGAATGGGAAGCGTTCACGAGACTGGGGGAGGCAGGTATCCTGGCGGTGTGTGCAGCCGGGAACAGTGGAAATGACAATGACCAAACCCCTCTCTATCCGGCGAGCTACAGACTGGACAACATCCTTTCCGTGGGCTGGCAAATCCAGGCAGGCCGTCTTTCAATAAATTCCAACTTTGGAAAAAACTCGGTGCATCTTGCCGCCCCCGGGGAAAATGTGCTTTCAACAGCGTTGAATGCCGGGCTTACGGACGTCAGTAACTTGCCGCTGGATGATGACGGCCTGTACACTTCCATGAGTGGGAGTTCCTCGGCAACACCTCATGTTTCAGGGACTGCCGCCTTGATCTATTCAGTCCGCCCTTCGATGAACTTCTTGCAGACAAGGGAGGCGATTCTTGGCTCCGTCCGCCCGTTTTCATTCCAGACGGATCAAGACAAAATTTACTCCGGGGGAACCCTGGATACCTTCGGGGCGCTTCGGTTCCTGGGTTTTCTCAAAGGAGATGTGAATCTCGACGGCAGGGTGGATTCCTTTGATGCTGTTTTGTTGCTTCGTCACGCGGCGGGTTTGATCGAACTGACCGATGTGCAGAAGGAAAACGGGAATATCACAGGCCACGAGGATAATGATAGGGTTGGCATTCCCGACGTCGCGGCAATTTTGCGTGTGGTTGGCGGAGGGCAGCTGATCCAGGACAGGTAAGGGATAGATAAAATCTTTTCTAAGAGAGGTAGCTCTTACCTGGGCATGGGGGTGGGCTTTGATGGTGATTCAAACATTGATGGAATCGTAAAAAGTCAAAACAACCATGCCCCGATAGGGCGGAGATGCTATTTTTTAAGACGCCGTCAAACATTTAGAACCTTGTAGATTTATTTTCTTTAATATGCGATGCTTGGTTCGTTCGGAGAGTAGATCCAGGGTTAACAACAAAAAGAATGAGAGGGAAAATAATGGATCCTGAAAAAATTGTTGATGGTGTGTCTAAAGAATTAGTCTCGAATTTAAAGCTGATGGCAAAGACTAATAATATTAATGAAAAAGAAATTTATAGCCGAATTGTAAAAAATTTATGTGAATCTTTGGGTGTTTTTTTCGATCTTGCGGATGACATGATGCCTTTAGATTTTGATGAAGAGTGAGATAAAGAAAAGAACTGCTTTTGTTTTCTCTATTCCCTGTCTGTTGGGGGTATGGCATGGGGCGGAAGAAGTTTTTAATGTACCTGTTTATCATCGGAGTGATTGCCGGCTGGGTGGTTCCTGCTCAGGCTCTGGGAGTCGAGCTTTATATCCCGGCCACTAGTGCAAAGCCAGGAAAGACCGTGGCGGTGCCGGTGATGATTGATCATGTGGATAACTTGGCCGGCATTAAGATCGTGCTGAAATACGATGCCAAGATCTTGACTTTTACAAGAGGCTCCAGAACAAAGCATACAGATGAATTGATGCACGTTGTAAATGACAAAAATCCGGGTGCATTGATCATTGTTATGGCCGGTGCCAGGGGTATTCAGGGGACGAATATTCCACTTTTCATCCTTAATTTTCGCGTTCATGAGAATGTTTCCGGCTCAGTCAATACCCGTATAGAGGTGCCTGAAATTGAGCTGATGAGTGATAAACTGAAGGGTATCGAATGCGCTGTTCGCACCGAGCCTGTATTTATTTCGCCGTAACGATAACCGATAACAAATAACCGATAGCAGGTAACTGGCTTGAAGGTGGATTTGTATTGACATGAATACTTTGCATAGCATAAAATTGACGCCATTGTAAAAAGGTCTCACCTTTCCGGGTTATCAACCTGGACCACGAGGTATCTCAAATGCGGGCTATAAAGCATTTCCTGCCGATATTTGTTGCGCTGTCTTTGACAGTCGCAGGGATGCCGTTTGTGCACTTTCAAGATGTGAATAAAGACAGGAAAGTAGACCTGCAGGATGCGATCATGCTGGCCAGGGGTGTGGTACGAAGCGCTGAAAACCCCGGTCCTTTAGCCTCGCGGGTCGCCGATGCTGTCATAGCCCTCCACAAGGTTGCCGAATTTATTCCAAATATCGAGCTGGATGATTCATTGTCTTCATTCAGTCTAACAAACCTCGGAGCTTATATCCCTCCCGATAGACCAGTAATCAAGGCGTTTCCCATCGGGGGACGAGTTGATTCCTTCTTTCCTTCATTTACTTCAATAACCCCGATACCGATTCCACACCCTCCAAGAGCCTGACCAAAGATTTTGATTCCATTTATATTCGATGGAATCTTAAAAAGGCCAGAACACCTCTTTTTCGTTATTGCGGGCAAGCGAAGCGTGATCCCCGATTTTATCGGGATAAACCTCCATCCGGTTATTCCAGGTCGTTGCAGAAAACCTGGACCCCGTTCTCCAACGGGGTGACGACTTCTTACGAGGCCATCATATTTGGCGAGTTCAATAAAAGGACATCTCCGTTTAAGAGCAAAAAGATGGCTATACAAAAAGAAACAGTGGAGTTTTTTACGCACAGAAGGCCCGGAGTTCGGTTTCCTAGAACCTGAGTTACGGGGGGAGTGATGATTATGAAAATAAAAAAATATTTTTCGGTGCTATTTGCAATCATTTTCGTGTGCTCGTTTGGTTTGCTGTTTTCAGCCACGGCCGAGGCAGCCAAGGAGCTGGATGTGGGAAGCACTAGCGTAAACAGCGCCGGAACCGAAGAGCAAAGGGAATGCGAAATACCCCTTACGTTGAAGGGTGGTTTCAATGATGTGAACGGGCTTGCTTTTACGCTGACATACGACAGTGACGTATTCGAATTTTTAGGTTTGGTGCAGGCGGGCAAGGAAGTCTATAACGGGGATGATTATGATCCGCATGAGAACCAGCCCTCTGATGAAACAATAGAAAACGCCCTGTTTTACATTGCCAACACAAAAGCGGACGAAGGGCTCGTGCTGGTTGCCGCAGCAGCAGCGGAATTCCTCGCGGCCGATACCGCCGATGTCGTGCCTTTTAATGCGCAGTTCAGGGTATACGAAGGAGCAGCGGATGGCGTTTATGACATCGGTGTGCAGAAGACCATCATAGGTCCCGATACGGCGGCGGATGCCGGGTATGACGAACCCACGGAACTGGACGTGGCTGTGGGGCTTGACCCCGCCGGCGAACCTACCGAGGCCGTGTCCTACCCGGTGGAGTTGCTCCCCGGCACGATCACCGTTACAAGCACCTATACCCTCTCCGGCAAGGTGACCGTGAACGGCGAGGTGCTTCCCGGTGTTCAGGTGATGGTGATGGATGGGGATGTTATTGTGGGGTTTTATCCGGTGAACGAGGATGGCAGTTTTGAGATTGTCGATTTGGATTCCGGAAAGACCTATGTGGTTAAAGCGGTTTATGGAAGCGAGTCTTCGGGTGGGCTGACCGCCGATCAAGATGATGTCTACAACTGGGAAGGCCTGACGTTTGGTTCCATTGCTGGAACCATTTATGGCTTGGAGGACGGCCAGGAGGCCACGCTGAATGTGAATTCCGATGAAAAGATGATCGATAAGAGCCTTACGATTACAGGCGATGGCTCGGATCAGGGTTATGCTGTAGATAAACTCCTGCCGGGTGACGACTATATTGTATCGATCAGTGGGAATGGAATCCCGACTATCTATTACGATGGAAAATTCATTGTCGATGAAGCTAGCTTGGTCACGGTAGAGGCGGATATTTCAACCGAAGGGATCGATTTTATGTTGGATATCGTCCCCAGCCATGTTTTAGATATCGATGGCAACGGCGAGGCCACCCCCTTGGGCGATGGCGTAATGATCGTGAGGTATCTGTTCGGTTTCAGGGGCTCAACGCTTATTCAAGGGGCGATAGATGCCCAGGGAAGCCGTAATAACGCCACTGATATTGAGGATTATATGGCATCTATTCTCTCCGCAGGTTACCTCGACGTTGATGGCAATGGCGCGACGGAGCCACTTGGGGATGGCGTGATGATAGTTAGAAGGCTTTTTGGCTTTTCGGGAACGACACTTACTTCCGGGGCCATCGGCGTGGGTAGCACGAGGGATGCCGGTGAAATAGCCCTCTATATTGATTCATTAAAGTAATGATTAATTTTTTAATATTATATAAATCATTTAAATGGAGGGTTTAGTATGGAACGCATTAAAAAGATATCATTTTATTTTATATCAATTTTTATGATTTTTTTCAGCGTTTCAATCTTTGCATATGCTCAAACTCAAGATGTCTCCCTCGATCCTGCTGCATCCTCACAAAACCCTGGTGAAGAGTTTTCTTTGAGTGTTTGGTACAGTACCACGCCGGAAAACAAAACGGTGACCGGTGTGGGGGTGGATTTCTTTTTCGATTCCACAAAACTTGATTTTAAAGGTTTTGAAAACGTTTTTGAGAAAAACCTTTTCGCTTCAGAATCTGTTCCTCAACCGGATGCGGCTGATGCGGACAGTGACGCGGACACCGACAGCATTGTAAAGCTTACATGGACTGATTTTACAGCTCAGTGGCCGGGTGGAGACGCTGTGTTTCCTTTGAAGCTTGTTGAACTGAAATTTGAGGTTCTATCAGGCAGTGGTGGCGTGGACACACCTGTGAACATCGTGGCTTCCGGTACGGCCTCAGGTTATGACCCCAATTTTACGGGTGCGACGGTCACTGTGGTCCCCTCACAGTATACAGTCACCTTCGAGGATCACGACGGTACGGTTTTGAAGACTGAACAGGTCGATTCTGGAGGGAGTGCTACACCCCCGCAGGATCCGGTACGTGAAGGGTACACCTTTACGGGTTGGAACCCACCGCCTCCATATGACAATGTGACCGAGGATTTGACGGTCGTAGCGCAGTATGAAGCAACCACCGATACGTTTACCGTTACCTTCCAGGATTATGACGGGACGGTTTTGAAGACGGAGGAAGTGGCAGAGGGAAGCGCGGCCACGGCACCGGCGGAGCCAGTGCGTGACGGGTATATGTTCACAGGATGGGACCCGGCCTTTGACAATGTGACCGAGGATTTTACGGTCGTAGCGCAGTATGAAGCAATCACCGATACGTTTACGGTTACCTTCCAGGATTATGACGGGACGGTTTTGAAGACCGAGGACGTGGAAGAGGGAAGCGCGGCTACAGCGCCGGATTATCCCGAGCGTGAAGGTTTTACGTTTACCGGCTGGGATGTCCCGTTCGACAATATTACGTCGGATCTCGTTGTGATCGCGCAGTACAGCGTCGCCGTATACACCTTGACCTACACGCCCAACCCCGTGGAGGGTGGATCTATAACAGGTGGTGACGCGGTGCAGGAGGTAGAATACGGTGAGGATGGCACGACGGTTACGGCGGTTCCTAGCGAGGGGTATGAGTTCGTGCAGTGGTCCGATGGGTTAACGGACAATCCCCGCACTGACACGAATGTGACCGAGGATATCACTGTGACAGCGCAGTTTGACATGATAAACAAGGTTGCCACCCCGGTTTTTGTCCCTGATGGAGGGTTCTGGCCTGAAGAAGAGAGCTTGGAGGTGACGGTCACCTGTGCTACCGAGGGGGCGACGATTACGTATACCACTGACGGCGAAAATCCAACGGAATCCGATTCGGAAGTCGTCGGGGGCGTGGTTACCGTTTCGATTCCTGGTGTACTGAAAGCCAAGGCTTGGAAGGAAGGCATGACGCCGAGCGATGTGAAGACAGCCATATATCAGCATGGTATGCCTGACGGCGTTGGTCTTTACGATCAGAAAAGTGCGACGTTTTACCTTGCCAATGCCCTGCAAGCCGGTCCTGGAGACAGGGAATTTCGGTTCGGATTCCGAGACAATAACTTGATCCCGGTCGCCGGTGACTGGGACGGCGATGAGAAAGACGGGATTGGTCTTTACCACCAGGAAGAGGGCAGATTTTTTCTTTCAGATGCCTTGGAAGCAGGTTCAGCGAATATAGATTTCCGGTTTGGACCTCGGAGCAACAACTGGATTCCGGTCGCCGGTGACTGGGACGGCGACGGCGTAGACGGAATCGGTCTTTATGACCAGGAAGAGGGCAGATTTTTTCTTTCAGATGCCCTGGAAGCAGGTTCAGCGAATATAGATTTCCGGTTTGGACCGCGAGACAACAACTGGATTCCGGTCGTCGGTGACTGGGACGGCGACGGCGTAGACGGAATCGGTCTTTATGATCAGGAAGAGGGCAGATTTTTTCTTTCAGATGCCCTGGAAGCAGGTTTAGCGGCTATGGATTTCCGGTTTGGACCACGGGGCAACAACTGGGTTCCGATTCCGGGTAAATGGCCCCTATTTAATGTATTTTAGTTCATGAAAGCAACTGAGCCACCCTCGTTCAAAAAGGCGAGGGTGGCTCAGGTATTTTCGACCGAGACGCAGCTTGCCCGGAGCGCCTATAAGATATTCAATTTCTTTAATATCTTATGCCTGTTGGGTCGGTCCAGTTTTTCATATACATGATTCCGCATCCTGGTGGAGCCGGAATGAATCAGCGCATAACTGTAACGCATATTTTTGCCGAAAAGGTCCGGAGTATTGTTGAGATTGGTGCGGAATTTCATGCCGTTTGAGGTAACCTTCAAGAGCAATCCTACTTCCTTGCCTATGGTCCATGTCTTTTTTCTTTTGATTGCGTTTAGAAACGCTTTCCTGTCTTTTTTGCAGTTCGCATACGTTACTGCGGAACCCATCTGGAAGAGGTTGTGACCGTCTGAACCGGCTGTCAGGCCGCTTTTTATGTTTAACCCCAGCTCTGCGGCCTTCATGTTCCAGCGATGAACATTGCCGCCGTTGATAACCTCGACACCGTCTACCATTGCAAAGAGGGATTCCTGCCTGCGTTTTCTGAAAATAGGGTTGCAGACACCTGTAAAAGCAGCGTAAGGATGTGGAAACACAACAATTCCATCGTAACTGCGGGCCAGGGAAATAATGGATTCCATGCTCAACGCGCAGGAGGCCATCAGGTTTTTTCCCAGCCGTGAGGATATTTCAGATGAGTAAAAATCAATCAAACCTTTCAACGTGGAAAAATAAACCAAAACATGTGCGCCTTCCTTGGCGGTGATTTCTATGCCCGGTATGGAAAAGATGTCTTTATGCCGGGACATTTCCACGGCTCCGTCGATGGTGTTATGATCCGTGATAGCGATGCCTATACCTAGTTTACGAACCCTTTCAGCAATCGCGTCGATGGAATTGAATCCGTCTGAATACCGGGAGTGGAAATGGAGATCAACCACGGTGTGTGAATCGATAAGCGCAGGTAGTGGTGGTTTTTTAAAAATGATGCTTTGATGGTTTTCTATTTCTATGTCGGTAATTAAATTTTCTTTGTTATGAAGTGCTTTTAAAAACATAAGTTTTAGTTCTTTATTTTTTGATTCCTGTCAAAACGTTTGACCGGATGTTTTGTGTTTCCGCTGCAACCCTGTGAAGTACAGTCCGAAATTTTATCTGCACATATATCTATAATGTTTACATCGATGACTTGCAAGCTTTCTCCGAATTCTACCCCATCCTTTAACAGGATTGTTGTGCCCCCCTAGCGGTAGGTGTTGGTTCCAGTGCCAGGCCGGCGGGCGCAGGCAAGTATGTTTTCAGCAGAGTAAGCGTGATGATTTTGTACAGGTTTTTCCTTGACAACAATGGCTTATGACGTGGAAACTCTTTGGTAAGTCGCTGCCGGTTGAGTAAAAGAAGAGTCCAGAAAAGGGTTCTACAGCGGAAAGGAGCGATAAAATGGGATCGGGCAAAAATATACTGGTGATCGAAGACGACAGGGATCTGGTCAAGTCGATAGCCATCATTCTGGAAAGCAGGAATTATAGAGTGAGAACAGCATACAACGGCAAGGAAGGATTCGCCGAGATAGAAAAAGAATTACCGGATTTGATTTTGCTTGATATAATGATGGCGACGGATACCGAGGGATTCGACCTGGCTTACAAACTCAAGAAAAACCCGAAATACCAGGGGATCCCGATCGTCATCATGACGTCTTTTTTGAAAAAAGTGGCAGAGGAAGGGCCGGAGAAATTCCAGGATATACTTGGGGAGGGATGGCCTGCGTCGCATTTCTTCGAAAAACCCATCGAGCCGGAACGTCTGCTTTCCACGGTGGAAAAAATTTTAGAGGAAGAAGACATTTAGTTTGTGTCCATCCGCCGGATGGAAACTACTTATAACGGTTCAGCAGCCCGCGGAAAGAAAGGTACTCTTTTATGGAGTTGGGATATAAACTCGTCAGGGAGCAACTTTTTTTCCGAAAAGAGCTCGTCGAGAGGGTCTACTGGTTCATCCGGTTGAGGTGGATAGGCGCACTGGTGGGCCTTGCGGGAGGCTGGATAATCTACCTTTTCCGGCAGTCCATGCCGATGGTGCCCCTTTCCTGCATTCTGGGCGCCGTCCTCCTGTATAACGCAGTGTTTCTGCATGTTTGGAAACAGCTGAGGCACAGGGCTCATCCGGGCGTGAAAAGGTTTGTTGTTTTCGCCCATATCCAGATTTCACTCGATCTTCTGGCTCTGTTCGTCGCAATTTTTTTCACCGGGGGCATTTCAAGCCCCCTTTTAATTTTCATAATTTTTTACATCATTCTTGCCGGCATTTTACTTTCTCCGTTCAGCTGCTACATGTACTGCCTGGTGGTCACAGCTGCACTTGCGGGATTGACGCTTCTGCAGACGTGCAGGGCCGTCCCGGTTTGCCCCGCAGCTTTTCAGAGCCCGCTTATTCCATGCGGTTTTGAATATCCCGAGATGATTTTCCCGATACTCACTTTCGCCGCGGCCGTTTTCGTAACCGCTTTTCTGGTGACATCGGTTTCACTCAGCCTCAAGGAAAAGGGCAGAAAAATTTTGAGGGTTTCCAAGGATCTGGAACAGAACAACATCAAGCTGACCGCGCTTTACGAAATGGTCAAAAATATGGGGCTCTATTCGGATCTTGACGAACTGATGGATATGGCGACAAGAAGCGCCGCGCGGATTATGGGGGTGAGGGGCTGCTCGATCAAGCTGCTGGATTCTTCGGGTAAAACATTGAGTTTTGCCTCTACCTTCGGCCTCAGTGAAGATTATGTCGCGAAGGGCACGATAGACGTGGAAAAGAGTCCTGTAAACCGTCGCATTGTTCAGGGCTCGGTTTTCAGCATAGGGAAAATCGATGAAAAAGAATATTTTCAGTACCCGGAAGATATTGAAAAGGAAGGAATATCTTCGATGGTATGCCTCCCGCTCAGGGTCGAAAAAGCGGTGCTGGGGGTTTTCTGCGTTTACAGTGATGTGTCGTATTATTTCGTGGATGGAGATGTCAAATTTTTCTCATTGATGGCGGATCTAACCGCCCTTGCGATCGAGAATCTTAGAAGCGAAACCAACAAGACGTGGTTTCTTCATAAGGCCGCTCATCAACTTCGTTCACCGTTGAATGCGATTTACAGCATGTTGGAGGTGCTGGAGAAAGGTTACCTGGGGCCGCTTGAAAACCGACAGATCGAAAACATAAGCCGGTGCCGGCTGCGGCTCGAGATGCTTGGAGATATGGTAACAGATTTGTTGAAGCTCGGTATCAGGCGGGGGCAGGACGAGACCAGAAGCCTTAAGAAGATGAATATCAATGAAACTTTGAATTCCATATGGGAAACCTACCGTGTGCAGACCGAAGAAAAGGGTATTCAACTAATCGTGAGGCCGGGGGAAAAACTCCCGCCTGTCATGGGCGATGAGAAACTGTTTGAAGACCTTTTTTCGAACCTGGTTTCAAATGCAATCAAGTACACCCCTCCGGGCGGAAAGATCGAGGTGCAAACATCACTTTATCCGGACGGCCGGGTGAGGCTAGAGGTCTCCGACACCGGCATTGGAATCCCACCGCGGGATATCCCCCGGTTGTTCACGGAATTTTTCCGTGCGGAAAACGCCAAGGAAACAGCCGAGGAAGGCACCGGTCTAGGTATGGTCATTGTCAAGGAGATCGTCGATAATTTGAGGGGCACAATATCGGTCGACAGCGAAGTTGGAAAGGGTACAACATTCGTATGTCTTTTCCCCGGCCAATGGAGATAACGGTTTTAAATTTCACGAAATCGCTCTAAGGCGTTTTAGACGGATTCCGGCTCGCGTCGGCTTTGCGTATCTTTTCGATCAGTTCTTCCAGCTCGCAGGGTTTCATCAGGTAATCGAAAGCTCCCTCTTTGATTCCCTCGATGGCCGAATCCACGGTCGCATGACCGGTGAGCATGATCACCTCAGTCAAAGGATGTTTCTTTTTTATTTCACGAAGGGTTTCTATCCCGTCCATGATCGGCATCTTGACGTCCAGAATCACAACCTCTATCGAAGGGTTTCCTTCGAGGATTTCCGTCCAGAAGGTAATAGGAAACAAATCCTTTCTGGGAGGAAAGAGCGGTCTGAAGCATTTCGGCCGCCTGAAATGCCTCGACGTGACTGTGAATTGTCTCGGTTACACGCTCCTGCATGCGGTAGGTATACCAGACCATCACCGAACCCTCGAATACTGTGATAGCGACAAGTGCGACCAGCAGCAGGAAAATACGTCTCCGTAGTCCTATGCGTTTCCACATACAAAAAACTCCGCGATGAAAAAATGAAAGCTTTTTTGCTTTATGGATTATATTTAGTGTGGATTAATCAAGTTGATGTTTTTTTGAAGCACCGCCATGAACCTCAGAAGGCCTAAAAATTGAAGTAAAACGATACATTATGACATTCACATAAATTTTATCCAAAATCAATTTTTATCACAACAAATGTTTTTTGTCCAAATTTATCAGTTTACTTGCTTTGGACAGGATTTGCGTGCTATATACCGGGTGCATGAATCGTATGCACAAGCATTTGCAACGTGGCCTGATCTATTATTGTTGTTTTTATTGATGATGAAGTCATGAGAAGTACCCCGGACAGGGTGGCAGAATAACGGAAAGCTTTTCGATTACTTTTTGCGGCTTCATCAGGGTTTGAAAGTATAAAATGAACGGGAGGAACCGATGGTGGAAATAACCTGTCTGGGAGGGGCTGGCGGTGTAACCGGCTCCAGTTATCTTGTGGAAACCCGCGGAGGGAAGAGAGTTTTGGTCGACTGCGGGTTGTTTCAGGGGGGCCGCCGGATCGAGGAACGAAACCGGGGTCCGTGGGGTTTCGACCCCAAGACTCTGAACACGCTTATCCTTACCCACGCTCATATAGATCACAGCGGCAGAATACCTCGTCTTGCAGCCGACGGGTTCAGCGGAAGAATCATATCTTCCGCCCCGACCGCCGAGCTTTGCCAGATACTTCTTTTGGATTCGGCGAACATCCAGGAAATGGATGCGGAATGGCAGTCACGCAAGAACAAGCGCAACGGCCGTCCTCCCGTGGTTCCTCTCTACACGGTTGCCGACGCGGAAGCGAGCCTGAAGCTTTTTTCTCCGGTCGAGCGGGGTCCTGTGATAGAGATCGAAGACGGCATCAAAGCCAGGCTTAGAAACGCCGGCCATATTTTGGGATCTGCGATCCTGGAGATGTGGATCGAGGAGGACGGGGAAAGCGTAAATGTTGTTTTTTCCGGAGACCTTGGAAGAAAGGATCAATTGATTGTCAAAGATCCGGAGCCGGTGCTTTCCGCGGATTATTTTTTCGTTGAATCCACTTACGGGAACCGGTTGCATCGTTCATTGGAGGAGAGCGGAAAAGAATTACTGGAAGCTATCCTTTATAGCTATTCCAACCGTGAAAAAGTTCTTATTCCGGCCTTTGCGGTCGAAAGAACCCAGGAAATCATTTATATGCTCGGGGAGTTCCACAGACGAGGCGAACTACCGGACATCCCGATTTATCTCGACAGTCCCCTGGCGATAAAAGCAACTGAAATATTTAGGAAAAATTGGCGCCATTATGACAAAGAGGCAAAAGCCGTGATGGAAAACGGTGATGACCCCCTGGATCTCCCGAACCTGAAGTTCACGGAGAGTACCTCGGCATCAATTGCAATAAACGAGAAAGCAGGGCCGGCTATCGTGATAGCCGGAAACGGCATGTGCACCGCCGGCCGAATCAAACACCACCTCAAACATAATTTGTGGCGCGAGGGTGCATCACTGGTAATAGTCGGTTTTCAGGCCCACGGAACCACCGGACGAAAAATAGTAGACGGAGCCAAACAAGTCAAAATATTCAGGGAAAACGTCGCCGTAAACGCCAGAGTTTTTACGATAGGCGGATTTTCCGCTCATGCCGACCAAAGTGAGCTTCTTGACTGGATAAGTCATTTTGAAGGCCGACCCGAGGTATTTGTTACCCATGGTGAAAATACGGCTTCTGAAACCCTGGCGCGGCTCATTGAAGAACAGTACGGTTTCAAGGCCAAGGTCCCGCGGTGGAAAGAGAAACTGAGGCTTGCCCCGGGTGGCGCAACCGCGGAAATTCCGGAAATAGAAGATTACTCGTCAAGGGCATATGCCGGGCTTTTAGATGCTATAGGCAGCGTGGAGCAGGAGTTGGAAGCATTGAAGAAGAGAGCCTCTTCCCCGGGTTTGGCGGCCATGATCGAGGACGAAGATTTGGAAAGTATCCGGTCTTTTGCCGAAGAAACCAGGGGTATCCTGAAGTAGACATATTTGGTTATATACCGGCGGCATTCTCCCTGAAACCGGCGGGCATCGGATCGCCGTCCACATAAACCGTTCCCGGTTCATCAAGTGCGAAGCGGCCCCGGGCGATCATTTCGACGGTGCGGGGAAATATCCGCCAGTCGCCTGCGCGTTTAAGTTCTTCTTGAAGCCCGTCGACGGCCTTTTCGAATGCTTCCTTGTCCTTGATCAGGTCTGGAAGCGGTTTGGGCAACCTGACCGGGACCGCGTTTGATACCATCAACAGCGGACCTGTATCCACACCTTTGTCAGTCCACAGCGTCGAAGAACGCAGTTCGGTTTCGCCGGCTATCACTGCATCCCTGACTGCGTGGTCTCCTGTGAATTTTCTTTTCCCTGCGGCATCGGTGATCGACAGGTCGGCCGGGTGGACGTTTACGCACCCGTTTATGGTTGTGTAGCTCATGTATCCGCCGAGGGCTACCACGTCCACATCGAATGCCTTGAGGAGCAGTGAAGGGATTCCGTCATATTCCTTCCTGGCTTTGATCCCTTCGGGTGTCGTGATATCGCGTTTAAGACTCCTGGAACGGTGAAAGGCCCTGATATCAAAGCTGGCATAGGGGAGGGCATATTCAAGGGCGATGGATTCACCTGAACAAGATCCGTCGGACCTGTCACTGTACAGAAGAACCACCTCGAAGGGCGCTGTTTTTTCCTCTGCTTGAAGTTTCTTCCAGTGTTCGATCAGTCTCCTGACATTTGAACCTGAACCCGAGAGAAACGCTGCAACCCTCATGGGCCTGCCGGCACGTTCAGGGTCGAACAACGGTTTGATTTCCATTCAATACCTCACTATTCGGACTGACCTGTCATCAGAGCCTGAACCGGTTTCAGGCCGTATGCGGTGCCTTGCTCGATCGCGGTCAGAACGCTTCCTCCGCCGGTGAAATAGTAAGTTTCAGCGGAATCCAGACCTTTCATATATTCGCCTGGGCACAGGTTTTTGAATTCCTGTAGAGTGTCTCCGCCGCCAAGAAGTTTTTTGGCTTCCGCCGATGCCGCCATCAGTTTGTATAGTGCCCGGCTTCCCTCGGGGAAAAAGGGCATCAAACCCATCACCGCGTTGGCGAATATGGTCCGGGCACGGCTGAAAGCTTCACCTACCGGGGCGGCGTCAAAGGCTTCAGGTGAAATGTCCACGATGTAGCCGCATCTTTTTTTCGCGGATAGCTCTTTCAACGAAACAGTTCTATATTGCCCCTCGTTGCGGCCGTCCAGGGTATCCGTCTCAACTACCGGATCAAGCTCCAGGATTTTGTGTAAATCCCTGTCCATTTCCACCAGGTTTCTGGCCGCGTTCCTGTCTTCGGGTGTAACCCCTGAAATTTCGATGTCGTATTTGGCCGAGAGATAGGCATTGTACATCAATCCCCCGAGCACCAGGTGATCGACCTTTGCGTAAAGGGCTTTCAAGGGGCCTATTTTGGTGTCGTATTTAGCCCCGGCCACAACGGCGGTAAAAGGCTTTTCAGGGGAGAGCACAAGTTCCAGGTGGGCAAGTTCCCTTTGAAGGAGTATACCTGCGAAAGAGGGCAATAATTTGGCGACATCGTATGTCGAAGCATGGGGCTGCCAGGAGCCGAAAGCATCGTTTATATAGATGTCGGCCAGTGAGGCCAGCTGCCGGGCGAAATCGGCCCGTTCACCGCCTTTTGCTTCTTCGCCCCAAAACCAACGTGTGTTCGGCAGGTATATCATGCTTACGCTGCCGTCGGCCAAGTCTTTGAGGACTGGTTTTAGATGATCCTGAATTTCGACTATTCCCCGGTCTCCTTCCGCGGGCAGATCCGGCAGATGAATCCGGACAGGCAGTTTGCGTTCCAGGTACCGAACGATAGGTTCCACCGACTCTTTCTCCCTGCAAATAATTGCACCGGTTTTTTTGTCGCGCGGCCGGCCTACGTGGGTCATCAAGATGGGTTTTCCTCCCTTTTCTGCTATTGCATAGAGGGTGCCGAGGGTGGCGTCTATTCTGTAGGGATCCTTGATTTCACCGTTTTTAACCACATTGTGATCGACGCGCAGCAGCACGACCTTACCGCGCATATCCACGTCCTGCATCAGTTTGAGCCGGGGGTCGATCCTGGATTCCATGGTGGTTCCTCCTTCCTGCTATTGCGGCAGGGGAAAAGTTTATAACTTGTTCAATATCAATCCAAAATTTATAATATTTTCCAACCCTGATGATCAAGAGGAAAGTCAGGGCGACGCCGATAGGGGAGGTCCTGAATTTTTGATCCATTGCCGGCTTATTCATGAACGTTTGGGAGGACTGCTATGGACATACTTGTTCTGCGGCCGGGGGCACTGGGAGATACATTGATGCTGGCGCCCGCTGCGCTGCGGATTTCTTCAAACCACAGGGTGCTTGTAGCCGGCAGGGAACCGGGCGTTTCCTTCCTTGAGCGGGTGGTCTCGCGGGTTTATGATATCGAGCGCGGGGGGTGGCACCGGTTGTTTTCAAGTGGACTTCAACAAGGACAGCTGCCGGTTGCCGCCGCGGAGGTTGTTATTGGATTTTTCTCGGAGAGCAGCGGCGCTGTATTTGAAAATTTGGGGCGTTGTTTCCCTGTCTCCACTGTTCATATATTCCCGCCGTTTCCGGAGCCGGGGCGTTCAATCCATGTCGCCGGCTACGTTGCAGAGTGTCTCGAAGCTGCAGGATTGCCTTTGGAAACATCCGATGTGGTTTCATCAGCCTGTAAGGAGGCCGTGCTGGCCGGGCCGGGTTCTATCCGGAGAAAGCCATGGCTTGTTTTTCATCCTGGTTCGGGCGACAAACGAAAAAACCATACAATGCGGCTTTGGAGAAAGCTGGCTCTTGAACTTTGCGACAAATGGCCTGTTGAGGTCGAACGAATGATCTGGCTTCTCGGCCCCGCCGAGGCCGGGCTTTTGGAGAATGCTATCTCTATAGACTGTGGCGAAGTCCTGTTTTGTCCAGGTCATCGGGAATTGTCGAATGTCCTTGAGGAGTGCTCGTTTTTCGCCGGCCAGGACAGCGGTGTAACCCACTTGGCGGCTATGAAGGGGGCACCCTGTCTTGCTTTTTTCAAAGAATCCGATCCCGTTCAATGGCGACCCCTTGGGCCTGAAGTGGAGGTGGTCTTCTGCGCAGACGAACAGGAGGCTTTCAAAAGAGGGGTGTCTGCGGCATTGGGGCTGGCTGAGAGAACCGCCGTCGGCGTCGGAGTATTTGGAGTGCCGAAATGAAATTTTGGCCTGTTCCGCACTCCCGCATCGAACCCCCGCCACAGCCTTTATTCGCTCGAAGGTTGGTCGTTGTCAGCGAAGCGGTTGTCGTTATCGTTGTCGTAATCGGGAGATTTCAGTGTGAAGCATCGGCGTGGGGATCGAGGTTTTTGGAGTGTCGAAACGGAGTTTTGACCTGGCCCGCACCTGCTGGGAAGTCAGGAGTCAGGGGCCAGGGGCCAGGGGCCAGAATTCGGCGTCGGTATCGGCTGTTTTCCAGAAAGTGCTTTTGGATTGCGATTTACTAACAGCTAACGGCTAATAGCTAATAGCTAACAGCTGCAGCGTCTTCCGGGGATGTTTCTCTTGTCAGCGATTGCTGAATATTTTATCATCACCGGATGTAAAGTTTGCGTTACGCAGCAGGATCGTATTGATTTTTGAGAAAGGCCGAATTTGCAAGCCTCAAAACCGCGCACGGACAACCCATCCCCGGTGATAGGCACTTAGGGGTTGTGGGGTGGATTTATCACCGGGCGTACAAGGGAGGACAGCATGGAACGTATCGAGACTATCGTTGCCAGAGAAATTCTGGATTCGCGCGGGAACCCGACGATTGAAGTGGAAGTTGGTCTTACCGATGGAAGTAACGGCAGAGCGGCGGTACCCTCCGGGGCTTCCACCGGAAAATATGAAGCTGTGGAGCTGAGGGATGCGGCAAAGGACCGTTATAATGGCAAAGGGGTTGAAAAGGCTGTGGATAATGTAACCGGAGTGATAGCCCCCGAGCTGGAGGGAATGGATCCCACGGACCAACGGTTGATAGACAGGACCCTGATTGAAATCGACGGGACGAAGAACAAAAGCAAGCTGGGCGCCAATGCAATACTGGGTGTTTCGATGGCTGTGGCGAGGGCTGCCGCGGCTATGTTTTTCATGCCGCTTTACCGCTATATAGGCGGCACCCAGGCCTGCCGGCTGCCGGTGCCGATGATGAATATCTTGAACGGTGGTCTTCACGCAGCCAACAATGTCGATATGCAGGAATTCATGATCATGCCGGTGGGAGGTTCTTCATTCAGGGAGGCTTTAAGGATGGGGGCCGAGGTTTTTCACGGCCTTGCAGCTGTTTTAAAAGAGAAAGGTTATTCAACCGCGGTGGGGGACGAGGGTGGTTTTGCCCCGAACCTTGAAAACAATGAACAGGCGCTTGAGATGGTGATTGCAGGTATTGAACGGGCCGGTTACTCGCCGGGTAAAGATTTGATGATCGCCCTTGACCCCGCCTCATCCTCGTTTTTCTCAAAAGGGAAATATATTTTTTCCAAATCGGATAAATCTTCCCGAAGCGGGGACGAGATGATTGAATTTTACGCGGACTGGATTTCACGGTTCCCGATCGTTTCTATTGAAGACGGCCTGGCTGAAAACGATTGGAAATCCTGGAGTGCAATGACGTCCAGGCTTGGAGACCGGTTGCAGATCGTGGGGGATGATTTATTTGTAACGAACACGGAAAGGATCGCCAGAGGCATCAAGGAAAAGGCAGCGAACGCGGTATTGATAAAGCTCAATCAAATCGGAACTTTAAGCGAAACATTGGATGCGGTGGCCATGGCTCAACGGGCCGGCTGGAATGCTGTTATCTCCCACCGTTCCGGGGAAACGGAAGACACTTTCATAGCCGATCTTGCTGTCGCCACAGGGGCGGGGCAGATAAAAACCGGGTCCCTGTGCAGGTCAGAAAGAGTGTGTAAGTACAACCAGCTTTTGAGAATTGAAGAGGAACTGGGTGAAAGTGCACAGTTCGCGTGGTCTCTTTCCGGAGCTGTATAATATATAATACATTAACTTTGATGGGCTCTTAACAAGTCAAAACAAACCTGTTCCTCGGGGTCGGGGTCGCTGTCGGCGTCGGTATCGGAATTTGAACGGCGACCTTTTCGACCCCGATACCGACCCCGACGCCGATAAGGCGGGGAGGGTGCTTTTTACGAGGCCATCAAATTTTGAGGTTTTTTATTTTCCAAATAACATTATGGTCCATGTGGAGCTGTATTGATCGAGGCAAACGAAACGGGTAACGTGTCTTTTTCGCTCGTGGAAGACGAAGAGGGGCTCTCTTCTCTGACCGATCACCTGGCCGGTCAAAGGTGCGTCGGAGTGGATGTGGAAGCGGATTCCATGTATCACTACGAGGAAAAGGTATGTCTGATTCAGATGTCCACGGTTACCGACAACTTTATTATCGACCCGCTGAAGATATCGGATTTGAGCCCGCTCGAAAAGGTTTTCAATGATCCGAGGATAGAGAAAATCTTTCACGGGGCCGATTTTGATGTACGTTCGCTGAGACGGGATTTTTCATTCCAGATTCAGGGGCTTTTTGATACCCAGATAGCAGCCAGGTTTTCGGGCAAAGGGGATTTGAGCCTTGCTCGGCTGGTAAAAGACTATTTCGGTGTCGAACTGGAGAAGAAATACCGTAAGCGAGACTGGACGGTCCGGCCGCTGCCGGTGGAGATGCTTGTCTACGGCGTGTTCGATTCCCTTTATCTGCCTGAACTCAGCCGGATTTTAAGACGGGAGCTGAAAGACAAAGGGCGGTTGGACTGGGTCCTTGAGGAATGTGAAATATTGAGTCGGGTAGAAGCTGCCGGTAACGGTGGCAGACCCTTTTATATGAGATTCAAAGGTGCCGGCCGTTTGAGCCCCAGGAGCCTCGCGATTTTGGAATCGGTTCTGCGCTTCAGGGACACGGTGGCGGCGCGGCGGGATGTGCCTCATTTCAAGGTTATTGGAAACGAAACGGTAAAGAGCCTCGTTGAAGCGAAACCGGTAACCATAGAGGACCTCAAAGCCGCCGGAATACTGAGTCCGAAGCAGGTGCACGGATTAGGCGAGGGATTGGTACGGGAGATTTCATCTGCACTCGCGCTTTCCGACACCGATCTGCCTGTATATCCCTCCAGGTCAAAACATGGGCACGCTCCGGGGAGTTCAGGGCGTTACTTGAAATTGAAAAGATGGCGGGATCGTCGTGCGGCCGACATGGAGCTGGACCCGCCGGTTATTTTTCCTAACAACGTGTTGAAGGCGATTGCCGACAGCCCGCCGGTAGGTCCGAAAGACCTAGAATCAATACCAGGCATCAGACAATGGCAGGTTCGGCTGTTCGGAAAAGATATTTGTGACGTCATCCGTGTCCGCCAAGCGTCTTCCCGGGTTTTTCGAAAAGGCAAACGTGTCCGTGGAGAATAGGGGGGAGATTTGCCGCCTACCAATATCCGTATTCCGAAAGGCAGCCGGGTGTTTACCACTGCTGTCGAAAGCCCGGTCGGGCCGCTGACTATATTTGCGGTTGATGAAGGTTTGTCAGGATTGCTGTTCGCTTCGACGAAGCTCGCCGACGAAACGGTTATGCGCCGGGCGGTCCATTCATCCGATCACCCGGTACTTCGGAAAACAGCTTACCAGCTCAAGGAATATTTTAACGACGGCAGAAAAACATTCGATGTTCCGCTGTCGGTTGAAGGCACGGATTTCCAACTCGCAGTCTGGCGGGAGCTTATGAACGTGAGATACGGGACGACCATTTCGTATGGCGGTCTCGCGGCCCGGCTTGGAAACCCGGGGAAAGCCAGGGCCGTCGGTGGTGCCGTGGGAAGAAACCCTGTTGGTATCCTCGTGCCCTGCCACAGGGTGATCGGCGCAGGCGGCGGATTGACCGGTTTCGGCGGCGGATTGGAGGTAAAAGCTGCTTTGCTTGACCTTGAACGCAGGTGTTCCGAATTCCACGGCTTCCCCGAAGAACATTCACCGTGAGAAATGCCTATCCGCTCTGTTTTCCGGCGACCGAAAAGATATGATGCGTTGACCAGGGAATTGAGGCCGTCAAGAGATATTTTAGGTTATTGAACTGTTTCGGATGTATTCCCGGCCGGAGTCGGCCTTAAAATGATCATCAGGTTTTGTGGCGTGAATCTTTCCACCCTGACGCCTGTGGGCATGTCTATATTTTCGGCCGACAGATTCACAAGGTGTGCCCCTTCCCGGTAACCTGTCAAGTCTATCGTTATTCTAGGGTCTCTTCGGTCCAGCTCTTTTAGGCTGTGGCGGCGCCCGGCCGCGCTGATTCGGACCTCGCGGGCGCTGATTTCGGACACCGACAGGATCTGCGGCACATTCATAATGCGAACAGGCGAGCTGAACGTTACGTTTACCTCCTGGGGGTTCGCCAGTACCAACCAGGCAAAGCTGACAAGTGCCAGAGAGCCTAATTTGACTTTCCAGTTATTTTTAAACAATCCTGTTAAAAAAGGCCCGAGCTTGAATTGAGGAGGGGCGGGGGGACGCAGCAGCGAATCCAGTTCCAGTGCCAACGCTTCAGGCGTATGCCAGACCGTTATAATTTCTTCAACAACCGTCGAAACTTCCGATCGCTCTTCGGATACAACAACACAAATTGAGTCCGTTCTTTCGGCCAGGCCGAGCGCCGCACGATGACGGGTTCCGAAACGGTCCGGGATATTGTCTTTGGCTGAAAGGGGTAAAATGCATCCTACGGCGGATATACGTCCGTCGGAGATCACCATCGCCCCATCATGGGTCGGTGTATGATGGTCGAAAATAGTTTTGATCAAGATCGGTTCCGGCAACGCCATAATCTTGTGGCCGCCGTTCAGGAACTCCGACGGGTCGGATTCCCTTGAAATTACCATGAGTGCTCCAGTCCGGGAAGCCGCTAAATCGAATGCCGCTTGGGCGATGTCCCTGGAAAGAGAGCCGGAAACGGATCTTTTTCTGGCACGCAGGTAACGCAGCGGGCTGACCCTCTCGAGCACCTGCCTTATTTCGGATTGGAACAGGATAAGGAGTAATATAACCAGCACCTGCCACAGGATTTGAAAAACCCACGTAGTCAGGAACAAGCCCCATATTTTAGCCAGAGAGTAGATCAGTCCGAGAAGTACGAGGCCTATAAGTACGCGAAGCGCCCTGGTACGACGGAACCAGATATAGAGATGATAGGCCACTATCGTAAGGAAGCCGATGTCGGCCAGATCTCGCAGCGTCAGGAAAGGCAGAAGGTTGAGCATCGGAAGATTTCCGCAAGAGTTTAAAATGTATTGTGATTCAAAACCATATGCCCGACATGTAGTCGAGGGGTGGAGGTATTGATTGGAATCATTTAAAGCACAGTCGGTATTTTTGTCAATGGATAAGACGTTGTACGCAGCGTTGACACCGCTGAGCCTTAGAAGTTATAAGATTAGGAAGCAGCCGACCTTAAGCTCATGTAATTTGTTTTCCCCGGCTTGATCCGGGTAAAAAGAGGAAATATGGGTTCGATCAAAATGAGCCGGAAGATAAATTTTGTTGTTTTCATTTTGCTGTTTGCGATGATTCCGATGTCCGCACATTGTGCACGGGCTTCTGAACCTGCGAGCTTTCCCAGCCTGGTATCCGCGATACGTATCACGGAGAAGCTTTTTTTCTGCGGCGAGAGAGTGCCCCTGGAGGATTTGGAAATCCGCGAAAGGCTTGAGCGGGAACTCCTGATTTCCTTGTGGCAGCGGCACCAGGCCTTGTTGTGGATCAAGCGTTCATCCCGCTATTTTCCGGTGATTGAGAGAATTCTCAGAGAAGAAGGGCTTCCTGAAGATCTCAAATATATACCCGTCGCTGAAAGCGCTCTCCGGCCCCATGCAGGTTCACGCAAAGGCGCAACAGGCTACTGGCAGTTTATGGCCCATACCGGGCGAAAGTACGGATTGACGGTGACCGCGGACATCGACGAGAGACGGAATATTTTCGCTTCCACCAGGGCGGCCGCGCGATATCTTAAAGAACTCTACGAGATGTTCGGGTCCTGGACCCTGGCTGCCGCCGCCTATAACATGGGGGAGGGCGGCTTGACGGCCGAAATTCTTGAACAAGAGACAGAAGATTTTTATAAACTTTACCTATACCTGGAAACTCAGGCTTACATTTTCAGGATTCTTTCGGCTAAACTCATTATTTCATCACCTGAAAAATACGGGTTTGTTCTTAAGGAAGCCGATTATTACCGGCCTGTGGAATCCAAACAGGTATCCGTCGTCTGTGAACGGGAGACGCCGGTAAGGGTGGTCGCCAGAGCCGCCGGGACGAATTTCAAGGTTATCAAGGACCTCAACCCCGAAATTATTGGACATCACCTTGCCGAAGGTTCTTATGTGCTCAGAATACCTCCTGAAGGGGCTGAAGGCTTTGGTGTTCGATTCAAAAGGGAAAAGGCCGCCTTTGTCGAGGACAGCAGGCGCCGTACCTACGTGGTTAAAAGCGGTGATAATCTTTCGGCGATAGCCAGACGGTTCGATGTTCCGTTGGCCGCGCTTGTGATCTGGAACAGCATTGATCCAGGCAGGCCGATTCACCCCGGAGACAGGCTTATAGTTTACCCTGGAGGGAACGGGCGCTAGGAGGTGGAGGAAGGGTTTGAACAGCGGAAGACGGGAAAATAAAATTAAAAGGGCGGGGTAAACAAATCAAGGAGGTTGTCGATGGCGGTTGAAAGAGTGGCTTTTATGGATGGAAACTGGATTCCATGGGACCAGGCAAAGGTGCATATCATGAGCCACAGCTTCGGCAGGGGATCAGGAATTTTCGAGGTTATGAGCTTCCATGAAACAGCCGGAGGTTCTTCCGTTTTCCGGCTGGATGAACATATTGAAAGGCTTTTCAAAAGTGCACGGTTCCTCGAGATGGAAATACCGACCGCCAAAAAGGCGCTGGCCGAAACCGTTCTGGAGGCTGTTCGAAAAAACGAACTTTCAAGCGGTTCTATCAAGGTGATGTGTTATTATCCCCAATGCGCATTCGATATCCTTCCGCCGTCCGGAGATGTATCAATTGCGGTGCTTGTCATGGACCCGGAGCGCGATTTGGGCGCGCCGCCGCATGACTATGACAGGGGGGTCACTCTTTGTATCAGTGGCTGGCGAAAGCTGGACCCTGCTACAGTTCCCACCGAGGCCAAGGCGGCGGCCAATTATTTGAATGGAATGATGGCGGCGCTTGAGGCCGTTAGACGTGGTTATGACCGGGCCGTGATGAAGGATCGGGACGAAGCCATCGCGGAGAGCGCGACTTCGTCGTTGTTCATTGTCAAAGACGGCAGCCTGCTTACTCCCTCACCGGGAAATATATTGAGGAGTATAACGCGGAAATCCGTTATCCCGCTTGCGGAGACCTGTGGTATTGAAATGGTGGAAGCGCGAATCAGCACACAGGTATGCCTGGAGGCCGATGAAATGTTCATGTCCAGCACCACCGCCAAGATTCTCCCTGTAACCCGGTTTGAAGAGCGCGATCTGCCGGGGCCCAAGGGACCGGTGACGAAGAAGCTCCGGGAACGTTTCCAGTCGATTCTTTCGGGGAATGATCCGGAATTCTCCGGCTGGCTTTTCCCTGTCCGTTGAAAAGTGCGGCCTGTTTTTGATTTCGCCGTAAAGAAGACAGCGCCGGGAAATTTTACACCGTTTCGGTGACGTGATAGACGGCCGAGTCGACTCCAATTTCAGCTTTTATGCCGGCCTTGAGCACGGCACGGTGTAACCTCGCCATGTCGGTTTCGCTTCGGTAGCGGGGACTAAGGTGAACAATCACCGTACGTTTGACGCCGGCCCTTCCAGCGATCCTGCATGTTTCCGAAATTGTCATGTGACCGCTTCGTGCGGCTTCGGTCGTTTCATCGGGGTGGAAAGTACCCTCGATAAACGCTATATCAGCTTCATTCAGCAGCGGGTACAGGTTTTTGCACCGGCCGGTGTCAGTTGCAAAAGCGAAGACCTTTCCCGGTCGCGACGGGCCCAATACCTGGGAGGGCTCAACCGTAGTGCCGTTTTCGAGTGTAACGGTTTTCCCACGCTGCAGATCGGCCCTGTAAGGCCCGGGAGGAACTCCCAGTTTTTCCGCGGCTGCAGTATTGAATTTCCCGGGGCGGGGATGTTCTTCAAGGCGGTAACCCAGGCAAAAAATTCTGTGATTGAGCGGGAGCCATCGAATACTAACCGCTTCGTCCTCCCAGGCTGTTTCGCTTTTTTCGTCCCATTCGTGGTAATGAATTTCAAACCTGGGTGTGTGGTTCATGGAATAAAGGGTTTCTGAGACGTATTTTTTGATGCCGGGAGGCCCGATTATCGTTATTGGCCTTGGATCGGGATCCTGTCCCCTCAACATGAGCAGCCCCGGAATTCCCAGACAATGGTCACCGTGCATGTGACTCACCGCCAGGACCTTCAAACGTCCGGCTGTCAGTTTGGCTTTTCTTAAAGCTAACTGTGTGCATTCACCTGCATCAAAAAGATAGATATCGCCGCCAAATCGGACCGCTACCGAAGTCAGGAAACGTTCCACCAACGGAAGATGCCCTCCGGAGCCAAGCAGTATGCATTTCATTTTACACCTGTATGAAAAAGGGAGCACCCGTTCCAAAGTTAAATAACCTGCGGACCCCGGTACAGTCTGTCAAGTTTTCCGTTCCTGGCTTCCCGGTCCAATTTGACTGCGGCCGGCAGGCATTCCAGGATATCTCCTGCGGTTATTCCGTCCTCGCCTTTTTCCGCAGCGGCGATGTCACCGGCCACACCATGAATAAACACCGCCTTGCGGACCGCGTCTTCGAAATGAAGCCCGAGACAATACATCGCGGCCACTGTTCCGGTAAGTACGTCTCCCGAGCCCGCGGTTCCCATCCCTGAGTTGCCGGTCAGGTTTACGAACACCCTTCCATCCGGGTAACCGATGATCGACCGAGCACCTTTAAGCACTATTATGGAATTGAGCTTTTTCGCGAAGTCTCGAACAATAGGGATCGGGTTTTCAAGGATTTCAGGTACAGGCAACCCTGTGAGTCTCGCCATTTCCCCCGGATGAGGGGTCAACACGGTGGCGTTGTCACGGTCGGAAACGCATGAGATATTCGAACTGACGGCCGTAAGACCGTCTCCATCGATCAATAGAGGGGTTTTTATTTCGGCGGCCAGCTCCCGGGTTAACCGGCAGGTTTCCGGATCGAGAGACAACCCAGGTCCAATCACGACGATATCCATATTTTCAGACAATGAAATAAGCGATTTTTTGTTCACCGTTGAAATCGCCCCGGAAGATGTTTGCTCTTGCGGAACAAACACGATTTCTTTGCCGTCCGTTGCGATCGAAGGAATGATGGATCGGGGGCAGGCCAGCCGCGCGTAGCCCCCACCGGATTTCAAAAAAGACATCGCCGCAAACGACGGCGCTCCGTAATAGCTGGAAGCTCCGGCAATAAAGAGCGCCTGCCCGAATGAAGTCTTATGACCCGAAGGATCACGCGGAGGTAATGGCGGGGGGTCGTTCACTTCTGTTTCCAGGTGTCGATACAAACCCGGTGGAAAGGAAATATGAGTCACAAAGAGTTCGCCGCACAGACTGCAGCCGGGATAGAACAAGTTCCCGATTTTGGGCAGGCCGAATGTTATCGTGTAGTCGGCCTTGATCGCGGTCCCCATCTCTTGCCCGGTGTCGCCGGAGACTCCGGAGGGTATGTCAAGGCTGACGACTCTTTTACCGCTTGCGTTTATGGTGTCGATGACGTCCCGGTACTTTCCTTCAACAGCACGGGCCAGACCCGTTCCGAATATTGCATCCACCACGACGTCCGAATCGGCAAGCTGTTGTTTGAGGGTTTCTAATTCATCGAAGGGGCCGGTGTCGATACCCAGGGCAAGGGCTATGTCCAGGTTGACTCTTGCGGCTCCGCGATATTTGCCAGGATCACCAAGGAGAACGATTTGTGCCGATCCCCCGGAGGACAACAATTTTCGGGCGACCACGAAACCGTCTCCCCCGTTATTCCCTGCACCGCATATGACAAGGAATTTTTTCCCGTTTACGCCGATATGCGACAGGATCGCGAAATAGGCGGCCTGACCGGCGTTTTCCATAAGGATTTCTTCGGCTATACCGAACCTTTCAACAGCGCTTCGATCCAGCTCCCGCATTTGTTTTACCGTGCTTATTTTCATTGGCTTTCCTCTCGATAACCGACCACTAAAGTTCACGCCGGATATTTTGTTTCTCTATTCAAAAATAAAACTAGCACATCGCAGCTGTAGGCTCAAGGTCCCCCTGGTCCATCAATATGCCATCTCCCCGCAAGGCGGGATGCAGTAACCTGTGTTTTTGATCGGCGTCGGCGTCGGTATCGGCTGTTTTTCAGGTAGTGCCCTCCGGATTCCGGCCGCCACAGCCTCTATTCTCCTTGAGTCAAATCGTTGTCGTTGTCAGTGAAGCGGAAGCGAAACGGTTGTCGTTGTCGTAATCGATATCCCTTCTTTCTTTCGGCGTCGGCGTCGGTATCGGCTGTTTTTCAGGTATTGCTTTTGGATTCCGATTTGCTAAGAGCTAACAGCTAAATGCTAATGGCTTTTGTTCCGGCTGCGCCGGGTTTCACGGCGGCTCAAGCATTTCTTGACTAAAGGTGATCGTTTATCTTATAAATCAAATGAAATCCCCCATTAAATCGGTTCCGGATGTCGAATCGGAGATATAATCAGCATAGTGCGTGGGCGGTGAATCACCGTCGCCGGGTACCGGAAGAGCCTGCCGGACAGGATTCCGGAGATGAGGGGCAACATTCTGTATGGAAAGGAGAAATCATGGAAATAAAAAAAATCGTACTTCCCGAATCGGAGTTACCCCGGCAGTGGTACAACCTTGCAGCGGATATGCCGACTCCGATGGAGGCTCCCTTGCACCCGGGCACCGGACAGCCGATCGGGCCTGACGACCTGGCACCTATATTCCCGATGCCGTTGATCGAACAGGAGGTGAGTACCGAACGCTGGATAGATATACCGGAACCGGTGCTCGAGAAATACCTTATTTGGCGTCCGAGCCCCCTTTACCGTGCTTCGGGGTTGGAGGCCTATCTGGGTACACCTGCAAGAATTTATTTCAAAAACGAGGGTGTAAGTCCGGCAGGAAGCCACAAGCCCAACACCGCAATCGCACAAGCTTATTACAACAAGATCTCCGGCACCAAAAGGATAACAACAGAGACAGGGGCCGGCCAGTGGGGAAGCGCTCTTTCCATGTGCTGCAGCATGTTCGGGCTGGAATGCAAGGTGTTCATGGTCAAGATCAGTTTTCAGCAGAAGCCCTACAGGCGGATTATGATGGAAACCTGGGGGGGCAATTGTGTAGCGAGCCCCAGCGAGGAAACAAACGCCGGCAGGGCGATTCTTGCGGAGAACCCGGATTCCCCGGGGAGCCTGGGAATTGCGATCAGCGAAGCTGTTGAAGCTGCCGTGATGCGCGAAGATACAAAATACTCTCTTGGCAGCGTTCTTAATCATGTTATGCTTCACCAGACGGTGAACGGCCTCGAAACCCAGAAACAACTGGCGGTTGTCGGGGAGTACCCGGACGTGATAATCGGGTGCTGCGGCGGTGGAAGCAATTTCGCCGGCATGGCTTTTCCGTTTGTGCGAGACAAGATCGACGGCAAGCAAATTGATATCATAGGTGTGGAGCCGACGTCATGCCCGACAATGACCAAGGGGCCGTTTGCCTATGACTTCGGGGATACCGGGAAATTAACCCCGTTGATGGCGATGCACACGCTTGGGCATGGTTTTGTCCCCGAGCCTATCCATGCCGGAGGGCTCAGGTATCACGGAATGTCGCCGATGATAAGCCAGTTGATCCTTGACGGTTTGATTCGGGCCGAGGCTGTTCCGCAACTGGAAACATTCCGTGCAGGAATCACTTTTGCCCGGACCGAAGCTTTTATCAGCGCGCCCGAGACGAACCATGCAATCGCCATGGTCATCCGCGAGGCTCTCAAAGCCAAGGAAGAAGGAAAGGAGAAGGTGATCCTTTTCAACTGGAGCGGTCACGGTCTTGTGGATATGGCTGCCTACGAGGCGTTCCTTCAGGGAAGGCTTTCAGATCATGAACTCGGTGACGAAGAAATCGCCAGGGCTCTGGATGATATTGCTTCGCTTCCCAAGCCCAGGCAATATAAACCGGTATAAAAAGGTGCGCGCGGTCGATCGAGAAACAAGGCGGTCGACCGCCTGCAGGCGATGAAAATGGACCGAACCATCATCCCCCCCGACGATGATTTCAAGATTCGATGCCCCAGATTGGGCCATCAGATTCATTTTTCTTATTGCCGATTCGAAAACCATGGCTCCCCATGCTTCAAAATTCTTGACTGCTGGCATGCATATTTCGATGTGGAAGAGTTTTTGAAGAACCGGTTAAGCCGGGAGCAATGGAGAGAGTTGGTGAACAGGCGGCCGGCTCCGAAAGTGCTGTCGTTGATTGAGCTCATTTCTCAAGCCCGGAAAAATGCGGAAAAGGATGAAAATAAATGAGCGAAACCAAACAAGAACCAGCCAGCGGGGTCGCCGGCGTCATACCGGCGGCCGGGCTGTCGAGCAGGATGGGATCGCTCAAGCAGCTTCTGCCGGTGGAGGGCATCCCGCTCGTAGCCAGGGTGACGCTTCATGCCCTTTCATCCGAACTGGAACATGTGGTGGTCGTGCTTGGATGCTGCAGTGAAAGAATTCGAGCGGAATTGACCAACTATTGCAGCCATCCTAAATTGTCGATTATTAGAAACAGCCGCTGGGAGGAAGGTTTAAGCTCATCGATCATCGCCGGTCTCTCGGTTGTTGAGAAGCGGTTCGATCACACCATGATTATCCTGGGCGACATGCCTAATGTGTCTTCGAGCCTGATAAATCTTCTGATCCATCGCTATCTGAATTCCGGTGCATCCATAGGCGCTGTGAAAGGAAGGGACCGCCGATGTCATCCTGTTGTATTCGGCCGTGATATGTATTCTCATTTGCATGCTCTCCGGGGTGATGTTGGAGGGAGGGCTCTTTTCGATGCGTTTCCGGAAAGGGTATATCTGATGACGCCCGATATGCATTATGATTTTAGGGATATCGATACACCGGAGGATTACAGTCGGTTGTCATGAGTTCAATCCTGGCGATATGCACGTCGTCCTCTGCGCTCACGGCACTCGATGAATTCACCGACGGAGGGCACAACCTGGAAGTAGCTTCAAGTCCCGCCGAAGGCCTGGAGTTGCTTCGACGCAAAAGGTGTGATTTTCTTTTTTTCGATCTTTCGATGTTGATGAATTCCGCACGGGGTGAAGGCTGCAAAGAAGTGCTGCGGCCTTTCTGGGAGTTGTTTCCCGGCATAGAGGTGGTGGTGATGACGCCGCCGGAAACGGTCAGGGAAGCGGTGAAAGCGGTTCGGGCCGGAGCCCGTACCTATGTATCATACCCCCTTCAACAGGAGGAACTCAAGCACGCCGTTGATTCGGTTCATGAATCGCTGTTGCTCCAGTCTGAACTGGATTATCTGCGAACCAGAGCCTGGGATGAAGACGTCTTCACGATGGTGCAGACGAAAAGTCCTGCTATGAGGCAGGTTTACGAAAAAATACGATGTGTGGCGCCTACCAAGAGCACGGTATTGCTTACCGGTGAGACCGGTACAGGCAAAAATGTGCTTGCGAGGATGATCCATCGCCACAGCAACCGAAAAGACTTTCAGTTTATAAGCGTGCATTGTGGGGCGATTCCTGAAACATTGCTGGAAAGTGAACTCTTCGGCCATGAAAAAGGTGCCTTCACCGGTGCGATACGCCGGAAGCCGGGAAAATTCGAAATAGCCCAGGGAGGAACGATTTTCCTGGATGAAATCGGCACAATAACCCCGATGGCGCAGGTAAAATTGCTGCAGGTGCTGCAGGATGGTACATTTCAAAGGATAGGGGGCGAAGAGACGCTCCAGGCCGATGTCAGGATAATCTCTGCGACAAATTTAAACCTGAAAGAAATGACCGAAGAGAGTAGATTCAGGCGTGATTTGTATTACCGACTTAATGTTTTTCCGGTGGAAATTTCTCCGCTTCGAGAACGGCTGGAGGATTTAGGTCTTTTGTGTGAATGTTTCCTGGATCGTATGAATAAATTATTTGTAAAAGAAATACGTGGAATTCACCCCGATGTGCTTGAAGCATTCGAACACTATGGCTGGCCCGGCAATATCCGGGAGCTGGAAAATCTGCTGGAACGGGCATGTATTCTTGAAGCTTCGAAGGTGTTGATGCCGGAAAGTTTCCCCCATGAGTTGTTCCAAAATTCGGAACCCGGCGAAGGCACGGTGAATTGGAAGGAATTCCCGACCCTGGCGCAGGTTCGAAGAAAATTTATAGCCGAATCCGAACACCGCTATCTGGAAGAAGTTTTGAAACGCTGCCGGGGGAAAATAAATCTTTCGGCGGCGACTTCCGGGATCAGCACCAGGCAGTTTCATAAACTGATCAAAAAATATGGTTTAAGAAAGGAAGATTTCAAGCCGGACGCATGATGTTTCGGTCCATGATTTTTTTTGCATCGACCGGTGAAAATGATTATAAAATACTTTTGAAAAATATGAGCCGGATGCGATCGTTCAGGCATCCGTTGCATTTCAACTTCCGCCTTTAACGGATCTTCACCGTGCTTACAGCAGACCGGAGGTTCTGGAGGCGGAAAGTTTTTGAGGCGACCGGGCTTCGGGCGCCGGGCTTAAAAGGAGGCGGACCGTGAGTGAAATCGTCCCTAAGAAAATGTTTTTTACCAAAGGCGTCGGTTATCATAGAAACAAGCTTCAAAGCTTCGAACTCGCGCTTAGGAACGCTGGCATCGAAAAGTGCAACATCGTAACTGTTTCGAGCATTTTCCCCCCGGATTGCAAAATAATAAAGCGGGACAAGGGAGTTGCGATGCTGCGCGCCGGCGAAATCACTTTCGTCGTTATGGCGAAGGAAAGTACGAACGAACCTAATAGGTTAATTTCGGCTGCAATAGGCCTTGCAAGACCGAAGGACCATAATCAGTACGGCTATATAAGCGAACATCATGGTTTTGGCGAGACTTTACGAAAATCCGCAGATTTTGCTGAAGATTTAGCAGCGACGATGCTGGCTTCAACACTGGGGATAGAGCTTGATCCGGATGTCGCATGGGACGAAAGAAAAAATGTTTACAAGGTCGGCCAGCGGCAATTTGTGAGCCGCAGCATAGCTCAATCGGCCAGGGGGCATAAGAGTGGACTCTGGACAACAGTGTTGGCCTGTGCCGTTATGCTTCTTGAGTGAAGGAGCCGGGGAAAGGATGCGGAATGAATGATAGCGGCAGTCTTTTCAAAGGCTCACCGGATATCGTTCCTGTCCGGCTGGACAGGGGGATGACTGTCTCGGATTTGATTCAAAGAATCGGCGGGACAGCCTTTGAAGCGAGAAATGTGGCACGCGGCGCCGGACTTTACACCAGGATGATAGAGGAAAATGATATTATCTGGCTCGGTATAGCCGGAGCAGGTATAGCCGGAGGGATGGGAGGAATGGTTATATCCCTGATCGAGGCGGGATTCGTCGATGTTATATGCTCCACAGGAGCCCAAGTCTATCACGATCTGCATTTCGCTTTTGGTCTCCCGGTAAAAGCAGTAAGCCCCCATTGTGATGATGACGCCTTGAGAGCTCATGGTGATACACGGATCTATGACATAGGGATACGGGAAAAAGAAACCCTCGAAGCACAGGATGATATAATTCGTAAATTCGTGAAAGATTCCTATTCCTTGCTCGAAGGGCGCAGCCTGGCGAGCTGGGAGTTCAATCACATACTGGGAAAATGGGTGATTGAGAACGCCCGTTATCCGGAACGAAGTTTCGTGGCCTTGGCTGCAAGCCTGGAAGTGCCGATTTTTTGGGATTCCATGGCGAATCATTCGATAGCGATGAATCTGCTGCGCATGGATCTGGAAGGGTTCCCTGTTTCCCTTTATCCACAGAAGGACATCCTTGATTCCGCGGCCATCGTTTACGCCGCCGAAGGCACCGGCTTTGTCGAGCTGGGGGGTGGAGGCCCGAAAAATTTCATTCAGCAGACAGGGCCTACAATCAGCCAGATCCTGGGTGTGCCGTTTGAGGGGGCCGACCGGGGTCTGCAGATCGGCACCGCTGTGGAAAGGGAAGGAAGCTTGTCGAGCTGCACCTTTGGTGAGGCGGTCACCTGGGGGAAGTATCAAAATGTCGATGAATACAATCTGGTTCAGATCTGGGGTGAATACAGCGTCATGTTCCCGCTGATTGCAGCCTACGCCCTGGATAAATGTGAAACCCGGCCCGGGAAGCGACTGGCGGCCGAAATTCCGGGGATGAGGAAGACTTTGAAAGAGGCGGTATGTTAGCTAATACAAAGTGTTTTTTGGATTTTGATCCATTATTCGCCGATTACGAGAATTCTGCGGTGGTGCTTGTTCCGGTTCCTTACGAGGGAGGGGTTTCAGCTGGGAAAGGGGCTGCAGGTGCGCCGGATGCAGTAATCGAAGCCTCCGGGTTGCTCGAGCTGTATGATGAAATCCTCGATGCGGAGCCATATCGAGCCGGCATTTTTACCGCTGCGCCGCTTCCGGTTTCAGGTGCCGGCGTCGAAGTGGTTCAAGAAGTCCGGCGCGCCGTTTCTGAAATCCTGGGCTCGGGAAGATTTCCCGTCGTCTTGGGCGGGGATCATTCTATAACCCCGGGAGCGGTCCAGGGCGTGGCCGAACATTATTCTTCTCTGGGAGTCATTCAATTGGACGCCCACGCCGATCTCCGCTCGGAATACGATGGAAGCCGTGAAAGCCATGCATGCGTGATGGCGAGAGTGCGGGAAGTTACCCGAGAAACACTCCAGGTGGGCATCCGGAGCATGAGCATAGAAGAGGCACGCCTGGCAGCCCGTGACAGGTTGGCCCTTTTTACGATGAACAGGATCAGGACCGGGGGCTTCGATCCACTCACGGTGCTTAAGACGCTTCCGGAGGATGTTTATATCACCATGGATGTCGACGTTTTCGACTGGAGCGTGATTGCCAGCACCGGAACTCCCGAGCCGGGGGGTATGTTTTGGGACGAGACATTGGAGCTTTTATCGAAAGTTTTTTCGACTAAGAATGTGGTCGGTTTCGACGTGGTCGAACTTTCATGTACGGAATGGGATAGAAACTCGCCGTTTGCCGTGGCGAAATTGATTTACAAGATGGTGGGCTTCAAGATGGCTTCCGAGATCGCCCGCCGCGGCCTTTCCTGGCCCGTTAGCCCCACAGGGCCCATATTGATGGAATCGTAAAAATTTCATCACCATGAATATCATTTCCATTCATGCCAGATAACAATAGACCCAATTGCCAGCAACCCGAGTCCGATCGGCAGATATATCCCTCCCAGATCTGAGAAGGCCCCCTTGTAGGCGAGCAGCAGACCTATGCCGACACAGGCTGAAAAGACGGAATTAACCAGGCAACCCCTTCCAAGCGAGGGGGACTGTTGTTTTTGCCGGTCCCTGCCTTTTTTTTCTTTTTCGTCATTGTCGTCCACGTCCTGCTGCTCCTTTCGCCGTTGCTTTACATTGACGGCTTTTCAACCCGGGCGTTAAAATTCGGTTCGGGTCTTGCCCGGGCAGGAAAAATATACTATTTTACCGAACCGGAGTAAATACTTCGGGCTCGACGCCGCCCTACCTTTTTATATCGAGCACCTTCAAAAAAGGAGATCGTCATGGACAAACTGGTCCGCAGCGTGATTTGTGTGAGTGATCTGGATTTGGACTATATAAAGGACATTTGTGAAAGGGCGGTTAACGTATACCGTGAATTGCGGGAAGGGAATCCCCGAAAATTCGTGAATTATTTGACAGGTGAAAAATGCGATTTGATCTTTTCCCAGGAGAGCACCCGAACTTACAGCTCTTTTGAAGATGCATTCCATATGTTGGGGGCTGGAAGCATCGTGGGTTTTCGCAGCGCCGGTGAAAGTTCAATGCAGAAAGGGGAAAGCATCTATCACACGGTGGATACTTTCGTAGGGCAGGGTTCCGGTTCGCGCTTCATCGTGATGCGCCACGCTGCAGAAGGGTCGGCTAAATGGGCGAGGGTTTCCGCCTTCAGGTCTTTTGCGAAAAAGGTCCGGGAATATGCCAAGGAATACTACAGTTATCCGGACAACCTGATTTTTCCGATTATATTCAACGGTGGTGACGGCAAGCACAGCCATCCATCCCAGCTTTTGCTCGATTGTGCGACTATTTATCACAAATTCGGACGGATAACGGATCTTGATTTCGGTGAATGCAACGACATCGGTGGTTCGAGGGTCGTTTCGTCCCATATCGACGCTGCGTCGACGTTGAACTGGAGGATGCACACCAGCTCTTTTCCCGACGCGGGTTTAAGCCTCCGCCAGAAATATCGGATTTTGAAAAGCGGTATTCGGGCCATGGAATATGATTCGGTGAAAGAAATGCTTCCTAACCTGGATCTTCTCTATGTGAACAGGTACCAGTTCAATCTCAGGGGAGCCGGGACGGGTGATTTTGCGGCGGATATTTTTTCAAATAAACACCCGCGTATTTCGCTTTCGCTTGTCAAACCTCACCGTCTTCCTGTTTTTCATGCAAGGCCGATAGACAAAAATGCGCAAGAGATAACGCCGGATCTGTACGATCATCCGCTGGACTGCAGCGGCGTACAGTCCGATCTCGGAGTCCCGACGCGCATGGCCATGTGCATGCATGCAATTGACAACCTTATGTTTTCCCTTGAGGGAATCATCAGGTCATTTGATCCGGAGGAATTGAGCTTTTATCGCAAAGACCTGAGCGGCAGGGCTCCGAAGATCATCGAAGAGGAACGTTATACGACCGCGCGCATACACAACGGCTATGTGATCGATCACATCCCCCGAGGCTGCGGTGGCGTTATAAGTAATCTTATGTCCAAGCTTTTTCCTGATATACAGGTGGTTTTGTCAATGAACGTCCGCGGTGCCTATGACACTTCAATACCCAAAGATGTCATCAAGCTTCATGTGCCGGAAAATTTCAAGTGGGACCCGATTCTTACGAATATAGTCGTTCTGTTCACCGAGTACAGTGCCAAGAAAAGCTGCAGGGTCTCACGTTTCGCCGAAGGTGTCCGGGTCGAAAAATGGGCCTACCGTACCAGGATCGAGGGAGGGGACCGCTGCATTAACAAGGCGTGTATAACAAGGAATGAGTACAACGAAAACATCGTATTTCTGCATCGGCTCGAAAAAGTAGGTGGAACCACCGTAAAAGTTTGCCCCTATTGCGAAACCCCGCAGGACCCCGAGTTGCTCGAGGGATTGGAACGAGAAATGATGAATCGGTGAGTTCATTTTTCTCCCTCCGTATCGTCTTGACAAACCAAAATCGGTGATTATTTTTCCATATAATATAGTCAATTAAGCCTATTAAAATCAATAAGTTAACATCATGTACAGCGGTGTGGTCTCTTTTTTATTATTGTTTCAACCGGAACAAGATTTTTTCAGGAGGTGTTGACAGATGAACGTGAAGCCTTTGAACGACAGGGTAATGGTGTTGAGGATCAAAGAAGACGAAAAGACTTCCGGCGGGATTATCATTCCCGACACCGCTAAAGAAAAGCCGCAGCAGGGAAAAGTTGTGGCGGTGGGCCCCGGTAAGCTGGATGATAAAGGTTCGCGGTTGCAGATGGCCGTCAAAGCCGAGGACAGGGTGCTGTTCGGAAAATATGCAGGCACCGAGATCAAGATCGATGGTGTTGAACATCTCATTATGCGGGAAGATGACATCCTGGGGATAGCAGAATAACGGTCGAGGAGGAAATCAGCCATATTGTTTTTCAGGCAAATATTTTTTGTATTTCCTCCAACAGTTGCCTACGACCCAAGGCCGCCTTGTGAGCGGTTTGAAGGTCTGTTTCCCGAAAGCGGATCATATAACCTGGCCGTGCCTGGGCTATGCTGTCCACGTCCGCGGAAATGACAGTTGCGATTTTTGCATATCCACCCACCGTCTGCTCCACCAGCAGGATTATAGGCTGGCCGTCTGCAGGTATCTGCACCGCTCCCGGGAGGCTTGGTTCGGATATGATAGATCCAGGCATGCCGCTTTTTATAGGGATGACATCTCCTGTGAGCCTGTAACCCATCCGGTCGGCTTTGGCTGATACTTTGAATTCCGTGGTGAAGAAGATGGTTTTCCCCTCTTCAAAAAAATCATCTTGAGGCCCCGGAATGGCCCTTAATTCCAATTCTTTGGGAAGTACGGGCTGTTTTTCCTTCGGGATGCTTCTCGTTCGACGTATCGGTGATACTTCAAATCCTTGAAGGATGTCTCCCCGCATTAGAGGTCGACCGTGGAAACCGCCGATTTTTCCACCGAAATATGTAGAGCGGCTGTTCATCACCAGCGGTACGTCGAAGCCGCCGGTTGCGGCCAAATAGCCACGAAGCCCCGACAAGGCTGGTTTTATCGTGACCGTGTCCCCGCGTTTCAAGGTAAAAGAAGTCCACGAGGGCGCCTTGCGGCCGTTGATTTCCAAAGGCATTTGGGCTCCTGTCAGAGCCGCATCGATTTCAGCAAGGGCTTCTAATTTAAGCCCGGCAAAGGTCATTTCTATCACAGCGGCTTCCTGCCTGTTGCCGACGAGCAGGTTAGCCGCACGAAGCGAAAACTTATCGAGCGCACCGGAAACCGGGACTCCGAACTGCTGAAAGCCGAAACGACCGAGATCCTGAATGGTGGCAAGGGGGCCGGTGTCCAGCACTTTAAAAATTTCCATCATGAAACCTCTTTCGCTCTTACATGGTCGAATTCTTCCCGGGAAACCGGAACGAATTTAATTCGGTCCCCGGCCCGGTAAAGAAAAGGATTCTCCCGCGCGGGGGCGAACAGTGTCAGGGGTGTACGGCCTATGAGACGCCAACCGCCGGGGCTTTCGACCGAATACATGCCTGTCTGGTTATTCGCAATGCCAACGGACCCGGCCGGAACTTTGGTCCGTGGTGTCTCCAGGCGGGGCGTAGCCAACCTGTCATCGAGTCCTCCAAGGTATGGAAAGCCGGGTGTAAATCCGATCATGTAAATTCGGTATTCCAGCCGGCTATGAATATCTATTACTTCATCGACGCTCAAATTGTTGTGCTTTGCTACAAAATCGATGTCCGGCCCGAGCTCGCCGCCATAGCAAACAGGGATCCTGACAGTTTCAGGAGGCTGCAGTTCGATCTCCTCGAGTTGATTTTGGAGTTTTTCAAGCGCGGAACGGAGCTTTTCCGGCCTCGTTACAGCAGGGTCATAAGGGATCAAAATGGAACGGTAGGTAGGAATGACTTCGACAACTCCTTCGGGCAGATACCGAGTCAGGGCCATAGCCATGGTCCTGACTTTGAGATTGATTTCCTCTGCTATCGTATCTCCGTATTCGACCAGGAGCCCGGTGTCTCCAACAAGGCGGTATTGAGGTTCAACGAAAAGTCCCATCACCTCTCCATTTTTCAGTCTGCACCCATAGGCAAGACCTTGATATCAGAAGCTTCCAGCCTTTGCCGTATCGAGCGAACCAAGTCTACGGCACCGGGGGTGTCGCCGTGTACACAAAGGGTTTGCGCTTCCAGCTCGATTTCTGTTCCGTCGATGGCCTTGACTTTGCCTTCAGCCATCGCTATCGCTCTTTCGGCCACGATTTCAGGATCTTTTATTACCGCTCCCGGCTCGCGGCGGGGTACGAGCGCTCCTTCCGGCGTGTAGGCCCTGTCGGGAAAAGCCTCGTAAACCACTTTCAGGCCAAGTTCCCGGCCGACATTACGCACCATTTCACCTTTTGCCCCGGCGAGTGCCACATAGTGTAGTTCGGGGTCGACAGCCACAATGGCTTCGGCAATCGCAGCCGCGGTTTTACGGTTTTCAACCGCTGTATTATAGAGGCTTCCATGTGGCTTTACGTGGTACAGTTTCGCCCCGTTTACATCGCAGAACGCTTTGAGCGCTCCAATCTGGTAAATCAGGTAGTTGCGTAGTTCAGCCGCGCTGCAGTCCATGAACCGCCGTCCAAAACCGAGCATATCGGGGTAGCTGGGGTGAGCGCCGACGCCGACGCCGTTTTCCACCGCGATGCGAACGGTTTGGTCCATCACCATCGGGTCGCCGGCATGCCATCCACAGGCTATATTGGCGGAAGTTATGAACTTGATGACCTCTTCATCCAGCCCGAGTTTATAATTGGAAAAACTTTCCCCCATATCGCAATTTAAATCTATCCTCATTTTTACCTCCCATTCGTGACCAGCGGCCGGAGGCCGAGATCGGTTGCCCTTCGATTCAATAAAAAAATAGACCATCGGAGGCTGTTATGTCAATGCGAATGCATGCTTGAACACTAAACTGGCCGGGGCTATAATGGACATTCTTTATGGGCGGCGTTCCCTGAAGCAGGGGCGCCGTTTTCATCGTTTTATGCGGAGGAGCTGCGATGGGGGGTCGATGGGGAGTTGTGAATGGATACAAGGATGTGCTGAAAATCAGCCTGCCTCTGGTGGCATCGATGGCTTCGGTGACGGTTATGCAGTTCACCGACAGGCTTTTTCTGGCCCATTATTCCGTAGAAGCAATCAGCGCGGCGCTTCCGGCCGGGATTGCAGCGTTCACCTTTCTGTCGCTTTTCCTGGGAACGGCGGGTTACGTAAACACGTTCGTCGCCCAGTACAGCGGCGCCGGAAACCGCGGTAGGGTTGGGGAGGCTTTGTGGCAGGGAATATATTTTTCAATCGGTTCCGGGTTATTGCTTGCATTCTTGTATTTTGCAGCGCCGGCGATTTTCTCTTTTGTCGGCCACTCCCTGGAAGTTCAGAAGCTGGAGGTCGTATATTTCCGAATATTGATTCTTGGGGCCGGGCTGCCGGTTTTGAATTCGGCGGTCGCATGCTTTTACACCGGAAGAGGTAAGACGCGTACCGTAATGTTCGTCAATATTTTGGGTGCAATGGTTAATATTCCTCTCGACTACTGCCTGATAAACGGCGCGGCCGGGTTTCCGGAGCTGGGAATCACCGGTGCCGGGATCGCCACCGTGGTTGCCACGGGGGTTACGACGGCCCTGTTTTTCGTGCTCGTGTTTTCGAGAGCCAACCGCAGGGATTTCGGGATCTGGCCACCCGGGAGATTTGAACGGCTGCTGTTTTTTCGGCTTATGCGTTATGGACTTCCGAGTGGCGTCCAGTTTTTCCTGGAAATTTTCGGCTTTACATTTTTGATCCAGATGCTGGGCCGTCTCGGGGACCTCGAACTTGCTGCATCCAGCATCGTTTTTTCGATCGAGTCCCTCTCGTTTTTACCTATGGTGGGCTTCCACGTGGGAACCGCAACCCTGGTCGGCCAGGCGATCGGAAAGGGGCGTCCGGAGGAGGGAAGCTTCGCCACGATGAGCGCCCTTCATCTGACGATGGTATATATGGTGGCTGTTTCCATCCTATTCGTTTTTGCACCGGAGCTTCTTCTCAATTTATTCAAGGGGGCTTCCAGGTCCGCCGAAGAATTCTCCGGTGTAATGGAGGTGGGGATCGTGCTTATGCGGTTCGTGGCGTTATTTTGCTTGTTCGATGCAATGAACCTGGTGTTTTCTGGAGCTCTCAAGGGTGCGGGGGATACCTCGTTTATCATGTGGGCCATCGCCGTGGTATCGATGGGCGTGATGATTGTTCCGGTATACCTGGCCGTTGAAGTTTTCGGAGCCGGTCTTTATGTTGCATGGGCCCTGGCGACTGCTTATATATGCGCCCTGGGCGTCGTTTTAATGATCCGTTACCGGCAGGGTAAATGGAAAACCATGCGGGTCATTGAATCCAGGGTTTAGGGATTATTGATGTTCCTTGACCTTGAGTCTTTCATCAGAGTATCCTTTTGTCCATTTGAAATAAGTCGTTGTCAGCGAAGCGGTTTTCGTTATCGTTGTCGTAATCGGGAGATTTCAATGTGAAGTATCGGCGTGGGGATCGAGGTTTTTGGAGTGTCGAAACGGAGTTTTGACCTGGCCCGCACCTGCTGGGAAGTCAGGAGTCAGAATTCGGCGCCGGTATCGGCTGTTTTTAAGCTAGTGCTTTTGGATTCCGAATAGCTAATAGCTAAAGGCTAAAGGCTAATGGCTGGTAGCTCTGGATTCCGGCTGCGCCGGGGGGGGTTCGATGCGGGAGCCTCATATTTCGGAGTTCTCCCCGAGGGAGACTCGCCCTATCCTGTGGGAGCGATTTGTAATCGCGATCAGGAAATCTCCACCGAAGGGGTTTTGATCGGAAGCTTTGGCTCTTCCACTGAAGCGACTCGCATGACGCTCCTTCTCCCTGATGAATCTCCCGCATCGAACCCCCCGCCACAGCCTTTATTCGCTCGAAGTTTGGTCGTTGTCAGCGAAGCGGTTATCGTTGTCGTAATCGGGAGATTTCAATGTGAAGTATCGGCGTGGGGATCGAGGTTTTTGGAGTGTCGAAACGGAGTTTTGACCTGGCCCGCACCTGCTGGGAAGTCAGGAGTCAGGGGCCCGGGGCCAGAATTCGGCGTCGGTATCGTCTGTTTTTAAGTTAGTTCTTTTTTCCGCCGGCTAAGAGCTAATAGCTAACAGCTAATGGCTTAAACCCCCGGCTTTGCTGGAGATTTTCCGCTGTAAACAAAAGGAGAACTGAAAATGAAGACAAAAAAGGTGATCGTCGAAAAAGGAAATAACTTTGTTGGGTCGGTGATTTTAAACCGGCCTGAGAAATTGAACACGATGGATAGCGAGACCGCTTCTGCGCTATACGATGCATTGATGGAGATGGAGGCGGCGGCCGATGTTCGCGTGGTACTGCTGAAAGGTGCGGGCAGGGTTTTTTGCGCCGGGGTGGATCTCAATGAACTCGAAGAACGAAGCGCGATGGAATACCGCGAATGGATCGAGAAAATGGAAAAACCCCTGGGGGCGGTTGCACATATGAAAAAGCCGGTGATCGCCCGGGTACAGGGAGCGGCGACTGCGAACGGTATGGGGCTGGTTGCGGCGGCTGATCTTGCGATAGGCAGTCGCAGCGTTCGCATGGGGCTTACGGCGATAAAGGCGGGGCTCAACTGTGTCGGGCCGGTTATTCCGGTTGCAAAGTGCGTAGGGAGGAAAAAAGCCCTGGAGTTGCTTCTCTTCGGCGACATGATCAATGCCGAGGAAGCTCTGGGGCTGGGTCTTTTAAACCGGGTGGTGGCGGATGAAGACCTGGAGAGTGAGGCCTTGAGATGGGCTGAGGATCTGGCTTCGATTAGCCCGATAGCGGTGCAGATTGCAAAAAGCGCGTTTTATACATCCGAGGACATGCCTTATGATATGCAATTTTCTTATATGAACGAAGCTTTTGCGCGTTTGTGCACCACGGCCGATGCAAAGGAAGGCGTTCAGGCTTTTCTGGAAAAACGAAAACCTCAGTGGAAAGAGATATGAAAAACGACCGGCTGAGTGGTTTCAAGTAGCGATATAGAACCGGGTTTGGGGGTATCGTTGTCAGTGAAGCGTAAGCGAAACGGTTGTCGTAATCGTAATCGGGGGAATTCTTTTTCGGACAACGATTACGACAACGACGACGATCAGGGACCCAGATAAAGGCGAAAAACGACCGGGGCAAAGAGAGCCGTCACAGAATCGGTGCCAGCAACGATACCATTGCGACCAACGAACTCGCCGCCACATCCAATTTGCCGATCGACAGCTCCATCATCGAAGTCCCGGGGCCGGCCCCGTATGCACGGGCTTCCATCGCAACCGCGAGTTCATCTGCCCGTTTGAATGAATTAAGAACCACGGGCAGCACAAGCGAGCGTGCGGCCCTGAGTCTCCCCGAGATCTTTCCGGCGGTGATGGAACCCCCCCGAGCCAGCTGTGCGTCTTTCATTCTGTCCACTTCGGCGAGCAATGTGGGGACGAAACGAAGCGCCAGCGAGACCATCGTTGTGAGGTCTCTTACGGGTACCCCGATTTTCCCGAGCGGTTTAAGAAGCTTCTGCAAACCTGCAACCAGCTCCGAAGGCGAAGTTGTGATCGTGAGGACCGCTGCAGCGGTCACAAGCAGCCCGAATCGCCATGCGATGATAAATCCCGTGGCAATACCCTCCGCTGTTACGGTGATTTTCCATATCGGGAACGGCGGCAGGGGTTCTCCGCCGGTACCCAGCATGTGAAGCAGCAACAGCAGAAGCAGAAACGGGCGGACCGGTGCGAGCGCCTGCCACAGGCGGCGTGGGGATATGCCCGCCAGCGGAAGCGATGCGGCGAGAAACAGGCTTATCAGCAGGGCTCCGAAGGGAGCAGCGAAAAGCACCGTTATGCTCAACGAGATCACAGACATGATTTTTACCCTTGGATCGAGCCTGTGGATCAAGGATTTCGCCGGTATGTAATTTCCTAGTCTGTACATTTGAAATTCCAGGTTCCATATTGAATATTAATAAAATTACAATAATTAAAAAATAGCATCATCCGTCCCCTCTAATATAATAACGAATAACTAATGGCTAATAGCTAATAGCTAATGACTAATAGCTAAAAGCTAACAGCTAAAAGCTTAATTATCTCCACTGCCGCATCTTCCATCGTCAAAATTCCGGGAGGGAGCGGAAGGCCTGCTGAGCGGAGGCGGTGAGCCAGGGCGGCCGCAGCGGGAATTTCGAGTCCGAGGGCGGCCAGATCTTCGCCCCTGGTGAATATCTCAGCCGGAGGACCATCCATAATCACTCTGCCTTCGGCAACAACAATCACCCGCCGGGCTCTCACGGCTTCATCCATGTCATGGGTGACATGGACGATCGTGATTCCTTCTCGATCCAGTTCGGAGATCACCTCCAGGATTCGTGCCTTTCCAGCAGGGTCAAGGTAGGCGGTGGCTTCGTCCAAAAGCAGATAACGAGGTTCCATCGCGAGGACGCCTGCGACCGCGACCAGTTGTTTTTCGCCGTTTGAAAGGGTGGAGGGCGTTCTGAGTGAGAGATCCTGAATACCGACCCTGGCAAGGCTTCGTTCCACCCTCCGGCGGATTTCAGCCGGGGGAAGCCCGAGGTTTCCGGGCCCGAACGCTACGTCCTCCTCCACGGTCATCCCTACTATCTGGTTGTCTGGATTCTGGAAAACCATGCCGGCGATCTGCCTTACCCGCGGCAGGGTTCGCTGGTTTTTCGTGTCGAGATTCTCCACAGTCACGCCTCCTGAAGACGGTGCGAGGAGTCCGTTGATATGCCGGAGAAGTGTGGTTTTTCCACTTCCGTTAGGGCCGATGACAGCAATGTATTCGCCCGGGCGGATATCGATGGATATCCCGTTCAGGATGTTCCCGGTGCCGTTATAAGAATAGGTGACGGAATCGAGATGGATCATGTGGAAACCCGAAGGTCAAGATGGGGCCGGAGTTTTCGGCATGCAAAAGCAGCCAGCAGGATTTTTACCGCGTCTCCGGGGATGAACGGAAGCACCCCGACAACAACAGCTTTTGAAATGGACAGTTGCGCAACCACGCAGAGCTGGGCTACTCCAAACAAGTATATTATTAAGGTTCCCGCCGCCATCGACGAAAAGAACCAGATCATTCCGGCGGATGGGCGCAGCTCCACAAGTTTGCCGATGACATAGGCTCCTGCAATAAACCCCACCAGGTAACCGCCTGTGGGACCAATCAAAATCCCGAGTCCGGCTTTTCCGCCGGCGAAAACCGGAAGCCCCATCGCGCCGATGAGGACGTAGACAATCTGGCTCATTGCGGCCAGCCGCGCTCCTAGGAGCACCCCCGCGAGACTCAGAAAGAGCGTCTGCAACGTAACCGGCACAGGGGGAACCGGCACGATGATATAGGCCCCGGCGGCGGTGGCCGCTCCGAACATGGAAGCGTAGACCATCCCGCGGATGGGGGTTGTTGCACGAAAAGGCGAAGTGGCAAGGGTGTTCAAAATTACATCCTAAAGCTATTAGCTCTTAGCTGTTAGCTTTTGAATAAAACTGTTTAACATTTTCTTTAATTCATTTACTTGACTATTCAGGTTTTTGTGGATTTCATCGGTTATATATTTGAGATCTCGAGCAAGAATAATCTGATATTCTACCTCGCTTGCAGATCCGGCAGCGATGCTCAAAAATCTGGCAAGTTCTCTCTCACTATCTCTTCCGCAACCTTCCGATATATTTATCGGAATGGAAGCTGCAGCTCTGCGTAGCTGAGCTGTAATTCCAAATCGTTCATCCGAAGGGAACTTCTTTGTTATTTTATAAATTGTTAGTGTAAAATCATGCGCTTTTTTCCATACTTTTAATTCTCTAAAATCTCGCATTTTTTCCTTCATGTGAAAATTAACAATTATTATATAATATCTAATATTTGGAATCAAAAACATAATTATTAACAGCTAAAAGCTAACAGCTAATAAACCACATCCCCCGAATGAATCCTGTGTGTCCGGCCCTCGTTGTCCTCGAGGATGAGCGAGCCGTCGCGGTCGACGGATTTTACTGTTCCCTTGACTACCGTATCGAGCCTTTCGACGGAAATAAGTCTTCCCTCTATGTCGCAGCGTTTCCGCCATTCGGAGACGATAGGGTCTGATCCATTTTCAAGAAATCTTTCATATTGCCGCTCGATTTGTTTGAGCACCGCCTCAAGAACAACAGACCGGCGGATTGGCCTTCCGGTTTCAAGGAGTAGCGATGTCGGTTCAGTGCGAAGACCGGGCGGAAAGCTTTCGGTGTTGACATTGATGCCGAATCCCAGGATTACATAATCGAGCAGGTCTGCTTCCGTTGCAAGCTCGATCAGGATGCCGGACACCTTGCGGCTTTCTATTAAGACGTCGTTCGGCCATTTCACCACGGGATGGAGACGGTCGTCGAGGGAGGCTATGCCGTCTGCGACCGCGAGCGCGCTCAACAAGGAAAATGTGAAGGCTTCAGACGGAGGTAGTTGAGGCCGCAGCACGAGGGAAGCGTATAGCCCGAGCCCCGGTGGAGAAAACCAGGTGCGTCCCTTTCTGCCGCGTCCCTCCTTTTGGGAACCCGCGACCACGAGGGCACCCTCCGTGGCACCTTTCGCCGCAAGAGCCTTGGCAACGGTGTTGGTGGAAGCCGTTTCAGGTAGATAGACTACATCGCTTTCGCCAAAACGCGAGGCTTCGAGGGTTCGACGGATTTCAGCCTCACTCAGGAAATCAGGTGTCCCTTTAATCCTGTACCCCTTCCGCGGGGATGCCTCGATCCTGCAGCCTTGCCGGCGAAGGGATTCTATGTGCTTCCATACCGCAGCCCTGCTGATCCCCAATGAACGGCTCAGGTCCTGCCCCGACACCCATGAGCCCATATGTTTTTCAAGCCTTTCAATCAGATCTCTTTTCATTACAGTAAACCACTCCTCGATTTTGGCCACGCCGTGCATTGCGGTTCAGCTATCATGGTTTTCGATCATTTGTCAACTCCTTTAGGCAAAGCAGGGTTTACAATGCGAATCCACGATTCGTCGATTCAAGGGTTATCCCTACTGATTTCTATTGCCATCAGAAATTAACCATGCTAATTTCTGATTACAATCGCATTCAGAAAGGATAATGGTTTTGAATAAATTGATGACAGACTTGCGGCGAAGAATTACCCAAACGGGTAATCGTGTGGAACTTACCTGGAGATACCGATGACAACCATTTCAGATTTCACGTTGAAGGTAATAACGGCTGACAATCCCTGGCTTGAAGGAGGGGATGTGCAGAAGTGGCAGGCACGATTTTTACCGGAACGTTACATAACCCGTTCTGTCAATCTCGAAGCGGGCCGGCGGGTATGCCTGGTGGTGGGACCCCGCCAGGCGGGCAAATCGACCCTTATATGGAAAACAATGGCTGAATCAGCCCGACCGTGTCTTTATGTCAATTGCGAGGAGCCCGCCGTTCGCCAGTGGTTGTCTTCTCCTGCATCCTTTTTTGTCGATATAGATGAGTTAGTCGAGAAAAATACGCCGGTTTTTTTCGAGGAGATACAATTTTTGCAGGAAGCAGGTCTTTTCTTGAAAGGGCTTGTTGATCGGCGCACAGATCATCCTTTCTATGCTACCGGAAGTTCCGCTTTCGATCTCGAATCACGTACCAGGGAGTCATTGGCCGGCAGGGCACATCGCCATCTCCTCCTCCCTTTATCCCTGGAAGAGGTGTGCTTCGATATCCACGGCCCTCGGGCATTGTTTCGGAAGAAAGTGGCTTCCCGACTCGGACGGCTGCTGCTCTATGGCGGTTACCCGCCCGTGTACACATCAGAAAACCCGGCAAGAGAACTTATTGGTTTGGTTGAATCCTTTGTCATTCGAGATGCGTCGGACAGGCTGAAGATCAGGCATCCCGCCGCGTTCCGAAAGATCATGGAGCTTTGTTCCAGCCAGATCGGCAACCTGTGCAATTTTTCGGAATGGGCCGCAATTGCCAGCATAAGTAACGATTCGGTCAGAGAATACGCCGGTATTTTGGAAGATACCCATATCATTCGTTTGATCAGGCCCTATGTGGGAGGCAAGCGAGCCGAGATCACCAGTGCTCCTAAGGCCTATTTTCTGGATAATGGCATCCGCAATCAGATTTTCGGAGGCTTCACCGCATACAGCCGCCGCACGGACCGGGGAGCGATTCTCGAAAATTTCGTTTTTACGGAGCTGTACAAGGCCATCAATCCATTGCTGGACAGTATAAGATTCTGGCGCAGTAAATCAGGTGCCGAAGTGGATTTCGTGCTGGAGCACAGGGGGATTATCTCCGGCTGGGAGGTCAAATCAGGCGATGTGATGGGAAAAATCACCCGCTCCTCGCGTAGTTTTATAGAGGCCTATCAGCCGGAATGTTTTTTCGTGGTAAACAAAAGCGAGCATACACAACAGACTATCGGCAAGACACGGATTTTTTTCATCCGCCCCGAGCAAGTCAAAGCCGCCTCGCGGAATATATGATAAAATGCTGAAATAACTTAGCTAATAGCTAAATGCTAACAGCTGATAGCTTTTTTTGGAGAGGGATAAAAAAACCCGGGGCCGAAGCCCCGGGTTGGGTGGTGTCCGTTTTTTTATTTAAGCAGTCAGCAGACTAGAAGTTGATTTGCCACTTGGCGCCGAGGTATTTTACGTTACCCTGATCAGCGTCAACTCCGTTTGTTTCAATATCACCATAGTCTAATTTACCGATTTCAGGGACGATGAATACGTTCTTGGCAAGGTTGATGGTGGCGTTCAGATAGTAGGACTTGACGTCCTGGGATTGTTTGAATCCGGCATCCTCAATTTCGTTGTTGGCCTGGCCGTAGCCAGCCTCGAATTTAATGCTGTCATTCATTTTGAAACCGGCGATCAAGGCGAAGCCCAAGGTCTCGGCATCAACGACCGTGTTGTTCCTCCAGATAGCCCTGTCACCGACGCCGACAGCGGAAGACTG
>JAWOBE010000232.1:0-3017 GCA_046498185.1 Desulfatiglandaceae bacterium | reverse complement strand
AGCTTGCGCCCTTTCGTGTAAGGTCATACATTTTAGCCTTCCATACGTTCCATTTCGTCTTCAAAATATTACCATAGTCAATGGTGTTCATGATAACCTCTTTTTCTGTTATTCCCTTACAAGTTCAAATGGTGACAAAATGCGCACATTTATCAGACGGTTGTTGGCTGCATTCCTCTGAGTAGAGGGATAAGTGCCATTTCGCGGAGTTTCAGACCTGTTGCTGTCACGCGTCGTCCGAACGTAGTCAAGTAGTACTTGAAGGTGCAGCCGATTTTTTTATTCAAACTGTGCTGGCAAAGGCGCCTGAGCAATGCTGTGACCTGCCGCCCCGTCATCGAAAGGCGATTTTGGAGATCCCTGTTTCGAAAGTCCGAAACATTGGTTCCGCCGTTGGTGATTGCTCGGAAAAGATCTAGATCGACGTCCGAAAACAGATTGTATCCACGAAAGCTACGGCCGTTTTTGCGCACCGGACGAGATACCCGGTCCAGATCTTGAAACGCGTTGGTTGGATCGTCTAGTGCCGAGATAAATTCCAAATAGCGTCTGTTGGATGACAGCAGCAGCTTGCGCAAATCCACCAGACTGAAAATCGTTTTTCGCAGGGGCGCAACCTTGCGCGACACGCTGCCGTCCCGGTGTTCCACCTTCCGGTGGTGCTTAAAAAAGGAAACGTCGTTGGCCACTGTCTCGACCCGCAGCACGATCTGGTGCTTATCGTACATCTTGATGGTCTGACCCCATGGGTTTATAGAACGCAGACGAAGCCGGGCAGAATGCATAGGGGCCTATTTTGCTGTGCCGCCGTGAGGCTTGTAGAAGACATGCTCGCCTACCTCGACTGTCTTGATGTATTCCGCGGACCAACTGGGGGTTACTTCCCGCTGGTGGAAATACAATGCGCCACCGGTTCGGTCCGTTAGTTGCCGGTTGAGAGCTTTTCGAGCTATTTCCTTGGCGATCGCGTAGGATTTATCCTCCTCTGCGTCATCCAAACGGCCATCGCACCACCACGAGAATTGGCAGGCACCCTGCTCGCGGCCTTGCCTGACAACTTCACAAATCGTGTTTGGAAAGCCCTCATGGCCTATCCGGTTCATAACAACATTGGCGACTGCTTCCATGCCGGAAGCCCTCTCGCCCTTGGCCTCCCAGTAGATGGTGCGTGAAAGACAGGTGATCGCATCGTCCAAGGGCTCTTCGCCTATCGGATCGACCGCCTGCGCTTCAGGCTTCGTGATGATCTCGGATGGAGAAGGGAACGCCTTGCTGCCCTCGGACGCTGCGTTCTTCTCCAGTACCCCCGCCTTGCTCTCAGCGACTTCCGCCTTCTGTGACCGGTCAGCCGCGATCGCCTGACCCACGAGAAGGATTGTCGCAAGGCAGGTCGCAATCCATATCTTGCGCATGGTTGAACCTCCTATATGAATCAAACATGGCCCCACGCCCGCGCGATACATCCAACGGGCCATCCCCGCCGAACATAGAGATACTGGGGGGGGCGTTCCGCTTTTGCCGCGTCCCGCTTGATCGCAAGTGTTGGGCGTTACCCGGATCAGCGACTGCGACCGCCACCAGGCCCCATGCCGCTGCCCGGACCCATACCGCCACCACCCGGACCCATGCCACCACCTATAGCAGATGGCTCTTCGGGCAGGGTCACACCACGTTCATTGGCCCGCTCTTTCATGCGCTCGTGATATTTCTTGCGGATTTGCTCTCGCTCCTCGGCAGTTTTCGCATCGCTCATTTTGGCGCGATATTCGGTGTGCTCTTGTTGCGTCATCAGTTGGCTGCCATAGATTTGCTCTTGCTTTTGTGTTTGGGCCTTTTCTTGGGTTTGAGCTTGGTCAGCCGCCAACGTGAACCCTGTGGACAGAGATAGGGCAGTTGCCAAGGCGGCCACCATTAATAATCGTTTCACCATCGTAGACTCCTTATCAATGTGGGTTGTGCAATTTGCGACCGCAGCCACTGAAACCCGTTCAGTGACCACGCCCAACAATTATTATTTTATATTTATGTTTCTTTCAATCGGGGTCCATTATATGCCATGTTGTTTACCCTGCGGGAAGGCCGAAGGACTCCAAATCCAGCGTTGCCAAGGGTTTGCAGTAGGTTTATTGCGGCTTCACCCTCGGCGCCTTGGCTCTGAAGCCCTCCGACTTTTGCAACGTTAGGGTAAAGCGTCAAGATGTGAGAAACAAAACCTACCGTCGTCTTCTCCAATAGTAACCGCCTCCCCCGCCGAACACTAAAAGCAACACTACGATGAGAATGATGATCGTTAAAGTACTCATGGTAATTCCCTTCCTTTACTTTGTTGTATTTTTTTTTGTAGTTCCCGGAATACTTTATCCTGGCGATTCATTTATCACTGCTTTTTATAACTTCAATTTTTGTGCCAGGGTTCTAACACTCAGGGTCGCATCACACATCATTTTGATTTATAAGAATAATTAGTTTAAAAAGCACTTTCAGGGCAGTCATTAACATCCATATAAAAAGAGTCATATTTGCCCAAGTGGGCATATATGACTCTTTTTTTAGATCTCCTTGTGTTATGGGTGGCAAATGATAAGGGCAGATTTAAAATGATAATCGACTTTTTCTTGGCGCCCGCATCGCATAACTGCTTTTAAGAAACTCAGCTGATTACAATTCAGTGCCGCGCTGACGGGGGAAAAACTTAAACATTCGGAGACGTTTGTACTCCTATAGGCGACATCACAAGAAAAATTGTCGCTGCAGAGTATTTTTTAGATGGAGCTGCTGCATCTGATTTGCAGTTGCAGGCCGCTCCATTGGGATGAGAATTGATGGTTTTTGAATGTCAAATTTACACATACGAGCGCGCAAGGTGCTGCGGTTGAGCCCAAGGATTTCAGTCGCATGTTCTTTCCGCTAACATTCCACTGGGTCTGCTCAAGCACCCGAACAATGTGGTCACGTTCAACCGTTTCCAGTGTTTTCAGAGCCGTCGTTAAATCCTTTTGACTTTTAAGCAGGTTGTC
>JAWOBE010000212.1:0-10255 GCA_046498185.1 Desulfatiglandaceae bacterium | reverse complement strand
AATCCTTCCGATAGAGGAACGCCGGAACATTTCGAAAGGTGATTTCCCCCACCTTCCCATCGGTTATTTCAGTCGATACCGTCACCAGTCCCGCTGGGGTGTCGAGCCGTACTTTTGTCACGGGCTCCACGGCTTCAATCATGCCGATTTCCAGTGCCACGGTTACAGCGCCGATCACACCGTGGCCGCACATGTTAAGATAACCACCTCCGTCCATGAAAACAACACCGAGATCCGCTTGCGGGTCGGTCGGCTCGAACAGGATGGCTCCGAACATGTCCCTGTGGCCCCGGGGTTCATGCATCAAGGCCCTCCTCAAATGGTCGAACCGGCATCCGAGGGCCACCCGCTTCTCTTCCATGGTTTTACCGGGAACAGGCGGAATCCCACCGACAACAACCCTGGTAGGCTCTCCCATCGTATGAGAATCCACTGCAAATATCCGTGTTCCCATGCCCGCTTTTCCTGGCCTGTGTCAGTAATCTGTAAAAGCCATCGGCATCACACTTGACCACTTTTCGGTTCTACCATTATACGTACCAAATAACATTGTCAACAAAATATTTTGCGCCATCCCCTTATTTTAAGAATGTAAAATAGATTGATTTACATCATTAAATTAAATAAACTCATCAATATACTGAAAATTGGTACCTGCAGGGTCAGGCGAATTTTTTTTCTTTACAAATCAAATGGCCAATGGTTAAACCATTAGGGGGCGTAATTTTCACCCTTGGCGACTTTTCTTCGTATTTTTTGTAGGAGGCCATAGATAAAATTTTGGAAACCACTTTCAAAAAAGCCAGCCAGAACAGGATGTTCCAGGATGTGGTCGCACAGATCCAGGAAGCGATCCTGGAAGGTCGCCTGAAGCCCGGTACCCGTCTTCCGTCCGAACGCAAGCTCCAGGAAACCTTTTCGGCCAGCCGTGGGACGCTTCGGGAGGCATTGCGTGTTCTGGAGCAAAAGGGGCTCATCACGATCAAGACAGGGGTCAAAGGCGGCGCAGTGGTGAACGCTCTTACCACCGATCAAATCAGCCAGAGCCTGGATCTTCTCATCCGTTACCAGAGGGTATCCCTCCGTGACCTGGCGGAGTTCAGGGAAGGGGTCGAAGGAAACGTAGCGAGCCTTGCGGTCGAACGCGCAGTTCCTGAGGATATCGAACGGCTTAAATCCCTTCTCCAGAAGGCCGGGGACCATCTTCAAAAAGGTTCTTCGGGCTGGGAGGATTTCATTGCAACCGACAATGAAATACATATCCACCTTGCACAAATAGCAGGAAACCCAATTTATCTCTCCGTGCTCCGAACCATATACAGCAGCATCCACAGGTACTTCGATAAATTCCTTCCCCGCCGCGAAGAGCTCTTGCACGAAAATTACCGTGACCTCTGTGAAATCGTTGAGGCGGTGGAAAAAAGGCAGGCATCGCGTGTCCACCTGCTGGTCCAGACTCACGTGTACCGCTTTAACCGGATCATGGAAGAAAACGCACTGCAGGACTCTTCATAGATAAAACCCTATCAAAAATTTCTTTTTCTTTATGATCAATTTTTGAGTCAAAAGAAATAAATAAAGGGTATAAATCAAATGGAAGATTATCGAATTCGAAGTCATCCTATACTGGAGTCGGTCGAAGAACCTTCAGTTACCTTTTTCTGGAACGGCCGTAAGATAATCGCCCGGGAAGGAGAAATGATTTCATCGGCACTGCTGGCAGCCGGGATAAAAATATTCGGACATCACCCTGCAGATGGATCACCGCAGGGGATGTTCTGTGCGAACGGACAATGTTCGCAATGCACCGTGCTCGCCGACGGCGTGCCGGTTAAAGGATGCATGACCGCGGTCAGGCATGGGATGAAAGTGGAACCGGTTGACGGGCTCCCATCCCTTCCCCACGCAGGAGATGCTTCAACCGCCGGGCCCATTGAAGACCTGGAAGTGGACGTACTGGTCGTGGGAGGCGGTCCGGCAGGGCTTTCAGCAGCCGCGGAACTCGGAGAGGCAGGGATACGTGCGCTGGTGATTGATGACAAGCAGCGTCTCGGAGGAAAGCTGCTGCTCCAGACTCATAAGTTCTTCGGCTCCATCGAGGATTGCAACGCCGGCACCAGAGGGTTCGACATTGCAGACATCCTGGAAAAACGTCTGGACGCCTATCCATCGGTATCCATATGGCGGGAAAGCACCTTGGTGGCGGTCTATGCCGACCGAAAAGCAGGCATCGTGGCCGAAGGAAACACCTACCGGCTGGTAACACCCAAAGTAATCCTCAATGCCGCGGGTGCAAGGGAAAAAGCCCTGATATTTCCGGGAAACACGCTCCCGGGCGTTTACGGGGCAGGTGCGTTTCAAACGCTCGTAAACAGGGACCTCGTTAAATGCGCTGAAAAAATTTTCGTAATCGGAGGAGGCAATGTCGGATTAATCGCCGCCTACCATGCCCTCCAGGCCGGGATCAGCGTCGTGGGCCTGGCCGAAGCAATGCCCGAATGCGGGGGCTACCAGGTTCACGCCGATAAGATCAGGCGGCTTGGGGTCCCTATCATGACCGGTCATACCGTCCTGAAGGCGGAAGGTGGGGACCATGTTGAAGCGGTGATCGTTTCCGCGGTGGATAACCATTTCAAGCCGCTTCCCGGTACCGAAAAAACATTCGATTGCGATACGGTCCTGGTGGCGGTGGGGCTCAACCCGATCGATGAATTCAGCCGCCAGGCGGAGCAGGCCGGAATTCCGGTCTTTTCCGCAGGGGATGCGCGTGAAATAGCGGAAGCCTCTTCAGCCGTTTTCAGCGGGAGGATAGCCGCCGCAGAAGCTACGGCCGCTCTCGCCGGCAAAATTGGTGAGATCCCCACCTCCTGGTACCAAAAAGTCGATCTCTTGAAAACCCATCCAGGTCCTCCTGGTGTTCCGGACTACAGCGGGTATCCTTCTGAAGGCGTAACACCCGTGCTTCATTGTGCACAGAAGATGCCTTGCAACCCGTGCACTTCTGTATGCGACCGGGGTGTCATCGAGATTTTCGGAGACGGGCTGACCGAGCCGCCTCATCTGACCGAGAATAAATGCACCGGATGCCACAAATGCCTCTTCATATGCCCGGGCCTGGCGATCACGCTCGTTGATTACAGAAAAAGCCGGCAGATCCCTACCGTGTCCATTCCCTGCGAAGTCGACACATCCTGTCTTGAAAAAGGAACAACCGTGGAACTTCTCGATTACAAGGGAAATATTCTCGGTGATGCGGAAATTATCGCGATCAAACAAAGCAAAAATGAACGTAAGACACTGGCTGCAAAAGTCCTGGTGCCCGCAGATATTGCTTTGCATGTGGCCGGCCTCAAGATCCCCGGAAAAAACAGGGCCGAAAAATCCAAACGCGATGTTTCCGGGCCTGTTGTCGATGACAATGCCATTGTATGCAGATGCGAAAGGGTGACAGCCGGCCGGATCAGGGAACTTATCCGGGAAGGAGTCAGAGATATGAACGAACTCAAGGCCTTGACCAGGGTGTGTATGGGGGCTTGCGGTGGAAAGACGTGTGAATCGCTCATCATGCAGATTTTCAGGCAGGAAGGTGTAAGCCTCGATGAAATCACCTCCCACAATCTGAGGCCATTGTTCGTCGAAACACCCGCCGGTGTATTGGCCGGAGCAAACAGGGAGGAATCTAAATGAGTTCAACCTATGATCTGGTAATCGTCGGTGCAGGCTCCGTGGGCGTGCCCGCCGCTCTGGCCTGCGCAAGAGCCGGAATATCCGTCCTTGTTGTAGATTCTCATTCCTCCCCGGGCCAGGGGGAAAATAAAAAAGCCATTGGAGGAGTCAGGGCAACCCATTCGGACAGAGGGAAAATGATTGTATGCACCCGAAGCATTCAGATATTCTCCGGATGGTTCGAAGAAACCGGGGACGACATCCTCTGGTCCAAAAACGGCTATTCATATCCCGCTTACCGCGAACAAGAAGAAAAAGTCCTCAAAAGCGCCATGGCCCTTCAAGCCGGCACCGGCGCCGATGTGCGGTGGATAACGCCGGAAGACTACCGATCATTGGTCCCGGGGATTAAAATGCAGGGCCTGAGAGGCGCGATTTACGCTCAGGGTGACGGCTCGGCTTCGCCTCTGTTGTTTATGGCTTCCGCATACAGGAAAGCGGTTGCGGCAGGAGCCCGCTTTGTGTTTAATGAAAAAGTCGAGGGTTTCGTGACCAAAGGCGGGACAATCTCTTCAGTGCGCACGAACCAGCGAACAATCGGCTGTGGGGCTGTGCTTAATGCAGCAGGCGCCGCGGCACGAGAGGTCTCCCGAATGATCGGCGTGGACATCCACGTAAAACCCGACTGTCACGAGGCCCTTGTCACGGAACCGGTGGCCCCTTTCATCGGACCGATGATCGTAGACATGCGACCTGTCCCCGGCTCCAAAAATTTTTATTTTTACCAGAACCGGGAAGGACACGTAATGGCTTGCCTGACACCCGATCCCCCCATCTGGGGAACGGATTATCGCTCCACTTCGGGATTCCTTCCCAGGATTACAAAAAGAATGACCGGGCTTATGCCGATGATCGCCCCACTCAAGATACGCCGCACGTGGCGGGGCCTTTACCCCATGACCCCGGACGGCTTCCCCATCTTCGGAAAAACGGGAGAGCTTGAAAATTATTTTGTGGCTGCCGGCATGTGCGGGCAGGGATTCATGCTGGGTCCGGGACTCGGGGAGGCCTTTTACAGGCTGATGGCCGGAAAGGTTTCGAGTGAAGACGAAGTCGTGCTTCGCAGTTTTTCTCCGGACAGGGATTTCTCCGGACACGAGCTGTTTACTTAACCACCGAAGGTTGATTTTTGTTGACAAAATAATAATGGAACAGTTGATTATATTCACAGCCTTATTAAAAATAAGGATGCGAAACAAGCAATCAGACTGAAAGGAGACGCCATGACCAGCTTGCAGGAAAAAGAAATTGCAACTTTGAATTATACTCCTCCCGAGATCCAGAAAGGTTATGCCGGGCAGACCCTGCATGTAGATCTTTCCGATAAGACCGTTTCATTTAAACCCGTAACGGAAAAAATGAAACAGGTGTTCGTCGGAGGAAAAGGCTTCGATTTGTGGCTGCTTTGGCAGGCAGTAAACCCTTCAACCCGCTGGGATGATCCTGAAAATGCAATATGCATAGGTTCCGGCCCGCTTGGAGGCACTCCAACCTATCCGGGCTCCGGAAAAAGCATCGTGACATCTTTATCTCCAACCACCGGCTCGGTCATGGATTCCAACGTGGGGGGCTACTTCGGGCCTTACCTGAAATTCTCCGGCTTTGACGCCCTCGCTGTTACAGGCAAGGCTTCCGGAGACATCGTCGTTCTCGTGGACGGCATAGAGGGCGTCATAAAGATCCTGGAAATGCCCGGCCTTCCAGCGGAGGCCTATGACCTTTCGAACGTTCTGACCGATCATTTCGGCAAAGGAAAACCCAAAAATATATCGGTGGTTTCCACCGGCCCCGGTGCTTCCAATACACGCATAGGATGCCTGAATTTTTCCTGGTTTGATTCCGGAAGAGGCAGGGTCAGGTACAAACAGGCCGGCAGGGGAGGCATAGGAACCGTGTTCGCAGGCAAAGGTTTGCGCGCCCTGGTGGCCAGGTGGGATTCGGTTTCCATGAAAACCAACCACCCGGCCGATGAAGAAGCCCTTAAAGTTGTCGCGAAAAAACACGCGCAGGAAATCGTCGCGCTCGACCCCAAGCAGAACGAAATGTCAAGAGTTGGAACCACCCATATTGTCGACATTATGAACGCATACGATTGCCTGCCGGTTCATAACTTCCAGTACGGCAGCCACCCCCAGGCCCTCAATCTGGGGCAGGAGATGTACCGCCGGCTTTTCGACAAGGGCTTCGATGGGTGCTGGATCGGATGCACGGTCGCCTGCTCGCACGGAATTAAGGATTTCGTTCCAATGACAGGCCCCTATCGCGGCAAAAAAGTTTTCGTGGACGGCCCTGAATATGAAACTATAGCCGGATGCGGTTCTAACCTCGGGATTTTCGATCCATATACGGTAACCGAAATCAACTTCTATTGCGACACCTACGGCATGGACACCATATCGGTCGGCACCGGGCTGGCCTTTGTCATGGAGTGCTTTGAGACCGGGCTCATCGATCGCACCCACACAAAAGGGTTGGACCTTCGGTTCGGGAACAGGATCGCGGCCCTCGAATGCCTGCACCAAATGGCGGCGGGAGAAGGGTTCGGCGCGGTGGTGGGACGCGGCATCCGGAAGATGAAAGAAGTATTCGCCCGGGATTACGGTGTTGATCCGGCGGTGCTTGAAGATATCGGCATGGAATCAAAAGGTCTCGAGTTCTCCGAGTATATGACCAAGGAATCGCTTGCTCAGCAGGGAGGCTACGGGCTTACGCTGAAAGGTCCTCAGCATGATGAAGCCTGGCTGATTTTCCTGGATATGGTTCACAATTTCATGCCCACCTTCGAACAAAAGGCCGAGGCGCTTCACTGGTTTCCCATGTTCAGGACATGGTTCGGCCTTTGCGGCCTGTGCAAGCTGCCGTGGAACGACATCGTGCCGGAGGACAACAAGGATACCAAGGAACCTGCAAAGGTAATAAAACATGTGGAATGGTACGCAGAGTTTTTCAGATCTGTAACCGGCCGGAAAGTATCCCCCGACGACCTCATAACGATGAGTGAAGCCGTGTACAATTTCCAGCGTATCTTCAACCTTCGCATGGGCTTCGGCCGACGGGAGCACGACTCGCTTCCCTACCGGGCGGTGGGTCCTGTGACCGAAGCGGAATATGAATCCAGGAGCGAACGCTACGATAAACAGCTCTCCGAAGAACACGGGGTGGATATCACCGCTAAAGGCACGGATGAGAAAATCGCCCTTTTGAGAAAGTTCCGTGAAGAGCGTTACGAAAAGCTGAAAGATGCGGTTTATGAGCGGCGTGGATGGACCGAAGACGGCATTCCGACCGTGGCCACCGCCAGAAGGCTCGGCATAGATTTTCCAGAGGTCATCGAGTTACTGGAATCCCATGGAATCAAAGGATGATAAAGGTTCAGGGAAAAAGCATGCCCTGGAAACAGGGCATGACGATTTCCGGGCTTCTCGAGGACCTTGGCGATCCATACCCTTATGCCGTGGTTAAAATTGACGGGAAAATCGTATGTCAACCGGACTTCGACACAACTCCGGTTCCCGACGGATCAGAAATATTTCTTATCCCGATGGTGGCCGGAGGCTGACAGCGGCCTTATATCGGAGTTCCAGAACGCCGCAGCTTTTCTTGACGTGCAGACATTTTTGTGGTAGCGGAACCTTTATATATTTCTTTGAGATAAACCGCTTGCCGTTGTTCCTTCAAAGAACATCCAATCCGGGCAACGCGAAGAAAACCGGCGGTCAAGATATTTTGTTCATGCTGCAGTAAACGCGGGGGCTATAACCCCGGAAAAAAAGGGCCCGCGGGCAGGAGTTCGTGCCCATCCGGAAATTTCGGATGGGCACGGCTAAGTTTCCGGATGGAAACTAGTTAAAACCGCGCCGCTCCTATTGGCTCCCTCCCGGAAGGAGAGCTTCCGGGTACGGGTTTAACATTTGCTTAAATGCAAAGGAGGTTGGTGAGGATGGCGTATAACGCAGTCGAAATGAAGGATTGGCAAATCTCCGAGGCGGCCGAGAAAAACATGCCGACACCGGAGGAATGGCAGGAAAAATTGGGTCTGGAAAAGGAAGAAATGCTTCCCATGGGGCGGCTTGCCAAGCTCGATTTCCTGAAAATCATGAACCGGCTTAAGGACCGTCCGGACGGCAAGTACATTGAGGTCACGGCGATCACACCCACCCCGCTGGGGGAAGGGAAAAGCACAACATCCTGCGGGCTCATGGAAGGCCTGGGCATGCGTGGCGTAAACGTCGGCGGTTGTCTGCGGCAACCTTCGGGCGGCCCGACGATGAACGTAAAAGGCACGGCGGCCGGAGGCGGAAACTCACTCCTGATCCCCATGACCGAGTTCTCGCTCGGGCTCACCGGTGATATCAACGACATCATGAACGCACATAACCTTGCGATGGTGGCGATGACTTCCCGTATGCAGCACGAACGAAACTACAATGATGAACAGCTCCAGCGGCTCACCGGCATGCGCAGGCTCAACATCGATCCCACTCGCGTCGAGATGGGTTGGATCATGGACTATTGCGCCCAGGCACTCCGAAATATCGTGATCGGCCTCGGAGGCCGCATGGACGGCTTCACGATGCAGTCCAGGTTCGGAATCGCCGTCAGCTCCGAATGTATGGCCATCCTCGCCATTGTACGCGACCTGGCCGACCTGAGGGAGAAGCTCAACAATATTACGGTCGCTTTCGACAAGAGCGGCAAACCGGTCACCACCGGTGACCTCGAAGTCGGAAACGCGATGACCGCGTGGATGCGCAACACCATAAACCCGACGCTGATGTGCACCGCCGAATACCAGCCCTGTATGGTGCATGCCGGGCCGTTCGCAAACATCGCCGTGGGCCAGTCTTCCATCATCGCCGACCGTATCGGCCTCAAGATGTTCGATTACCACGTGACCGAGTCAGGCTTTGCCGCCGATATCGGCTTCGAAAAATTCTGGAACGTCAAATGCCGCTACAGCGGTCTGAAGCCCCATGTCTCCGTGCTCACTTCCACGATCCGTGCGCTCAAGATGCACGGCGGCGGGCCTAAGGTGGTTCCCGGAATAGCCATGCCTGAAGAGTACACCAAGGAAAACCTGGAATTGGTGGAAAAGGGCTGCGAAAACATGGTCCACATGATCAACGTTATCCGCAAAGCCGGCATCAACCCGGTCGTGTGTGTGAACAGGTTCTACACCGACACCGATGCGGAAGTGGCCGTTGTTAAGAAAGCCGCGGAAGCTGCAGGCGCCCGCTGCGCCGAGAGCCAGCACTGGATGAAAGGTGGCGAAGGCGCACTGGAATTCGCCGATGCCGTGATCGATGCTTGTAATGAAAAGAACGACTTCAAATTCCTGTACCCGACCGAGATGAAACTCCGTGACCGGGTTGATAGGATCGCCAAAGAAGTTTACGGAGCAGACGGCGTCGATTGGGCTCCTGATGCCGAGAAAAAGGCCAAGATGCTCGAAGCCGATTCAAAATATGACGATTATACCACGATGATGGTCAAAACCCACCTGAGCTTGACCCACGACCCGACACTCAAGGGAGTTCCCAAGGGTTGGCGGCTTCCGATCAGGGACGTTTTGATTTATTCGGGCGCCAAGTTCCTGTGCCCCTGTGCCGGAACAATAAGCCTGATGCCGGGAACCGGATCCAACCCGGCCTTCAGGAAGGTGGACGTTGATGTCAACACCGGCAAAGTATCCGGCCTGTTCTGATCCTGTATCTTGATATGAAGCAACCAAAAGCAGGGTCCCGGCAGGGGCCCTGTTTTTGTTGACGGCAACCGCCGGCTGAATTCCGGGGAAGTTTTCAAATATTTTTTTACTGGAATTTTTTCATGGAAGCCGTATTCGTAACATCAACCCCGCATTGGTGTCTGCTATGTCGCACATGCCTGTAGTGAAGCAGGCCCTTGGCCTCGTTGGCTTTCTTTTACTGACTTTCTCCGCCGCCGCTCTCGGCGGTATTGCCTCGACCGATGCGGGCACCTTTTTCAGCCAGCTGGTGCGGCCCGCCTGGGCGCCTCCCGGCTGGCTGTTCGCCCCGGTATGGTCTTTTCTTTATGCCGCCATGGGCATTTCCGCATGGCTGGTCTGGCGCGCAAGGGGTTTACGGATCGCGGCCCCGGCACTCATGCTATACATCGTTCAACTTGCCGTGAACGCCTTGTGGACATGGCTGTTTTTCGCCTGGCGGCTGGGAGGCGTCGCGTTGGCGGAAGCCCTTCTTCTCCTGGTTCTCGTGCTGGCCATGATTTTTTCCTTCCGGCGGACGAGCACCATCGCCGCCCTCCTTTTGGTCCCCTATCTTGCCTGGGTCGGCTATGCCTGCGCCCTCAATTTCTACCTGTGGAAGCTTAACCCATCTATACTGGGATGGAATTCATCTGTTATCGTTTTGCCACCATCCTCTGAAAATCCGAGTAGACTGAAGTAGTAGGAAGTATCGTCAAGATTAAAAATCTGATTGGTTGGGAGGCCTAAAATCGTAACGATATCTCTACTCTTTTCTGGCTCACCTGTTATATTGAATGTTTCATC
>JAWOBE010000122.1:0-6457 GCA_046498185.1 Desulfatiglandaceae bacterium | reverse complement strand
GGGGTAAACCATCGCAGTTCGAAATCATCCTTGTTTTGAACGAGAAACGCTGTCTCAGACAAATTATTTTCAGCTGCTATGGATTGCAAGCATGTTTCATCAATCCACTCGTCGAGTAGACAGACTGCTGCAGGATTTCCGGAAAAAACAGATGAGGTGAAAGCGTCGACCTGGTAAATTGGTATTTTCATAGTTTTCTCCTGAAGGTTTCGAACAATCCTATTCCACGCGAAAAGAACGTTTATCGGGACGATCCGCCGGGCTATCCATAACTCATCCCGAATCACGGGAACGTTTAGAAAAACGGCATTTATAAAGAATACGGCTATTGGACATTGCGATCAACCCTTTAAATTCACTCTGCCAGGGGGGCCAAGATTGGCAGGGTTCAAGCTTTTGCCGTCTTTGTTTTGCCTGTTGACTTTTTATGCATGACTCATTAGATTTATGCATAAACTAACCATGGAGGACAACCATGAGAACAACGCTTGATTTACCAGAGGAATTATTAGGTGAGGCCATGAAGGTCACTCGCATAAATACAAAAACCAAGGTTATCATCACAGCATTGGAAGACTTGATAAGGAAAACGAAAATTTCAGGTTTGAAGGAATTTAAAGGAAAAGTCGATTTGGATATTGATTTAAATGCTATCAGAGGACGCCAATGTCGGTTCTAGTAGATACCTCGGTTTGGGTTGACTACTTCAGAAGTGGCAACAATTCAGAAGAGCTTGATTTTTTAATTGATAAAAATCTTGTTGTGATAAATGATCTGATTTTAGCAGAGCTTATTCCTTTTTTGAAAATACGGAAGCAGCAAAAAATAATTCAATTATTATATCAAATCGAAAAATTCGATTTATATATTAATTGGGAGCAAATCATCAAATATCAATATAAGTGCTTGAAAAATGGATTGAACGGCATCGGGATACCAGATTTAATCATTGCACAAAATGCCAATCAAAATAATAGTAAGATTTATTCTTTAGATAAGCATTTTGTTTTAATTTCAAATATTTTAGATATTAAAATATAAATGCAGCTTACTTTTTTACTGAAAATTTTCTGGACGGGGCGGTGAGCATATCCGTGAGCGAATACGTATTATCAGCGCCAGGTTGGCGACAAAAAGGGAGAAGTCAGCATATGAAGAGAATGAAGGATGATCCAGATTTGCTGGAGGAATACGATTTTACTGATGGAGTCCGAGGAAAATATGCAAAGCGATATGCGGAGGGCACCAACGTCGTCGTTATTGATCCCGATGTGGCAGAGTATTTTCCCGACCATGAATCAGTCAACGAGGCTCTCCGAGGTCTTACAGCAATTATAAAGAGGCAGCGGAAAGCGAAAGGTCGAACAGGGACCTGGAGATGGACACTCGTAAACTCACACCTCTCTTGCCGGCGTTCAATGATTGCACCGGAATGAGAGGAAACCATTCCTGTTCATTGCTTTCCTTTAAACTTTAAAATAGACCAACCTATAGATTAAATATACTCTTCAGTATTATCATTGACAAAGAATAGATTGATTCAGTAGTTTAGTTGAGAGGATCAAAAAAGCCGCCCTTCACCAGGCCCAGTTCTTTCCAAAGGGATGCAAGTATGGTTGGCTAAGTTTATCATTAAAATAGCCTGGATTTTTAAGCGGAGCCTCCATCCTATATGCGACCTCGCGGCAAGCTTGTTCAGAAGGAGCGACGCAAAAGGGAAAAGGAGATGTGAAGCAGGGGAAAGAGACTATGGAAGGAAATAAAGTTACATATCCTTGTTCTAAATTCGCTTTGAGCGCAGCGATCCTGCTCCTGCTGATTTTAAACTCATTGCACGCCTTTGCCATGGCCGATGGCAGAATCGTGAAAGTCGGCGTATACGAAAATGCACCGAAAATCTTCATCTCCGAATCAGGTAAACCTGCAGGCATATTTATTGATCTCATCGAGCACATTGCGAAAAGCGAGCGTTGGCAGCTCCGGTATGTCCCCGGCACATGGGGAGAGGGATTGAACCGCCTTGAAAAAGGCGAAATCGACCTGATGCCTGATGTATCCTATAGTGCGGACCGAGAGAAAATATTCGCCTTTCACAAGGAGCCGGTCCTGTCCGACTGGTTTCAGGTGTATGCCCGCAAAGGCAGCGGAATCAAATCGATCGTGGACCTGACCGGGAAACGGATTGTCGTTCTGGAACGCTCGGTGCAGCAGGCTGCCTTTGAACGCCTCACCAAAGATTTCGGATTTGACAGCACGCTTATCCCCCTACCGAATTATAAGACCATATTTGAGAGAGTCGCCGCCGGAGACGCCGATGCGGCCGTAACCAATCGCTTCAATGGAACAATGTATGCCCAAGCGTTCGATCTTGAGGATACTGCGATCATCTTCAATCCGACCAAACTTTTTTTTGCCGCGCACAAAGGCATCCATGAAAATTTATTGAATGCTATTGATGCTCATATCATAGAGTTGAAAAAAGACCCTGATTCCGCCTATTTTCAAACTCTGGAACATTGGACTTCCGAAAAGTTCACATTCGCCTTGCCGGACTGGGTCAAAATCGTCGGGATAATCGCGGGAACTGTTTTGCTTATGAGCCTGGCAGGAAGCCTGATTTTAAAGCAGCAGGTAAATGTGCGCACCCGCGAACTGCAACAAAAGAACAGAGAAATGGAAAAAGAAATCCAGGCCAGGAAAGAGGCCGAAAAAAACCTATGGGTCAGCACCAACCGGTTGCAACTGGCCCTGGCCTCCTCGAATATCGGCCTGTGGGACTGGGACCTTGAAACAAACGATGTCTGGTTCTCCCCGGAATGGAAACGCCACATCGGTTATGACGACCACGAAATTTCAAACCGTTATGAGGAATGGGAAAAGCGTCTTCATCCGGAGGATCGACCGAGCGTCATAGCCCAAATCGAGGCCTACCTGCAGGGCCGTGTTCGGGCCTATGATGTCGAATTTCGCCTGGCTCACAAGGACGGCTCCTACCGGTGGATCAACGCATCCGGAGGGTTGGTTTTCGAAAGTGAACGCAAAGCCCGACGGTTCATAGGCAGCCAAATTGACATTACCGAGCGAAGGAAATCCGAGAAGGCCTTGAGGGAGGCTTATGATATCATCAACAGGAGTTCCTCCGTGGCCTTCACCTGGAACAACCGGGAAGGATGGCCCGTGGAGTTCGTCTCGGAAAACGTTGGGAGGATTTTCGGATATACCGTGGAAGAATTCAAGTCAGGAAAAGTGGATTATTTCCAGTGTGTTCATCCTGACGACATCAAACGGGTAGCCGCAGAAGTGAACGACGCAAGTAGTAAAGAGGACATAAGCGAATTCATCCATGAACCCTATCGCATCATTGCAAAGGACGGCTCGGAAAGGATTGTTAACGACCGGACCTACATTATGAGAAGTCATGACGGCCGCGTTACCCAATACAAAGGGATTGTCGAAGACATCACCCGACAAAAACTCGCCGAAGAAGAAAGGAAGCATCTGGAAGACCAGCTCCGGCAAGCCCAGAAGCTGGAGGCCGTCGGCAGGCTCACCAGTGGCATTGCCCATGATTTCAATAACCTTTTGACCACCATCATCGGCAATGCGGAAATGGCGATCATGGATATGGACACAAATACAACCCTTTGCGAGATCATGGAGGAGATTAAAGAGGCGGGGAACAGGGCGTCGGCGCTTACCCACCAGCTTCTGGCGTTCAGCAGAAAGCAGATCATTCAGCCCGAAGTGGTCAATATCAATGATCCGATTCATGAAATGGATAAAATGTTAAGGCGTATCATCGGCGAGGACATTGAACTTGAAACCCTCCTGGGCCCGGATCTGAGCTCGGTGGAAGTGGATGTGTCTCAGTTGGAGCAGGTGATTATGAATCTTGCTGTCAACGCCCGGGACGCCATGCCCAGGGGAGGAAAATTAACCATCGAGACCAAAAACGTCGAGTTGGACGAAGATTATGCCCGGCATCATATCGCTATGGCGTCCGGTTCTTATGTCATGCTGGCAGTGAGTGATACAGGGATGGGCATATCCAAGGAAATCCAGGGACAAATATTTGAACCGTTTTTCACCACCAAGGGAAAAGGAAAAGGGACGGGGCTGGGCCTTTCCACCGTGTACGGCATAGTGAAGCAAAATAACGGCAACATCTGGGTATACAGCGAGCCCGACCAGGGGACCACTTTCAAGGTTTATCTTCCAGTAGCCGCCATGATTGTTTCCGGAATAAGGAGCCCGAAAAAACAAGAGCCAAAAGACCTGTTCGGTTCGGAAACGATCCTGCTTGTGGAAGATGACCAATCGCTCAGAAAATTGGCAACCAGGACCCTCGAAAAATACGGCTACACGGTGATGGCAGCCGCTGACGGCCGGGAGGCGCTGAGGATGTTTGAGGAGCATAAAGATCCGATCCACCTCATGGTTACCGACGTGATCATGCCGGGAATGAGCGGAAAGGAACTGGCAAATTTTATAAAGGACATGATGCCTGAGCTGAAGGTCCTTTTTATGTCCGGCTATACGGATAACGCCATTGTCCACCATGGGGTTTTAGAAAAAGGGATCGCTTTTCTTCAAAAACCGTTCACACCTGAAAGGCTGGCCAGAAAGGTGAGAGAAGTGCTGGAGAAGAGAAACGATGAATGACGGGCGGGCACAAGCGATAGGGTAGCAAATAAAAAAGGGGTTACGATCGATATCGCAACCCCTTGAAATTTCTTTGGTAGCGGGGGCCGGATTCGAACCAGCGACCTTCGGGTTATGAGCCCGACGAGCTACCTGACTGCTCCACCCCGCGGCAGATCAATTATAATATGTACTTTACCGAGAAAAGTCAAATAGAATTTTCCCACCTTCACCACTAGCCGCCGGGAAGCCTTATCACGAAGGTTGTCCCCTGCCCCGGAGAGCTCAAGGCCTTGATATCCCCCTTATGAGCCTCGATGATTTTATAGGATATGGAAAGTCCGAGTCCGCTTCCCCGCTTTCTGGTCGTATAAAAAGGCTCGAATATCCGCAGGCGATCTTCTTCGCTGATACCTACGCCTTCATCATGGATGCGCACTTCGACCCCTTTGGCGCAACGCTCGGTGACCACGGCGACGGTGCCTCCCTTTTCCATGGCCTCCGCGGCGTTTATTATCACGTTCATGAAAACCTGCTTGAGCTTATCCGGATCACATAAAATTTCAGGCAATTCAGGATCCAGACTCGAATAAAAAAAATATCTATGCGAGGGATACATGGTAGCCACTATATTCAAGACGTCCTTTATGACAAAGTTAATGTCCGCCGGTCGTTTAATTATCTTGTAATGTTTGGTAAAATCACCCAGGTTCATGACAAGTTTTTCAAGCCGCTCCACCTCGTTCAGGATAAGGTCTAATTTCTGAAGACAGGTTTCGTCTTCAATCCGTTTCCGGATCTGCTGAGAAAAACCGCCGATGATCAAAAGAGGGTTCTTGATTTCGTGGGCCACCTGTGCCACCGTCTGCCCGACCGCGGCCAGCCGCTCGGCCTGGAGGTACCTGTCTTCAAGCTCTTTCTGGCGGCTCATGTCCCTGATTATAGCAGTGATCGTGACGCCTCCATGGCCTTCGTAAAACGAAAGGCCCAGCTCGATCGGGAATTCTTCTCCGGTTTTGCGCAGCCCGGTCAAAGGCATTGTCTTGCCCATGATCTTCGGCTGCTTTGTTTCGAGAAACCTTTTGACATGATGGTAGTGATCTCCATATTGGGGAGGTATCAGCATGCCAAGGTCCCGACCCAGCACTTCCTTTCTCGAGTAACCGAAAATACGCTGAGCTGCATTGTTGAACAAGACAATTTTGTGGTTTTTGTTTATGCTCAATATCGCGTCGGTGGCCGTATCCAGTATCGCCTTGAATTTCTGCTCGGATACCTTGAGCCTTTTAATTACCGAATGAAACTCGGTGACGTCGCGCGATACCTCGGCGAAAAACGCCGGCTCCTCTCCCTCGGTGGCGAGAGGATAAATAATCCTGAGAATTTCCCTTTTTTTGCCCTTTTCCAGGGTCTGCGAGAAAGAAGCTTCCGCGCGGCTTCCGGTTGCCCGCGCAACCGGAAGGGGGCACTCACCGCCGTAGCGATCACACGGCCCCTCCAGGCCGAATTTAACACGATAGCACTCGCTGCCACAGGCTTCTTCTTTCGACACCCCGTAGGTTTTTTCAAAGGCTCTGTTTATATCGAGAACCCTGTAATGCCTGTCGATAATCATCACTTCTTCCATGATGCCGTGAGACACAGATTCCCAAAGGAAGGATTTCGGGGTGAGGATTTCTATTGTTTCGTTCTTTTCCGCGGATTCCCTTTTAAGCCGTTCACATTCTTTTTGCAGGCGCGCTATTTCATCGTCTTCCATGAACTTCCTCCGGCACCGGGGCAATAAAAGACATACCGCTCTGCCAGCACATCAAAC
>JAWOBE010000164.1:0-3436 GCA_046498185.1 Desulfatiglandaceae bacterium | reverse complement strand
AGGCTTTATCTCAGGCCCGGATCGTCCGTTGGGCGTTGAAAGACATATGCCTTTCTATGATTTCCAGAAGCTCGTTTTTCAGGTTGTCCGCCCGCATCAGGGTGTTCAAATAGTCGGCCTTGAGTTTGGCCGCTTTTTCTGCAGCCCTCTCAAATTCCTCGTGAAGCGCCGCGGCTCCCCTTTCGATGCCTCTTTCGTATTCCTCCAGCAACGGGGAGTAGACGTTTCTGACCGCTGTAATGTATTCCTTTTTAAGAGCCCCAAGGGTTTCCAGCGCGTGTTCATAGTCGGCTCTCAGGTTGCGGGCGCCTTTCTGTTCGGCGATACGGTACTGATCCTGCAGCTCCTGGATAAGTTCCCTGACAGGAAGGATTTTGTCGATTCTGAAAGCGTTGCTGCCGGCAAAAACGAAACCTTTCTCCAGGAGCCCTTTTCTGGCATTGTCCAGTGCCAGGGAGATGCAGTAGGGAGCGGTTTTAATGTTACAGCTCTTCAAGCATTTCCATGAGCATTTGATCGGTTTTCTTTCGCCGGAAGCAACCTCGGCGAGAAAGCGGCTCTTGATGGCCCTTCCGGGCATCCCCACCGGGCTTTTGATAATTTCGATATCTCCTTCCCTGCAGGCCACATAAGCCTTCTTGAACCGTATGTCCGCGTCGCATTCATGCGTGGCCACGAACCTGGTCCCCATCTGAATGCCGCTTGCACCCAGCTGGAAAAGTTTGTGAATATCGGAGCCGGTATAGACGCCGCCGGCTCCGATTACAGGAATCGACCGCCCGAACCTGGTTCTGAAAGGTTTTATCACCGACACCACATCGGGCAGGATGGCTTCCAGCGCAAAGGCCGGGTCGTCGATTTGATTCTCTTTGAAGCCCAGGTGCCCTCCCGCTTTGGGGCCCTCTACGACCACTCCGTCTGGTATGTCTCGGTATTTTTTCTCCCATGCCTTGAAAATGAGTCCGGCCGCCCTGGCCGAACTCACGATCGGTACCAGTTTGACGTCGGCGGCCCTCAATTCGGCCACGGGAATCCCGTTGATCGGAAGGCCGGCTCCCAGGAACACGATGTCGATTTTTTCTTCCATGGCAACCTGGAGAAGTTCATGGAAATCATTAACGGCCACCATGATGTTCACTCCGAGAATACCGGAGGTTTTGGCCCTTGCCTTTCGAATCTCCCTTCTCAGTGCAATGCTGTTGCCGTCTTTGTGGCAGGCGGAGTAATCGGCATCGAGCATCCCGATCGCATTGGCGGCGATGACGCCGATGCCCCCTGCATCGGCCACCGCTGATGCAAGACCGGAAAGCGAAATCCCGACGCCCATGCCTCCTTGGATGATCGGAAGCCGGGGCGAGCAATCCCCGATTTTCATTCTGGGCATTTTGCCCCACAGGATTTTCGATAAATCGAACCTGGGCCATTCAATGCCGCCCGGATCGAGGGTAAAAGATTTCAATCTGGATATAAAATCAGGCTCCATTAAACCCGTCTCCTTTATGGTTTAAGTGTATGATTTAATTTCAATTATTGCGCCCGGAAACAGGCAATGGATTAAAAGGCGAGACCCGAGTGCATGAATTTAATAATGAACAATATATACATTCGAGCTTTTGAAGTCAAAATAAAGTGTGGATTTATAAAATGAAAAAATGGAGGTTTATCATGAAGTCTTTTTCCCGGTCGGCCCAGCGATCAGCTTCCCGTTGTTTCCGTCGTGGCCATGGACTCCTTTATGGAGATTGAGGCGCTTCCCGTCATCCAAACCGGCCTGGAATGTGCCGCGGTCGATATGCGCACCCGCGGTTCTGGTGGTCCAAAGGCGCGGGAACCGCATCCTTGTGAATTCTTTAAGCGCAAGGTCTTCGGCCAGGATCAGCGCGCTGATCGAATTCGCGGACCCCGCCTCAGGTCTGTATCGATTGATACGCCCGGCGGCCTGCTCGTCCAGTTTACCGTGGAAACCCTCCAGCACACCCAGCCGGTAGGACCGTTTGTTTTTTGGTAACGTGGTCGTCTTTCTGCGCCGGTGGGATTTCCAAAGTATTTCCATCTGGTTCATCAGAAAATGATAGACATATTCCGCTATCCGTACATTCTCGGAGGTTCCCAGCAGTTCGATGGTCCGATGGGTTTCGCGGGCGATTGGATCGTAAAGGTTCGCATAGACGACATCTACGAAAAAGTGTTCCTGCAGGATCAGGCATATCCGGCGCTGGTAGTTTTCTATGCGTTTCCTTTTGTGATTTATGATCGCGTAGACAAAACCTTCTTTTCTGTTCTCTTCAATGCGCTCGATGTTGTATTTTTCGATCAGTTGGTTGGCCTTCTGCATTGCGAGCAGGGCTTCGTTTTCGTTCGCGGATCGGGCGAGCGAGAGGAGTTTTCTCACCTTTTCAAGCATCCTGTTGTTTTCCTGCATTGCCGCGCGTGCATCGATCTCTTCGATAATTTCGGAAGTGTCGCCGCTGCTTTTTCTAAACGGGCCAGGGACGCCTATCATCGCGCATGCCTGTTGAAAGACAGGGCCATGCGCATCGACCACACCGAAGCGATCGGTGACGATCTGGTGGGCCATTTCATGTTTGAAAACATTCAGCGTAACATCCCAGGAATGTTCCCGTATCAGGTTCCCGGAGATTCGTATCGTGCGCGAAGCTGGATCCCATGCACCCCACTGTCGGACGGCGGATGTGATTTCGATCATCGGCGTCCGAAGATTCACGCCATAGCTCCAGCAAATGACTTCATGCTCCCGGAGAAGTTCATGGATCCAGGCCTCCTCGAATTTTGATTCCTGTTCGAAAGGGTTCATGGGTTTCCTTCTTTTCTGGTTTTAAAACCAGAAAAAATTGTGGAAACAGCCTTTTTTGTCAAGAAGAATCGGTGGTCGATGCACGAAGAACAGCAAGAGCCACGAATAATTACTTGAAACTTCGTATGAATTCGTGGATGGATGATTCTTTTAGGGCCTATTCAGGCATTAAATCAAGCGGCTGATCCCATGATATGGCGAGGCATCCTTTTTTGACAGACACCGGATGGTCTATGTTGGCTACAAGAAGGCCTTCCTCCGCCTTGTTTCCCGCCAATCGGCGCCATTGGGCCAGCGCGTTAGCATGATTCGGCATCAGCGTGGCGGTTGATTTCATTTCGATGGGATAAAGCCGGTTGTTTCGGTCGATGATCGCATCGACTTCCAACCCTCCTCTAGATCGCCAGAAATAAAGTTCAGGCCTCTCTCCGCGATTGTAAAACATCTTAACCAGTTCGGATATTACCAGGGTTTCGAACAACGGCCCTATCATGGGACCGTGCACCGTGGGCTCGGATTGATGAAGGCCTATAAGGTATGTGGCGACAGCTGTATCCATAAAATACAGTTTCGGCTCGAAGGCGCCGCCAATCGCGAGACCGAGATGCAGTCGCCGCAGGA
>JAWOBE010000064.1:0-4644 GCA_046498185.1 Desulfatiglandaceae bacterium | reverse complement strand
GGGTTGTGCTCCGACCATCCATTTATCCGCATCCCGGCTGGATGTTACGCCTTCATCAGAAATTATCGAATTCTCCGGCATGAGCGCTGCCAGGGAAATCCACACTTTTTCAGCCGTAATTTTCCCTTTTGGCAAAGAGGGGCGTTTACCGGCATTTACACCATCCGGTTCCGTCGGCGCATGAACTTCCTGCGCCAGCATCTCAAGCGCCGCCACACCATCTTCCTCCGGCCCAGCCAATGTATGAATATGGCAGCCGTCGGGCGTCAACCAGTTTGGCAGCCCAGGCCAGGCAAAGAAAGAAACAGGTGGTTTTGCACCCACCAAAATGAGATGCTCGGTTCCCTCCAGCATTTTCAGGGCCGGCTTCACAGGATAAGGGAGGCGATCGATGTTTACCCTTCCCGCACCCCGCTGGAAACGGCTGTTGACTCTGTTTGCGATCAACCGGGCATTGGTTGCTCGTGCAATGCGTCCGGCAAGCCACAAGGGTTTTTCCATCAGGAAAGGATCAGCCATTAAAATAACACTGCGTTCACCGCTTCGTAAAACCCCGGCAATTCGCTCAATTGTTCCAGGATCCACGGAAGACGGTTTTGATATTTCAGGAGCTGGAAAAGGAGTCGCGCTTTCATTCCATGAACAGTCTGCGGGCAGGATAAGTGTCGCCACTCCCCCAGGTGGTTTTAAAGAGGCGGCGATAGCAGCTGCAGCATCCTTGGGCACACTGGAAGCATCGGTGCATGTCCGAACCCAACCGGAGACGGTCTTTGCCATTGATTCGATGTCTGTTCTCAGCGGCGGATCATATTGCAGGTGATAGGTGGCATGGTCCCCCACAATATTTACAACCGGGCTGCCAGCCCGCCTGGCATTATGAAGATTCGCCAGGCCGTTTCCGAGGCCCGGACCGAGGTGAAGCAACGTTGAGGCAGGTTTTCCGGTCATTCTCGCGTAGCCGTCGGCAGCCCCCGTGCAAACACCTTCAAACAAACCCAGAACGGTGCGCATCCCCTCGACCCGGTCCAACGCAGCCACAAAATGCATTTCAGAGGTCCCCGGGTTGGTAAAACACACCTCGACTCCACCATTTATGAGCGTTTGGAGCAAACTGACAGCACCATTCATTTTCATCCATCCTTTTATATTTGACGGCGTCGTAAAAAGTACCATCCCCGCCTTATCGGCGTCGGGATCGGTATCGGGGTCGAAAAGGTCGCCGGTCAACTTTCGATACCGACGCCGACATCGACCCCGAGAGACATGGTTCTCTTGACTTTTTACGATCGCATCATATTTGGAGGCTTCTCTTCTGAATAAAGGCACAGGAGTAAGGTGTCAATGAAAATGATCCCCACCTGACTTTGTATTGACACATTAGATCGTTCATTTTAGACTTGTTTTTCAAATATTTTACTTTATCAAGACAATTATTGAAACGAACTTGTCATATACAATCTCGAGTGACCGATGAAATCATACCGGCGGGTCAAAAGATATATAGGAAAGATCATAATGGTGCTGATGCTGCTTTCGGCCGGCATACCATTTTCAACGGCACTAGGAAAATACCCGGAAGTCCCAAGGTACTTTTTTTCCGGTGACGGTGAAATCACATTATACAGCCAAAAAAACGGTAGGTCGTTTTCCGGCGTTTACCGCAAAAGCTCGGGGAGCTATGACCCAAAAGCGCTCCGGCGGATATCCCGCTTGTTCGATGCTCCCTGTGAGTCTTCTTCCATGGAACTCTCCCTCAGGCTCATTGAGTTTATCGATTATCTCGAAGACCGGTTGAACAAAGGCTCTAAAGTAACCATTACTTCCGGCTACCGAAAACCAAAATACAACACCATGCTGAGAGAAAGGGGAAACCTTGCGGCCAAGGCCAGCCTTCACCAATACGGGATGGCCGCAGATCTTAAAATCGAAGGAGTGGAAGCTGAAACGCTCTGGAATTATGTAAAGGATCTCAACTTCGGGGGGGCAGGGTACTACCACGGGAAAATAGTTCACATCGACGTGGGCCCTGCAAGGTCATGGGACGAAACCACCTCCGGCGTGGGAAGCGGGATTTCAGACGACAACAAGCTCATCGAAATTGTCACCGACTACGATGTTTATACTCCAGGGATGCCCGTTGATCTACGTTTTATCCGAATGACGGCGTTTCCTATCCATGTAAATCACGAATTTTCCCTCGTACGCCGGAATAATCAAAATGAAACCGAAGAATGTATGAATTTCGTGCCGGTTTTTCCGATTGAACAAACAGGTTATTGCCTAGAGTTAAAAAACATCGAGGAAATGAATCATATAAAATGGATTTTTCCGGTGGATTTAAAACCCGGCCGCTATAAAATACTTGCCCGCTTCTGTGATGATCTCTGGCCGGACATGCCCGTCCAGATTCAAACCCCGGAATTTGAAATAAAGATTTTTGAATGAAATCCAGCCCATTGACACTTCCCTGGAATAATGCCTTCCACGCGGAAGCGGCGTTTTTCGTATTGACTGACAACAAAAGTATAGAAGGAGAACTACATGCCATCATTGTTTGATGAAACTGCAATTGAATCTATACCATTAAAAAATAGATTCGTGCGATCGGCTACATGGGAAGGTCTTGCAGATGAGGAGGGCAAAACCACGCCCGATTTGGTGAAGTTGATTCAAGACCTCGTGCGGGGAGGTGTGGGACTGATCATTACCAGTCATGCATTTGTAAGATCCGACGGCAGAGCCGGCCCCTGGCAGCTGGGTGTAGACACGGACAACCACACTGCCGGTTTAAAGGTCATGGCTGACGCTGTGCACCGCGAGAACGGCCGAATTTTTCTACAGTTGGCTCATGCAGGTTGTCAAGCGGCTACCAATCTGACAGGGCTTCCTGCAGTCGGGCCATCGCCGATTATGGAAGGCGAAATTTCCTGCAAACAACTCTCGGCGGAAGATATCCGCGGGCTTTCAGCCGATTTCGCAAGCGCCGCGAAGCGAGCGAAAGAAGCTGATTTCGATGGTGTTCAAATCCATGCCGCCCACGGCTACCTGCTCAGTCAGTTCCTTTCTCCTCACTATAACCACCGAGCAGACAGCTACGGAGGCTCTCACGCTGCTCGAGCACTTGCCCTCCTGGAAACGTTAGAGGCTGTTCGGCGCGCAGTGGGCGAAGACTTTCCGGTATTTGTTAAAATCAATGCCGACGACACCCTTGTCGATGGTGTGCTTCCCGAAGACATGGTCAAAACAGCTTTGCTTCTAGAAAAAGCCGGCATCGACGCCATTGAAATCAGCGGGGGCTGCAGAGACGGACGGCATATGCCGGCCCGAAAAATAAAGGCCACAGCTCCGGAAAATGAAGCTTACTATGAAGATGCAGCCAGGCTGTATAAACAACATGTGAAGATTCCTTTGATCCTGGTTGGCGGGATACGTTCCTTTGAAACCGCAGAGAAGCTTGTTCATGCTGGAGTTGTGGATTATGTGGCATTGAGCCGTCCCCTCGTGTGCGAGCCGAATTTGATAAACCGCTGGCAGAAAGGTGACAGGCGTCCATCACAATGTATTTCGGAAAACCTGTGTTACAAGCCCATAAGAGCCGGCGAAGGCATCCGTTGTGTAATTCAAACACAAAAAAACACCATAGAATGATTGTCCGGGTGACGGCTTTGGAAAAGATGGCAAATGCACGGAAGTGCCAGTCTTCTTCACTCGGAAAAATGCTTTAAACGCCGTTGTGATTCTGCATCGTGAACAGGAGATTTTCTATGAAAACTGACCAGGATATTTGTTTTCTTACTGCTGCTGAACTTGCATCGCTGATTCGAACAAAGAAAATTTCTGCAAAAGAAGTTATGGAAGGCCATCTTGCGCAGATTGAAAAAATAAACCCAGAAGTAAACGCCATTGTCACCCTGGATGCGGACCGTGCCATGGAGGGTGCCCGCAAGGCCGATGAGGCGATAGCTGCAGGAAATCCGACCGGCCCCCTTCACGGGCTGCCTGTCGCCCATAAAGATCTTGTACCGGTACAGGGGATGAAAACCACGTATGGATCCAGGATTTACAAGGATTACGTGCCCGAGCAGAGCGCCCTGATCGTAGAGCGCCTGCAGAACGCCGGCGCAATTACGATCGGCAAGACAAACACCCCTGAATTCGGCGCCGGAGCCCAGACCTATAACGAAGTATTCGGTGAAACACTCAATCCATACGATACCACCAAAACATGCGGGGGCAGCAGCGGAGGAGCGGCCGTGGCCCTTGCATGCGGTATGCTTCCGATTGCTGATGGAAGCGATTTCGGCGGGTCGCTGAGAAACCCGGCCAATTTCTGTAATGTGGTTGGTTTCAGAACTTCACCAGGCAGAGTTCCTTCCTGGCCGAACCCTACGCCGTGGTTTCCGCTGTCTGTCCAGGGACCCATGGCACGCACTGTTCAGGATGCCGCGCTTATGTTGAGCGTCATCGCCGGCTTTGATTCGCGCTCCCCGATCTCCATAGCCGAACCCGGCGAGATGTTCCGGGAAAACTTGGATCGCGATTTTAGAGGTGTGCGAATCGCCTGGAGCAGGGACCTGCCGTGCTTACCGCGCTCAGGCAGGACCCCCTTGGCACTGATGCCTGCATTATCGGCCAGGCCACGGC
>JAWOBE010000056.1:0-4451 GCA_046498185.1 Desulfatiglandaceae bacterium | reverse complement strand
GGGTTCACCGATGACAGGGTTTTTTTATCTTGTTGATCCTGTTGATTCTGTCAGACTGCCGGGCAATGCTTTAATCATGGCCAGGTTAGGGCAGGGTGAGAGCGAAAAGCTAATCAGGATGCTTGGTCTCATGGGCAAGGGCTTCAGTCATCCAGGCATTGATGCTCCTACCGGAGGCCTTGGCCAGTATGGCAATTCTTTCATGGAGATCCGGAGGAATTCTGAGGTTAAATCGGCCGGTAAACTCCCGACGCGGATTTACTCCCTCCTCGGCGCACATTTCCAGAAAAACCTTGAGGGATTTGCCCCCTTCTTCTTGTAGACCTTCGACCGTTGTGGCATAGAAGTCGGCCCCTCCGTTCAGACCCGTGAACTCACCCCGGAACATACCGATGTCAGGATCATAATGGATGACAGCCTTGTAACCATTGATTTCCATAGTGTTGATCATGGTGTTACTCCATTTTGTTCAAACCATTTGCGAATGCTTTCAACACAGCCCTTGTCCGTATCCGGCGATGGATGCGGACGATGGAACACCCGGTGCTCGCCGAAAAGCCGAATTCCGATGCGCGACCCCTCACGCTCGGTGACTTCTGCTCCCATTTCCAGGAAAAGGGCCAGAATCTCAGGCCACTTGATGGCGCCGCTCGTGGGATGGCTGAAAATGGCTTTCAGCGTTGCCCGGTGCTTGTGTTTCATGTGCTTATGGTGCCAAAAATTAGTGCCATAGTCAAGGGAAAAGATTCGAGCGTGATAGCGGGACGCCCTTTAAGATGCTTGTGGCCGAGCGAAACCGCCTTCCCGACCAGATCATGTTCACGGTTTACCCCCAGCGCTGGACGGACGACCCTCTCCAATGGACAAAAGAACTGGCATTGCAAAATGCCAAAAACATCAATAAAAGATTTATTGCACAGAAGGGAACGAAGGCCGGAGATCGGAAGTCGGAAGTCCGATGTCAGCGGACAGCGGGACGCCTTTAAAATTTTCATATTCCGCTTCAAATAGAGATATTCTCGCGCAGAGACGTGGAGGATGGATATCCGATGTCCGAGCTCAGAGGACGGAGAGACCTGGAGACAGAGGGAAGGGGAAAGAGAAGGAAAGGCTTTATGAGCTGGCGTATGAGGATTTTTGTGGGAATCTCAACTTCGGGGCGGCCGTGTTGGTGTTGGTGGCACCGCTGCGCGGTGGTGTAAGTGGTGAACCACCGGTGCCCTCGAAGCGAGGGTCCACCGATGAGAGATTTGATTTTCCCTGTAGGTCGGGATTCCATACCCGACATTTTCATGTTCTGTGGGAGCCAATCATTCACGCAAAAGCCTTCACGTTTGTGACATTGATCCTTTGCGTGGCTTGCCATAAATCATACTGGGCCTGCTGGGTAATCCAACTTTCTGCACTTCCTCCGAAAGCCTTCGAAAGCCTGATAGCCATTTCCGGAGAAATTCCAAAACGGCCGTTCAAAAGCGCAGAAAGGGTCTTTCTTGAAACGCCGAGGCCTTTCGCAGCTTCGGTGACTGTCAGCCCCAACGGCTTAATGCAAAGTTCTCTGATGACCTCTCCAGGATGAGGTGGGTTATGCATGACCATACTTTTTCTCCTTCAATGATAGTCGACATAATCGACATCCACAGCGCAATTTCCATCAAAGCGAAAAATAACGCGCCAATTCCCCGAAACGGAGACAGACCAAAAGCCTTGGTGCCGGCCTTTTAATGGATGCAAATCAAGTCCAGGCAGGTTCATATCCTGGGGATTTTGATTCGAAAAAAGAGACGTGGATTCTCAATGTTCCATACTGTAACCTGTAGATAGGCAGGTGTCAATCTTGCGATTTCACGGAGCTGATTTCCCCAGACGAACATCCCCATGTCCCCCCTTGTGCGAAACCACCGGTGCCCTCGAAGCGAGGGTTCACCGATGAGAGATTTGATATTCCCCGTAGGTCGGGTTATCCATCCCCGACACGTTATCGTTGTCAGCGAAGCGGTTGTCGTTGTCGTAATCGGCTTTTTGGAGTGTCGAAACGCAGTTTTGACCTGGCCCGCACGGCAGGGGTGGAGATCGGCGTGATGTCGGATTGAAGAGCCGAAGGGATTTGGGTCTCGCGCGGAGACGCGGAGGCGCAAAGAAAAGAAAGAAAAGCCAGAACAGCGTGAGGCGGATACTCATCGGTGAATGGCGATGAGGATATCCGTCCGGTAAAATAAACAAGTTGATTTTTCCGGACGCACATCCCCATCTACACCTGTGGTAAACCACCGATGAGAGATTTGATTTTCCCTGTAGGTCGGGTTTCCTGGGTATTGGGCCGAGCAGATGATGGATGACCTGTCATCGAGAGGTATTTGACTATATAGGTTAAAGGCTATATAGTATTTAAGCTATAGTACAGATACAAAAATATCAGGTGTAGGATTGTCATGTGGGTAATCGAAACGACTGATACTTTTGACGAGTGGTACGATACCTTGGATGACATCGATAGAGCCAATGTCCTGGCATTGCTTTTGGTGCTTCGAGAAAGAGGCCCCATGTTGTCCAGACCTTACGCCGACACTGTGAAAAGTTCATGTCACAGCAACATGAAAGAGCTGCGTATCCAAAGCAGGGGTGAGCCAATCAGAGCGTTTTATGCGTTTGACCCCGATCGAAGAGGAATTCTGCTTTGCGCCGGCAATAAGACCGGAAACGAAAAACGATTTTACGAGGTGATGATCCCGATTGCTGATCGTGAGTTCACGGCGCACCTGGAAAAATTAAAAAAGGAGTGACGATTATGGCAAAGACTCTTGACCAGATGCTGGCGGCAGAAAAGCCGGAGGTTGTTGCCGATGCTCGGGAAAAAGCGGCAAAAATACTGTTGGGCATTCATCTGGCTGATTTGCGTGAACACGTAAACAAAACCCAGGGCGAGGTCGCCTTAGCTCTTGGTGTGAAACAACCGACGGTTGCGGGCATGGAAAGGCTTGGTCGTGATCTCAAGCTCTCGTCCCTTAAGCGTTATGTCGAGGCAACCGGTGGTAAGCTGCGTATTGATGTAGAGTTTTCCGACGGTACCTATTACGGATTTTCAGTTTAATTCATGGGGTCAGTGGAAAATATTATGGGTCAATGAACAATGGAACGGTTGCGTGTGGGGTGTTTATGACATTAAAAGAGGTTATGGGATCAGCCAGGGGGTTCACCGATGAGATATTTTACCGATTCCCCGAGGTTGGCCGCAAAAAGGCGCCAAAGACACAAAGAATTTCTTACCATATCTTTTAATTTTTGCGATTTATGTGCATCGTGGGCTTGCCTCTTCGACGGTCGGGAATAAAACAGAAATTGGATTCTTCGATCAAACTTCACTTGACGATATTACCCTTTAAGGTTATTTTTTCTCCATGGAAAAGCGAAAGGCCCATTACGACCTTTCAAAGGTAAAATCGACTGTCCGCTCACGTGGAGCAGACGCTTTTACAGCCAAGGCCCTGATCGGTATTCACCACATGGGGCTCGACGTTGATGAGGCTGTTGAGGTGGTTTGCTCCATGACGCGTGCCGATTTTTACAAGAGCATGACCGTCCATTCTTCCAGCAGAGTTTGGCAGGCTGTCTATCACCCTGAAACACCGGCAGGGGTGGCTTACGTAAAGCTTACGCTGAGGGAGGACGGCGCGGTCGTGATTCAGTTCAAGGAGAAATGAGATGAAGCGTGAATGTCTCAACTGCGGGAGTAAAGAGATGGCGCATACGGTCAAGGATGTTCCGTATACTTACAGAGGTTGCACCACGATTATACCGGGTGTCAAGGGCTGGCACTGTGCTTATTGTGGAGATATCGAATTCGATGAGGGTGAAGGCGTTCGTTTTGCCGGGGCCATCAAACAATTCACGATGGAAATCGATGCGAGGGAAGCGACTGAGCTTGCAAGGATACGGAAGAAACTGAAATTGACCCAACAGGAAGCCGCTCTTCTCACGGGAGGAGGGCGGAATGCCTTTTCCCGATATGAACGTGGGAAGGCGAGGCCGATGCAGTCCGTGACCAACCTGTTCAAACTGCTGGACAGACATCCTCATCTGCTGGATGAAATAAGGCCGGAATGCTCCCAGTAAGGTGCGGAGCAGGAAACAAATCATACGGACAGGATCAACATATGAAAAAATCCTGTTATGAGTACGGGTGGGTTAGTTCTCTATACTGACAGGCGCGGTAGCTTGACGGGGCTTCCGAAATTTCGGCTCAAGGCCGTTTTCGGTAAGTTGGCCGCAAAAATGCGCAAAAGACACAAGAAAATAATTAAATAATCTTTTAAATTTTGTGATTTATGTGCATTTTGTGGCTATCTTAATCTTCTAACTTTTGTGCTTCTTGTGCATCTTGTGGCTATGTATCGTTTGTCAGCAGCCACTTCCACAGCGGCAGGATTCGTATTTTTTTGTCATCCCGGATGACT
>JAWOBE010000021.1:0-7949 GCA_046498185.1 Desulfatiglandaceae bacterium | reverse complement strand
CCAAGGAGTTGCGCGGCTGCTTACTGGAGTAGGCCGCACAAGGCACGCATTCCTTCCTGGGAAAGGCTGTCCTTCAGCGCGGGTTTCTGCATACAAAAATTAAGCGTATTTTCAGGGTAAACCAACGTTGATGAGAGCGTAAAAAGTCAAAACAACGATGTCACTCGGGGTCGGGGTCGCTATCGGCGTCGGTATCGGACGTTGATCGGCGGCCTTTTCGACCCCGACGCCGACGCCGACGCCGATAAGGTAGGGATGCTACTTCTTACGAACTCATCAATTATAGACCTGGTATAAAAGTTTTGACTAATACGTCGTGATTTGATAATTTCTCAATTCCATTGTGGAAGTAATTTTCGGAGAGATGGCCGAGTCGGCTGAAGGCGCTCGCCTGCTAAGCGAGTGTGGGGAGAAATCTCCACCGAGGGTTCGAATCCCTCTCTCTCCGCCATTCCAATATCTGGTATCAATTCACGAAGAGAAATGATTTGAAAAGTTTAATGCTCTCTGGTATAAGCAGTGTACTCGTTTTGGGACATAATATTTTAAGGAGGGATTCATGGATACGATTATTATCGAGAAACTTGGCTCAGTAACAATGCGCAATGGTTTGATTAGGGTACAGTGCATGGCAACCGCGGCCGGTGGCGAAGACCGGATCAGCGGTGAGATGATAATCCCTGCGGCCGCATATGGTCAGGTGGCAGGTGGACTGCAGGCAGCTGGAAAGCAGCTTCAGGAGAGAATCGAGCAGGCCCGTAAGGAGCAGACCGAGCAGACGGAACAGTAGTTAACGATTCTCGCTTATTCTGAAGAAAAGATCAGCCTTGCAGCGACACCGCGGTTAAGCGGGTTGTGCAAGGCTTTTTTGTGATAGGTGATTTGTAGCCGCATCCACAGAATGCAGATTGTTTATTGATCGGGGTTTGTTTCAGCTTGAGCCTTGAGCTGCTCATTCAACTGCGTTAAACCATTGGCAAGGCGGTTGACGAAGTTATTCGCCTGATTGATCGGGATTATCAATGTTCCCACATCTACCAGGCTTTCGTCCGGACCTCTCTGGGTCAGAGTTATGCGGATGTTGTTGTTGGAAAAGACTATCTGGCTGATTTGATCTGCAAAAATGTGCATTTTTAATGACTCCTTCTATTTTTGGTTTATGTGACAAATATCTGATCATTTAAAGATCAGGGCTGATCTGTGAGTTTGAAAACCGGGGCTACTCGCGGAAAGCGCGGCCCATGCTTTCGGTAATTGGCGTTAGAATGTAGCTCAGCATAGTCCGCGCCTCGGTTTGTATATAGGCCTCGGCTGGCATGCCCGGGGTCAATCTGGTTTCATCGCCGATGGCGTTACGCAAGCTTTCAAGATCCAGACGAACGTAAACCAGGTAGTGGGGTAATGCACCCATCCGCTCCGGTTCTATCCGGTCGGCCGACACGTAAACCACCTTTCCGTCGACCTTTGGCGTGTATCTCATCGGAAAAGCTGAAAGCGACACGCTGGCGCTCTGGCCCTGCCGGACTTCGTCGATTTTGTCCGGGGGTACCTGCGCGGCGACTACCAGTCCGCTGTCGCGCGGGACGATTTCCATCAAAGGCGCCCCTCCCTGGATTACCCCGCCTTCCGTCCGCACTTCCATATTGACTACCACTCCGGAAGCCGGTGCGGTAATATCCAGGCGGCGGGCTGCATCCTCCGCCGGGCGCAGCTGTTCACGCAGTGCTACGATTTCCTGGCGGACTTCGCCCATCTGCTTGGCCGCTTCCTGGGCGTATTTTTTGTCCAGGTCCTGGATCTGTAATTCCAGAGAGCGTATGTTTTGACGTGATTCGGCGATTTCCGTCTCAAGTTCCTCCAGCCGAGCCTCGTTGGAATTGAGAGTGCGCTGAATTTCCATGACCTGGGGTTGATCGATATATTTTTCCCTCAGAAGGCTCTGTTTGGCCTTGAGTTCTTCTTCCAGAGACAAGATGGTTTTCCGGACCGCTGCGATCTGCTTCTGACGGCCCTGTATCATCGTGTTAAGCCTGTTGATCTGAGCCCGGTGCAGCGTTTTCTGGCTGTTTTTCGATGCAAGATTCGCGTCAAATATCTGCTTTTCGCTGTGCATGTATTCAGCGGCATCCGGCAGTTCGGCCCGTTCCATAAGATAGTCCGGCCATTTAATACTTTTAGCCAGTTTGATCTCAGCCATAAGTCGGGCCAGCCGAGCCAGCAGGCTGTCCATTCTTGCAAGAAGCATATCACGGCTGGCCAGGACGTTTTCCCCATCAAGCCGTATCAAAACCTGCCCCTGATCCACCCAGCCTCCTTCACGGACAAGAATTTCCTTTACGATGCCGCCGGACAGATGCTGGACCTGCTTGCGGTATGTTTCGACAATGATTTCTCCGGGCGCGATGACGGCACCCTGAAGCTTGGCCGTGGCGGCCCATGTTCCCAGTACACCGAAAAACAGGAATACCAGGATCAACCCCCATATAATGACTTTTTTGGATGATCCGGTCGCAGCGGGCTTTCCTGGGGATTCCACCTCGACAGGCGTTACCTCTTTCGTTTCGTTGTCGGGCATAACCTTTTACTCCGATTGTGTCTGATTGTTCGCTGTTTGATATTCGGCGGCTGATAACTCAATACCTCGGCCTCCATCCAGCATGAGAACCCGGTCAGCCAGTTTGGCCAGCTCCCTTTTGTGGGAAATGACCACCTGGAGGGTTCCCTTTTCCTTGAGCTCTTTGAGCATTTTATGGAACATACCGCGGCTGCTGTTATCCAGATGGGAATCGGGTTCGTCCAGAACCATCAACCAAGGCTCCCGGTATCCGGCCCTTGCAAGAGCGATGCATTGTTGTTGTCCTCCAGAAAGGGTCACGCCCCCGGGACCGATCCGGGTATCATAGCCTTGGGGCAGTTCGAGAATCATTTCGTGGGCACCCGCCTCTTTTGCGGCGGCGACTACCCCCTCGGAGTCCACATCACCCATCCTGGCTATGTTTTCAGCCACCGTGCCGGAGAAAAGATCGATTTCCTGGGGTACATAACCCACCTTTCTGCCTAGCATGGTTCGATCAAATTGCTCGAGCGGCGTGTCGCCCAGAAGCACCTTACCTTCATCCGGCTTCCACAAGCCCAGAATTATCCTCCCCAGGGTGGATTTCCCGGCGCCGCTTGGTCCGATCACAGCCAGGATTTCTCCGGGGGTCAGGCTGAAGGAAACGTTCTCCAGCACCGGCGTGGAATCTATGGAATGGCTTATGTTTTCAGCCCGGAAAATCGGAGGAGGCTCATCGTAAGAAGGCACGATGGTTAATGAGATATCATTTGCTCCGGATTCACCCTCGGCCATCAGTTGATCGAGTCTTTTATAGGCGAGCCTGGATTCCTGCCAACTTTTCCACGCGTTTCCAAGCATCATCAGCGGAGCCAGTGCCCTTCCCATGAACATGGAAGCCGCCACCATGGTACCGATTGTAGCCTCATGTTTTATGACGAGAAAGGCACCGGTGGCCATGACGGCAAGAACAGTGGTGGACATGACCACCTTGGCCATATTTTGGAAGCCGGCTGTCCTTCCAGCCATCGTATCTTCGAAGGTTACATCCTGGCGGTTGAAATCGCGCCAATGACCGACCAATGCAGGGAGCATACCCATGGCATGGACGGCTTGGGCGTTGCGCATGACAAAACGAAGAAATTGGTCCGTCTGCAGTGATGAATTGGCATATTTTTTTTGCATGCGAGAGGTTGCCAGCTCCTGGGCCACGACCAGGAATAGAAGAAGCACGCCGCCGGTGCAGGCCAGCCAGCCCAACAGCGGGTGGAAAAGAAAGATGACCGCCAGGTAAACAGGCACCCATGGGGTGTCGAAAAGGGCAAAAATGCCCGTTCCGCCCAGAAAGTTTCGGATGGTGTTTACATCCTTGAGCCCCTGGGTGTGTTTCGGCGATCCCGGCACTATGGAATCGTTAATCATGTGCTCGAAAATTCTGCCGGCCACCATGTTGTCATATTTTACCCCGATGCGTACCAGCAGTTTGGAGCGTACGGCCTCCAGCATACCCGAGACAATGTAGGCCCCTATAACAGCTAAAGTCAGGTAAAACAGGGTTTCCAAGCTCCGACCGGTCATGACTTTGTCGAAGAGAAGCCGAAGGTACAGGATATAGGACAAAACGAGTACATTTATGAACAGGCTGAAGAAAAAACCGCAGCCCAAATGAGGCATTATTTTCAGCATATATTTACGCATGTCCAACTCCGCTCATTTTTCCTATCGGCACCGGAGATGCCGCCGGCTGGGGGCCCTGGGGATTAAGAAGTTTAGGAAGCACCTGGGAGGTGGGCCCGTACATTGCGGCTTGCCCGTTTTTTAACATCAGCAGTTGATGTGTGAACTGAAGAAGCTGTAGGCGATGTGTAATCAAGACCAAGGTGGTCTCTTCTTCATGGGCTTTTTTGATAATTTGTACCAAGCTCAAGAGCCCTTCATGGTCGAGATTGGCATCCGGTTCATCCAGTATCAGGATGCGTGGGTTGCCGAACAACGCCCGCGCAAGTCCGATGCGCCTCCTCAGTCCACCGGGCAGGTTGAATCCTCTTTCTTCGATTTTGGTGTCATAGCTTTCAGGCATTCCGCTGATTATTCCGTCCACCCCGGATTTGCGGGCCGCTTCCAGGATATTTTCCATGTCGGTTTTCCGAAAGCGGGCTATATTCCCGGCTATCGTCCCTTCGAAAAGTTCCACATCCTGGGGGAGGTAGCCGATGTGACCGCCAAGTTTATTTTGATCCCACTTGTGTATATCGGCTCCGTCCAAGCGGAGAATGCCGTTGTGGGGCGGCACCACACCGGTGAGAATCCTTGCCAGGGTCGATTTACCGGCACCACTGGGTCCTATCAGTCCGAGGGTCTGTCCGGCTTCCAGGTCAAAGGAGACCCCCCGGATTATCGGTTTTCCACCGATGGCATAGAACAGGCCTTCCGCCTTCAGCTGACCTTTCGGCGGGGGCAGTTCCAAAGTCTCTTTCTTTTCTTTTTTCTGCATTTCAGCAAGTAGTTCCCGGAGTCTCAGAAAGGCGTCCCGGGCATTCTGATATTGTTTCCAGCCGTTCACCACCATTTGCATGGGCATTATAACCCTGCCGGCGATGATAACCGCGATGATCGCCATGCCGCTATCCAGTGTTCCCGCAATGATCATCGCGGTGCCTGCACCCATTAACACCACCTGCATGATCCAGCCCATGGACTTGGTGATTGCTGAGTGTACGCCGGCCTTTTCGCTGGCTTCGGTTTGGTCTGTGATCATTTCGTTCTGCATTTCACGCCAGCGCTTGTTCAATTGGGGCTGCATGCCCATTGCGGCCACGGCCTGGGAGTTTTCCACGCATTCCCGTGACAGGTTGTTCACCCTGGCGAAACGTCCGTTGGCACGCTGCAGAAGCTCTCGGGTCGGTTTGCGCCCCACTAACATAACTGTCAGTATGACCAGTATACACACCGTGGCCAGCGCTCCTATGAGGGGGCTGATAAAATAAAGGATGGCAAGCTGGAGAGGCGAAACCATGCTGTCCAGGAAAGCCGAGGATGTTGGGGAATTCAAAAAGTTCCGTACCCTCGTCAAATCCTCCATGGCCGAAGAATAGCTCCCTTTTTGTTCAAGGGATCGGTCTTGCAGTAATCCCAGCAGAATCTTCTCTCCCAATTCCTCGTTCAACCGCAGCGAAAACCGTCGCATCAGGGCGAAGCGTAGACGGTCGAATATGGTCATAAACATCAGGCCGGCCGTGGCGGCAAAAGCGATGACGTATATGTTGGAAATACTTTCGCTGGGTATCACAAACCAAAAAAGCATCAGCATGTTGAACGGCAGTATAAGGTTGAGCATGCTGATGAAAATACTCAAGAGGATTGCCAGCCTCAAATTTTTCTTAAGTTCTTCTTCCATGTCAGCTGCTTTCCTCTACTTTCCTGATCAGGATCGGCAACCTGGCGGCTTGCAGCCATTCCCGCTCCTGGTTGTACTCGACGATGATTTGGTGGGTGCCGAAACTGGTCACTTCCATGGATTTCAGCCTAAAATGCAGGCGGTGCCTCGGGCGATCCATGGTTATCGGGTTTGTTTGCAGGATCGCCTTGATGGTTTTATCCGGACAGGCCAGAGCAACACGGAAGCGGATAATTTCCTGATCTTCTCCGTTTTTTTCCCACAGGGTGCCCAGGAACATAGGGCCGATGCGCACAGGTAAATCACGGGCGAAGCCTTCTTCGATGCACCTGATATAGGAGACCGAGTTGCTTTCCTGGTCGGTAATAATGTCTCTACACAAGACTCCCCATACATTTCGTATCATAAACCGCGTTCATGCCTCCGCCTGCTATTGAATCACAACATTGCTGGTTTCACTACTGAGCCAGGTGAAGCCTTCCGGCTCTGGTTCGCCGAGCGTTAAGCTGGCTACCATTTTATGCATTTCGTGTACCGCCTGGGCGGTGTCTCTCACTTGCTGCTTATGAAACTGGAGCGCTTTTTGCCAGGTCTGTTCCTGGCTGTGTCGTGAACTCAGCAGAAAAATCACGTAGCTGTTAAGGGAGACGCCCTGGCTGCGGGCTTCTTCCACTAGGGCGGAGTGAAGAGAACCGGGGATGCGCAGCCTGAATTGGCCGCTGAATTTTTTTTCTTTTATTTCACTCATAATTTTGGCATTTTAACTGTTTAAGATGAATATTAAAATTATGGTACCATATATGGAACCATTGTCAAGAGGAAAATTATTGTCTTGGGGAGATTATATTTGAGGGCGGATTTGGGCAGGTAAAAAATTTCTTGAGCGTATCAGAGCGCTGTTTTATATTTGACCCAGCATGGCCGCAATGTGGAGACGTGCTTGATTACGTCGCACAAACAACGCCGCAGTTTTATTTTGATCTTGTCGGGATTTACTAATTGACTGGCGAAAAGTATCCTTTCCGGATGGAAACTTGGTCAATAAACGACTCTGAGTTCGTGTCCCTAGGGGTCGTTTTCCACGGTGTCAACGGATTATCTTTTCTTCTTGATTTTGCCTCGAATCCGAAAAATCGGATTGTTGTTTTTCCGGGAAATCCTTGAAGGAGACAGGGGTGGAAAACATGACCAGAAAGGACTGTACCGTCATTCTGGGTATGCACAGAAGCGGCAGCACGGTTCTGGCGGGCTGCCTGAAACTTATGGGTGTAAACCTGGAAAACGCAACGGTGCAAGGAGATCATGACGGGCATTCCGGGTCTTTTGAAAACAGCGAAATCGGGAAAATCCATGAGACGCTGCTGAGGCATTTGGGCTGCCGCTGGGATATGGAAAGCGGCTTTCAGCGGAATTGGGAGAAAGGCCGGGCCGCAAAGAAGGCCGAAGAGTCCTTGGGCTCAATATTGCAGCGCCGGTTTTTGACCGAGGACCGTCCATTTGCTGTGGGTGACCCCCGCATGTGCAGGCTGATGCCCCTGTGGAAAACGGTTCTGGCTAATCATGATGTGAAGCCGTGTGTTGTGGTTATTCTGCGCCAACCGACTGAGGTGGCCATGTCGCTGGAGCAGTGTTGCGGGCTCGACCTGACGAAAGGGCATCGTCTCTGGTCGGCTTACAATCGAGAGGCCTTTGAGGGCTGCACGGGCCTGGAGTATTTGCTGATCACCTTCGATCAGCTCTTGGCCGATCCTGTGGGAACGCTTCGAAGCCTTGCAGAACTTTCCTCGCTTTCCGGGTTAGATCCCGTTGGTCATGCCTGGGAAATTTTAAATTTTGTGCGGCAGGAACTTAAAATTCATCATCAGAGTGAAGCGGAGGGCCTAAAATCTCCGAATTTCCCTTCATATGCCGCGCTTTACGATCAGTTAAGGAGCCTGCATGCCCTAAACTCCCTAAACCGCGGTCCAATTTTTACAACCCCAACGTCTCAGGATGACG
>JAWOBE010000012.1:0-6170 GCA_046498185.1 Desulfatiglandaceae bacterium | reverse complement strand
TGGTCAAGTTAATTTTCCAGCCCGCCGAAGAAGGCCTTGGCGGCGCCGCGAAAATGGTTAAAGCAGGCGTGCTGAAAGAGCCGGAGGTCACCACGGTCATCGCCCTTCACGGCTGGCCCTTTCTGGAGGTTGGCAAAATCGGAGTTTGCGACGGACCTTTCACCGCGTCTGCCGACAAGTTCTCGATCACGGTGCATGGTCGGGGCGGTCACGGTGGTTATCCTCACAGGGCCGTAGATCCTGTGCTGGCCGCCTGCCACCTGGTGGCCGCACTCCAGCAGGTGGCGAGCAGACAGATCGACCCGGTTGATAATATAGTTGTTTCAGTCTGCAAAATTAACGGGGGAACCACCAATAACGTTATCCCCGAAACGGTGAGCCTGGCAGGCACGGTGCGCTGTCATGTAGACGCCGTTCGGAGCACGATCGAAGAAAGGATACGAAAAATCGCCGACGGGGTTTGCTCCGGTTTCGGCTGCACCTGCTCTCTCGAATACGGCTACGGGACACCGCGGGTGGTAAACGATGCAGAAATAATGGACCTGGTCGCGCAAGCAGCCGCCGATGTCCTCGGAGAACGGGCGGTAGAGGAACTGCGCCCGGCCATGGGGGCGGAAGATTTCAGCCGACTTGTAAATGAAACAGGAAAGGGAGGCTTCTTCAGACTTGGGATAGGGGTTCCCGGCCACGAACCGGTCAGCCTTCATAACGACCGTTTCGATTTCAACGATGCGGCGCTTCCGGTGGGTGCAGCTGTGTTTGCCCGCATAATCCTCTCGAGTCATGGTAATGGAGAAGAACATTGAACAAAATCGTCGACAAGGAAAAGCGACCGGAAGATCTTCAAGAGAAAAGGCTGCGTGCCGCAAAAATTTATGAAATCCTGGATCCTCTTTACACGGAAGAAAAAACCGCCCTCGAATACCGCACCCCGTTCGAGTTGCTGATAGCTACTATACTCTCGGCGCAATGCACCGACAAACAGGTCAACGTTGTTACCAAAAAACTGTTTGAAAAATACAAGGGCCCGGAGGATTACATATCGGCCCCGGTGGAAGAGCTTGAAGCCGACATTCGGCCCACCGGCTTTTACAAAAACAAAACCCGGTCCATAAAAGGTTGTTGCCGGGGGCTTGTCGAACTTTACGGGGGCCGGGTCCCCGGTACACTCGAAGAACTGGTAAAGCTTCCCGGAGTGGGCAGAAAAACAGCTAACTGCGTGCTGGGCGCGGCATTCAATGTCCCCGGTGTCGTCGTGGACACGCATGTAAAAAGGCTTGCAATTCGGCTGGGATTTACCGAAAACACCAATCCGGACAAAATAGAACAGGATCTCATGGAAATTTTACCCCGCGAGCGCTGGCGCCGTTTTTCGGACATCCTTATCTATCACGGCCGTGAAGTTTGCAAGGCAAGGAAACCGGACCACGATCGGTGTGCGGTAGCAAGATACTGCCCTTCCAGCGATCTATAAACCTTTACTCCTTTTTCTTTATGAACGAACCATGATTCATAACGCAGCAGAGTCATCAGAACGAAAATATCTTTCCGCAATACTTGAGGCCGCACGGACGGAATGGGAGGCGAACGACCACCGCGCAGCGCTGAACATTCTTATGGATTTGACCTCCAGATTCCCGCGCTATGTGCCTGCCTATCGTCTCATGCTCGATATATTACTGGAAGAACAATATCATCCCAAAGATGTCTCCCGATGTCTCGGACGCATCAAAAAATTTGACCGGCTCAATGAATGGGAAAGGATTGAATATGCCTTAAACGAATTCCAACTTGGCCATCATAAAAGGGCACAACCACTTTTAGAAAAAATCAGTCTACTTCCGGAAAAGCTTCTGAACAGTTACGGTTATTCCAAACGGTACATTATGTTATACGCTGAAAAGTGCCAAGCCCAAATCAGTATTCCTAACAAAAAAACGGCGCCGCCCGGACGGCGAAAAACCAGTCCTCATCCCCAGAAAAAATCAACCGAAAGGGAAATGAAAGGCAGCCGCTCAGATGGGGTTGCGGTTAAAGGCAGGCCTGATCAACCGGCCCCAACGGAGACAAGCCCCTCCCCGGCGATAGAGGTGGAAGCTCCGGTAATCAAAACTTCGGCGCAGATAAGCAGCCCGGTGGGTCTGCACAAGAGGTTTGTCACCGGAGAGGCTTCGAGCATTAGAAGATATTTCCTTGCACACGAGACGGTCCGGCTTTCGCAGACGGAACATTTCGACCATCTGATCTGTCTCAATACATTGAAAGATGTAGAACATTTCGCATATCAGATTGAAACCGTACGAAAGGTGATGCGTAGATTCAGAGGCAGGGTTCTTCTCGCCGACGAAGTTGGCCTTGGCAAAACCATTGAAGCATGTATGGTGCTCAAAGAATACATGATGCGCGGTATGGTGAAAAAAGCTCTGATCCTGACCCCTCCGGCGCTGATGAGCCAGTGGTGCGAGGAGTTGTCTTCCAAATTCGGGCTGTCACCCACTTCGACCGAGGAATCCAGCCTGAGGCAGGACCCTGAGCGCTTCTGGAAAAGCCATAATCTCATCGTGGCTTCCCTTGCGATGGCCAGGAACAAAAATCACAGACCCCTTTTGAGCCGGATCGGATTCGACCTTATCATCGTCGACGAAGCCCATCATGTGAAAAACGACAAAACAGCAGGATGGGCTCTTATCAACGAATTAAAAAGTCGTTTTCTGCTGCTGCTCAGTGCGACGCCGGTCGAAAACAACCTTATGGACCTCTTCAGCCTTGTTACCCTGCTGAAGCCCGGCCAACTGGGAACGCGGACAGCATACAGGCGACAGTTCGTTCTGCGGGGAGACTCAACTCAGGCTAGAAATAGAGAGAAGCTCAGAGACCTGATCGGGGAGGTCATGATCCGAAACACCCGCGCGCTTGCCGATATCAGTCTCCCGCCCAGACATGCCTCCACCGTGCTTGTGGAGGGTGAGCCTGCTGAACGAGAATTGTACGCCAGGCTGACCGACCTGGTCAGGAAGGGTTTTCAATCCAACCTGTCCCGTTTGTCACTCGGGCTTCTACTTCAAGAAGCCGGCTCCAGCCCGCGGGCTGTACGGAAGACTCTGCTCAAGATGGCCGCGCATTCGGAAGTTGATGGCGGGATAAAAGAGCAAATAACCAAACTGGCGAACCTGTGCAAATATGTACCAACCACCTCCAAGACCGCCCGGCTGTTGGAATTGCTGAAGATGAGCAGCGAAAAGGTGCTTGTCTTCTCTCGCTTCAAAGCGACGTTGGAAGAAATAGCGCTGAGGCTTTCCGATTCAGGTATAGGCTTTTCGATGTTTCAAGGAAACATGAGTGCTGAAGAAAAGGACCTTGCAGTACGTAAATTTCAGAACGGCGCCGATGTTATGTTATGCTCTGAGATTGGAGGGGAAGGTCGTAATCTCCAGTTTTGTTCGACCATGGTCAATTACGATCTGCCATGGAACCCAATGAAGATAGAACAGCGCATCGGGCGCATCCACCGAATCGGCCAGACCCGCCCGGTGCATATTTACAATCTTTGCGCCGTCGGAACCGCCGAATATCATATACTGGAAGTGCTGGATAAGCGCATCAACATGTTCGAACTCGTAATAGGAGAAATCGACCTCGTCCTGGGCCAGGCGAATAACGAAACGGAATTCGAGGAACGGATAGTCGACATTTACGCCCGAAGCAAAAGCGAAAATGAAATAAAAACGGCGTTTGAAAACCTTGGGGAGGAACTCCTTGCGGCAAGGCTTCGATATGATAAGATAAAGCAGCTTGACATCGACATTTTCGCAAACGATTATGAAATATAATTCATCCGGTCGCTCAATTAAGAGCTTTCCAGCCGAATGATCCACGAAAGAAACAATGAACGATATTCTTGAGTTTACAAGCACCCTGATCGAAGAAAGCGGCGGTGCCGTCGATTGGAATAGGGCTGAAAACTACTTGGAAGCCCTTCTTCCCGATCATGCCCGCAGGCAACTCGGGTTGCCCGATTCCCTTGTGACCATTTCCGGCACGATTGATACAGGTGAAGGGTCGGGGAGTATTCCCATCGGTTTCGGAACCGAACTCCTCGATCGTGCGATACTGATGGCGCGTGAGCTGGGATGTACGGCTTCAGTGCGGATGCCCGCCTTTTCCGGAAGGAAGCAGGCCGAACCGAATCCCTCCGATTCCTTCGGATTCCCCAACTCCACATACCAGGTTACAGGAAGTCACGACAGCTGGATGGACTACTGGGTGTGGTCCTTTGAAGTCGCCGCCGACGCGGACGAACGACTGGAAGCGGTACATCATATTTGCATTTCGTCCCTGGGTGCGGGTTGTCCTCAACTGCCGGAACTTATTTTTCAAAAGGCGCTCGAGTGGCAGCCGCTCGCGTTAAAAGAATCGGAGGTCCAGAATCAGACACTCGAAAATTATTTTATTGCGGCCTGCGACCGAGCACTCCGGCTTATCGACGAGCACCTGTCCGATTTCAAAAAAACGATCACCCGGCATCACATCCGGGACATCCGCCGGATAGAAACCTATTTTCAGGATCTGAAAAGGGAGATGAAGACGGAAATCGAGAAGCGACAACTCCAAGGGACGGAGCTTAAAATTCGAAGAGAAAAAATCCGGCAGATCGAAGACGAAAAAACCCGAAAGCTTAATGCACTGAATGACAAATACAAACTGAGGCTCACGATTCATCCGATGGCACTGCTGCTCGCCCGAATTCCGGTGAAGCGCTGTGAACTGCTTGTTAAACGTCGAAAGGGAAAGCGTCGCATCAGCCTTGTATACAATCTTCTTTCGAGAAAATTCGATCCCATGACATGTGAAGCTTGCGGAAAGGATACCTATACACCCGGTTTTTGCGATGAAGCCCTGCATGTTCTCTGCGAATCGTGTCAAACCCTTATTCTAAACAAAAAGGCCTGTCCCGCATGCCGGGGGAACCGTCCACCATCAAAAGTGGAAACTGTCCTGAAACGACTCGGCATAGAGAAAGCTTAGGGACCATTTCCGGATGGCTGCAAACCAGAGGAACGACACCCAAGGAGGAATTATGATAAATGAAATGGCTGCCGGCCATTTGACCCAGGTTAACGAAAAGATTAAATATCTTGGCGTGTTGCAAAAAGCATTAAAGATTTTGGCCTCTCCCGATGCACTGGAATCTCCCCGAAAAGTCGAAGAAGCGTGCAAGCGGCTCGCACAATCGGATCCAGCCGCCGCCGGCCTGAACATAGACTTCACCGAACTGCTGGAAAAGACGGCGGTGGACCAGCAGGAGCGTGCAGCAGCCCGGAAGTCCGAGTTCGGCCGATTACTGAAGGAATGCGCCGATGACAAAGGAATCGCCTGCAGACTGATCACGACCGATCCTATGGAGTTTTCCGTCGACCGCTTCACCGTTTTATTAATCCTCGAACAAAATCGTGCGTCCCTTTGTTATGCAAAGCTTCCGGTGGAAGAGCTGCCGGCGAAACCGGAACGTATTGTCGCCGCCGTGGAAAAGACTTTTAAGACCTTCGAAGCCGGATGGCCTTCCGAGCGGTTTTTTGAAGCTTTATATAAAGCATATAAAATATGGCTGTCCGAACGCAAGGCCCCCATGGGGGAACGAGCTCCTCTCGCAGAGCTTCTGGCTTTTGTCGCATTGTTTTTCCAGAGCGAGAAATTCCGCACAGACCCTGAAAGTGCAAACTACCGCAACTACGGGCGTGTACGGATGGCCTACGATCTTTCGAAGCTGCGGCGCAACGGCATCCTTTCCAGAAAAGGCCGCCGCCTGAATCTCGGAACCGCTACAGGTGTCTCCACACAGGATAAAAAGGGGGTGCTCTTTGTCGGTCAGAGCAAACAACATCAGCGCCAGGGCTGATCCGATAGGACATCAAGCTGAGGCTGACGTCCTGTCATTATCTGATGAGAGCGATATCACTATTGATACCATATCAGCGGACATGGAGATAACTGTCGATCAGGCGCAGATATCCGACTTCGGACAGATCGGCGCACAGCATTACATGAATCTCCGCGATACGACGCTCGGGGAGAGAATAGCCGCCTTCCTTCAGCTTCAGGAACAGACTTTGCTTTATGGCGATCTCTCCAGCGGCGGGACTGACACGTTCCCCAGAATGTAACATTGCATG
>JAWOBE010000234.1:0-2984 GCA_046498185.1 Desulfatiglandaceae bacterium | reverse complement strand
TGGTCTTGACCCGGGTGTTGAGTATAGACGAGGCGTATTCTGCAGTCGACTGGCGAACGGTTTTTCTGCTGGCCGGGCTTATACCTCTTGGTATAGCTACTGAAAAAACCGGGACCGCCGCCTGGATTGCTCATATGGTGTTGAACGCTATAGGTACCGTGCCTCCCATCGTTCTGTTAAGTGTAATCGGGGTTCTGACCACCATATTCACCCTCGTGGTTTCCAATGTCGGCGCCACTGTCCTGCTGGTGCCACTGGTGGTGAACATGGCCATGGCGGCCGGAGCGGATCCCCGGATGGCCGCACTTGTGGTGGGTCTGGCTACCAGTAATTCCTTTATACTGCCAACCCATCAAGTGAACGCCTTATACATGGGGCCGGGAAGATACAGGAGCATTGATTTTATCAAGGCTGGAACTGTTATGAGCATCATTTTCCTTGTGGTTATGATCGCTATGTTGTATATTTTTTATGGAATTTAAGTATTGTGAGGTGATAAAATGGCTATTATAACCATATCACGCGGGTCCTACAGTAAGGGAAAAGAGGTCGCTGAAAAGGTCGCCGATCAGTTGGGGTATGAATGCCTGAGCCGCGATATCCTTTTGGATGCGAGCGACCGGTTTCATATACAGCAAATCAAGCTTGTCAGGGCCATTCACGACGCGCCTTCGATTTTGGACAGGTTCGGCACCAGCAAACAGACGTACATCGCTTATATCCAGAGTGCGCTTGCAAATGCCGCATGCAAGGATAATGTGGTTTACCACGGTTTGGCAGGCCATGTGCTGCTGCCGGGGGTCCGTCATGTCCTGAAGGTTCGTATTATTGCGGATCTCGCCGAGAGAATCGCCAATGAAATGGAGAGAGAGGGAATCGGTTATGAAGAGGCCAGGTCCCTCCTTTTAAGAGACGATCAGGAAAGGCGGCGGTGGAGTCATCATCTCTATGGGGTCGACTCGGTCGACCCTTGTCTGTATGATTTTTTGATACGAATACATCGGCTGAATGTAAATGACGCCGTTGAATTCATATGCCTTGCGGCATCCAAGGAACAGTTCAAAACGACAAAAGAATCTCAGCAGAAAATGGAAGACCTGGCACTTGCGTGCAGAGTGAAGGCTGCTCTTGCCGAAGAATTTCCGGAAATAGCAATCAGCAGTAATTACGGCAATGTGGTGATTTATACAAAATCCGGCGGCCGTCCGCCTCAACGGCTTGAAAAGAAGGTCAAGACTGTCGCCCGGGAGATGAAAGACATCAATAACTTGGAGATACACCCAGGGGTTGCCGCCCCTGAGGGCGCCGTATGATTTAGTCGCAGGACCTACATTACCAACAGACCCAAAAAGGAGATGTAGAATATGTCTTCTATAATCATTTCTACGGATTTTCCCTACATGGGGGAGCAAATAGCTCCAAAACTCGCTGATACCCTGGGCTATCAATATTTGGGTCCTCAGTTTTTGGATAAAGTCGCCTCAGATTTTGGAGTGTCCAAGGACAGGCTGGTCAAGGCCTTGAACAGTGAGGCTTTTTCCTGGGCTACGCCTCGCCGGAATTCCAGTCTTCAGCTTTCTTTCCTGAAAGCGGCTGTGTGGGAGCAGTTCCTATCCGATAATATCGTATGTGAGGGTTTGGCGGCTCATCTCTATATTCGCGGCGTTTCTCATGTCCTTACGGTTCGGTTGCTTTCAGATCCAAAACTCGTGATCAACCGTATAGCAGCTGAAAAAGTCGTAGCTCCGAAAAGGGCCAGGAAGATTCTTGACAAACGGGTACATCGGCGCCGCAACTGGAGCAAGCGCAACTTTGGGTTGGACGACTTCGATTCTTCAATATATGACATGGTCATAAGCCTCAGCCAGATCGAGGAGGACAAGGCTGTTGAGGTTATTAAGGACATGGCCGGATACCGGAAATTTGAGCCGATGACCTATTCATTGCAGTGCACAAAGGATGGTGCCCTTGCGGCGAGGATCGAGGCTGCTCTGCTGCCCGAAAATCCAAACATCAAAATACAGGTTCGAGACGGAAACGTGGTTCTTGAGCCGGGTTCTCTGCGAGGTATTAAAGGAAAGCAGGCCGAGAAGTTAAAGGAAATGATATCCAAAATTACGGGAGTTGAATATGTGGAGGTTCACCCCGGCAAAAATTTCACCAACAGGCCTGGTAATTCCTCGTGATCCGAACAGCGCCCGGCTTGGCCGGAAAGAACGGATTGATAAAACAGGAGGTGGCTATGGATAAGTCCCTGGAAGTGCTCATCCTGGACGATGAACCCATCGTAGGGAAACGGTTAAAACCGGCATTGGCCAAGATTGGCTGTGAAGTGGAAGTTTTCGAAGATCCTCATCAGGCCTGGGAACGCCTTGAAGAAAAGGAATTCGACATCGTCGTCACCGACATACGAATGGAAGACATCGACGGCATGCAGATCCTCGAACATGTACTCGAGAAATATCCGCGGACCAAGGTGATTATGATTACAGGCTACGCGATGATGAACCTGGCAAGGGAAGCCATGGAAAAAGGGGCGTTCGACTTTATTTCGAAGCCTTTCAAACCGGATGATCTCCGCAGGGTAATAGCCAAAGCGGCCGAGGCGCTGGGAGCTGATGCATCTTTTGAGAAATAGAGGGGATGGCTATTTATGTTTTCTCCGTTTGCGGAGCAAATGACGGCGAAAGGCATCAAGGGCAAAAACGGTGAGTCCGATGTCACGATTGAAGGCCGTTATGAGCGCATAGAAGAAGCCGAAAGGGCCAGACAGGCTCTTCTTGCCCGTCCTCGTTTCAGCCTGCGCTTACAGATATACCTCGCTTTTTTTCTGTTCTTTATATTGTCTTTGGGTTTTGCGGCTGCATAGTGCGGCTGATACAAGTAAAATTTCCTGCCCTGGTAGATAACCTGATACATCTTAAACCTCCGCTTGATATTTCTGCTCTTTATTTCCGGAATCACCTGATTGACGATGGTCATGA
>JAWOBE010000198.1:0-10724 GCA_046498185.1 Desulfatiglandaceae bacterium | reverse complement strand
ATTGTAGCCGCCCGAAATAATGAGTTCCTTGGAGCGCCCCACCAGGAAGAGCCTGCCCCCGTCGGCTTCATCCAGGAAACCCATGTCTCCGGACCTGAAGTATCCCCCTATAAAAGATTCCCTGGTTTTATCGGGTTTCCGCCAGTACCCGGCAAAGACGTTGGGCCCTTTTATCAATACTTCGCCCACTTCCTCTCCGGGCATATCCCGTCCGTCTTTCCCGACCACCCGTATCGTTATCCCAGGCAGGGCGAATCCCACGCTTTTAGGCTTGCGCCCGGCCGGGTCAAGAGCATTGCTGGTGTTCATGGCCGTTTCAGTCATCCCGTATCGCTCGAGTATTCGGAAGCCGGTAAGTTTTTCGAAACGGTGAAAAAGATTGTCTGAAAGTGGCGCGGACCCGGATATAAAAACGCGCATCGATGAAAGGTCCGGTGTGTATTTCATGCCCTCCAGTTCGTTTACCATTCGCTGGTAAATGGTGGGCACCGCCATAAACATGGTGCATCGTTTTTCCTCGATGGTTTTCCATGTCCCGGCGGGGTTGAATTTTTCGTGCATATAAATGGATGCACCCGCCAGCAGGCTGCCGACGACAGCGACATTCAGCCCGTGGACGTGGAACAGCGGGAGCACATGAAGCAGGGTGTCTCTTTCTGTCCATTGCCACGCCTGAGCCAGCGCGTTGCTGTTGGAAATAAGATTTCCGTGAGTGATCATTGCCCCTTTGGAGCGTCCAGTGGTACCGGAGGTATAGCAAATCATGGCAGTCGCCTCGTCTTGCGCGGAAACCGGGGAAACGAAAAAACTCGGTGTAACCCTTTCCAGGAGGCTGCCTAAAACGGGAAATCCATTGAGCTTATCATCAACGAGAAGTATCTGTAGCTCTTTGATTCCTTCCAGTTTATCACGTGATTTTAGATAACGTTCACGATCCGTGACAAAAAAAGATGTTCCTGAGTCTGTGAGAAAATAATGTATTTCTTCGGATTTGTAGTCCGAATTAAGTGGCAGCGAAACGGCGCCGAGAGAAAGGGCGGCAAAGTGAAGGAACAGGAATTCAGGGCATTTCGGCAATTGAAAGGCCACGCGGTCTCCTTCACGCAAGCCCAGCAGGCGGAGCGCACCGGCATGGCGTTGGATTTCTCGAGAAAAATCCCGGTAGGTCCATTTGATACCTTCAAAATCGACGGCCGGCTTTTCCAGGCGTTGTAAGGCGGATTCATGGATGCATTGTATTAGATTCATGTGGTAGCCCTTATTTCTGTCATCGTAATTGTAAGTTTTCATCTTAACTTGCTGCTATCGATAATTAAATATCAGGCAGCGGGCGGATATTCAAGCGGATATATTTTTTCTTGCAATTAAGGCCTGTTTATCCGAAAAATCTCAAGGGTCAGCAAGCGACGGAGGGAGGAAGAAATTATGTATGTCACGTTAGGCCGAACCGGAATTCGCGTAAAGAAATTGGGTTTCGGGGGTATCCCGATCCAGCGGGTGGATGAAGAGCAGGCGGTTGATATTGTACGGTATGCCGTTGAGAAAGGGATTGATTTCATAGACACATCGAGGATCTATACCACCAGCGAAGAGCGGATCGGTATGGCGCTGAAACAGACTGATAAACCGGTTGTTTTGGCATCAAAGTCAAAAAAAAGAACTGCGGACGGCATTAGGAGGGACCTGGAGGTAAGCCGTGAAAAGTTACAGAGGGATTTTATTGAGCTCTATCAGTGCCACTTTGTAAAGGATGAAGAGTATTCGAAAATTATTTCGCCGGGAGGTGCCCTGGAAGGGCTTCAAAAGGCAAAAGAGCAGGGGGAGATAGGGCACATCGGCATCACCAGCCACAGCCTCCAGTTGTTGGATAGAATAATCGACGACGGATTTTTCGACACCATCATGGTTTGTTTCAGTTTCCTTGAACCGGACACACGGGACAAAATTATACCTAAAGCCATTTCGAAAAATATCGGCGTAATTGCGATGAAACCCCTTGCCGGAGGTATTATAAATTATGCCAAGCCGGCGCTTAAATACACTCTTTCCCAGGAAGGGGTGCTGGTGTTGTGCGGTATTGAAAGCCGGGAGCTTTTCGATGAAGATTGGGCTGCTTATCAGGGGAGCCGTATGCTCGATGAAGAAGACGAGCGAATCATCGAAGAAATTCGAAAAGAGCATGATAGGAAATTTTGTCATCGCTGCGACTATTGTCAACCATGTACAGAAGGGATCAATATCCAGGAGATACTCGGCATCAAGTCTCACGTAAAGCGAGTTGGAGAAGAAGTGCTTGCAAACCCTTTGCGCAGAGCCGAAATCGAAAAAGCGAGAAATTGCACGGAATGCGGGCAATGCATGACGCGATGTCCCTATGATCTACCTATCCCGGACCTGATAAAAGAAAGTATCCGGTTCGTGGACGAAACACTGGCACGGATGTAGCCTGTTGAAGAGTACCATTGCATATGACCTTTGTTGCAGATCTTCATATCCACTCCCGCTTTTCCCGGGCCACTTCGCCCAGCCTGGTGCCTGAGGCACTCTCTCTTTGGGCTCAGAAAAAAGGCATCGCCCTGGTGGGAACCGGGGATTTCACTCATCCCGGCTGGGTTTCGGAACTCAGGGAAAAGCTTACGGAATCCGAGCACGGTCTTTACAAGCTCCGTGAGGATCTCCGCGCCCGGGTCGAGGGGATGCTGCCATCTTCCTGCAGCGCCCCGACGCGCTTCCTTCTTACTGGAGAAATCAGTTGCATCTACAAGCGCGGAGGAAAAACCCGCAAGGTCCACAACCTGGTGCTGATGCCCGATTTCGAGACAGTGGAAAAATTCAACCATCGACTGGCGCGTATCGGAAACATCAAATCCGACGGCAGGCCCATCCTGGGGCTGGACTCGCGGGATTTGCTGGAAATCACATTGGAGTCAAGCGACCGGGCGTTTTTTATCCCGGCCCACATCTGGACGCCCTGGTTTTCCTTGTTCGGTACCAAATCGGGTTTTGACACGGTCGAGGAATGTTTCGCGGATCTTACCCCTCACATTCATGCCCTGGAAACGGGGCTTTCCTCGGACCCTCCCATGAATCGGCTCCTGTCGGCCCTTGATCCCTACCTTCTGGTTTCGCATTCCGACGCCCATTCTCCCGAGAAACTGGGCCGGGAGGCCGACCTTTTTGACGTTCCTTTCGATTATGACCGCATTTGCGCCGCCATGACGGACGGCCGCGGCTTCGAAGGCACCGTGGAGTTTTACCCCGAGGAAGGCAAATACCACTACGATGGACATCGCAAATGCGACGTGTGCCTTCATCCCGTCGATGCGCTGGAATGCGGTGGGATCTGCCCGGTCTGCGGGAAACCGCTCACCCTTGGGGTTCTTCACCGGATAACCGAATTGGCGGACCGAAGTACACCGATGCTTTCCAAGCCTTTCCACAGCCTTATACCTCTTCCCGAGATTCTCTCCGAGATTCTCAGGTGTGGTCCCGCCACCAAGAAGGTTCGGGCGGCCTACGATGACCTGTTATCCTCGCTGGGGCCGGAATTGAATATCCTGATGGACGTTAACCGTGAGGAGGTGGAGAAGTTTGGAGGTGGTCTGCTGGCCGAGGCACTGGATCGCATGCGACGGGGGCATGTGATCCGGCAGAAAGGATACGACGGAGAGTATGGTATGATCCGTTTGTTCGAGCCGGGAGAAATGGATGAATTATCGGGGCAGGGGGAGCTTTTCCAGATGGTCCGGGCGACTGAGAGAAATCGCACCCTTTCGATCGGAAAACGCCTCCATGCAGGGAAAATAAAAGAGAGACAGACGTCCGCTCCGACGAAGACGGCGGATCCGCTGCTTGACCCCCTTAACCCGGCCCAGAGAGAGGCGGTCGTTTATGAGGGTGGGCATCTCCGCATCATTGCCGGTCCCGGTACGGGGAAGACCATGACCCTGACGCGGCGGATTGCATGGCTGATTCGATCGAGCCGCGCCATGCCTGAACAGGTGCTTGCCCTTACCTTTACCCATAAAGCCGCCAGGGAGGTCCACGAGAGGATTGTGGCTCTGGTTCCTGGTACTTCGGGTAGGGGGATGCTTGTGACCACCTTCCACGGTTTTTGCCTGGAAGTCCTTCGCCATGAGGGTTCAAGGTCGGGGCTTCCTCCGGATTTTGTCCTATGCTCGGAGCCCGACGCGCAGGCGCTGGCCCGGAGGGCCTGCATCCGAGCGGGGAAGAGTGCTAAGAAGGCCGCGGCCCTTCTGCGGAATTTGTCTTCACTGAAGGCATTCCGTCTCGATGACCGGCCTCCTGATTCCTCCTTTGAAGGCCTGATCCCTCTTTTTGAAATTTACCAAAAGGAACTCCGGAGCCTGGGAATGCTCGATTTCGACGACCTGGAAACGGAGACTCTGAGGTTGTTCCGGGAACACCCGGATGCGACCGCAGAATGGGCGAGGCATTACCCCTGGATTTTCGTGGACGAGTACCAGGATACCAGCCCCGTCCAAGCCAGCCTTCTGAAGGCCCTGGTAAATTTTGGGCCTACATCTTCAAATGAAGGCGTCTGCAGTTCCAATGTCAAGTCCCCTATTTTGTTCGCCATAGGGGATCCCAACCAGGCCATCTACGGCTTCCGGGGGGCGGATGTCCGCGGCTTTCACAACTTTTCACAGGATTTTCCAGGGGCTGAAGAGATTATGCTCACGCGCAACTATCGTTCCCCCCAGGTGATCCTGGACGCCGCCGCAGGCCTGATGGACGGTCAGGCACCCCTCGAAGGAGAGTTTACCGGAGGCGCGCCGGTCGCCGTTTGCCCCTGCCGGAGCGCTGCCGAGGAGGCGGAGATGTGCGTGGAACAGGTCGAAAAACTTATGGGCGGCACTACTCATTTTTCTTTGGACAGCGGCAGAGTGGCTTCCTATGAAGAAGGTGAAAATTTGAGCTTCGGTGACATTGCTGTCCTTTTTCGCTTAAACGCAGAGGGAGATGCCTTCGAGGATGCTTTTTCGAGGGCCGGGATACCCTATATCCGCTCCGGGGAGAAACCTTTGATCAGCCGTCACCCGGCTTGCCTCCTCTGGCGGTTTCTCCAGGTTCTCCAAAACCCGGAGAATTCCCATTATCGAAAGGTTTATGCGGAAGTCCTCAATGAATTCAATGTGGTTCCTCCTAAGATGGATTTGCGTGAGATGATTGGGGAAGGGGGAATGCCGGCACTGGGTTCCGACTTACCTGGCCTGATCGAACAGGCCTCCGCCCTCCATGGGTTCAAGGATCTAGGTGAAGAGGAGGCCGTCGTTTTGAGGCGGGTCAAGGAGATGGCAGAAGAGTTCGAGGGCGATCTGTCTTCCTTTTTAGACTTACTTTCCCTGGACCGGGCTGTGGATCACCAAAGCCTGCTGGGAGACCGGGTGGCCCTCATGTCGCTGCATGCGGCCAAGGGCCTTGAATGGTCGGTGGTGTTCATCGCGGGCTGCGAAGATCGACTTCTGCCCTGCAATCTTTTCGGGGATACAAACGAGGCTGAGGAGCGGCGGCTTTTTTACGTGGGAATGACCAGGACACGCTCCAGGCTTATTCTTTCCCACGCAACCAGGCGCACCATCGAAGGACGGGCAGTGGATATGATGCCTTCCCCTTTCCTGGACCTCATCCCTGCTAAGTGCTGCATTGCCCTGGAGCGGGGCACCTGGAAACCTAAAAAGAAACCGCCGAAACAATTGGATCTTTTTTGATCGGGCTTTTACCCTGGCGGAGTGATGTTTGTTGTGTTAGTTTTGGTATCATTTTTTTCTATCGGGGTTTTATGATCGGAGTTTTCGATTCAGGATACGGCGGGTTGACAATTCTCAAAGCTTTTTTAAAGGTTCTTCCCGCTTATGATTATCTATACCTGGGGGACAGCGCGCGGGCGCCTTATGGCAATAAATCCCTCAAGTTGGTCTATGATTATACTCGGGAGGCCATTGAGTTCCTCTTCGACCGCGGTGCCGAGTTAATCATTTTGGCCTGCAACACAGCATCTGTTAAGGCGCTCCACAGGATCCAGCGGGAATGGCTGCCCCTCCATCGACCGGCTCTGCGGGTTCTGGGTGTCGTCATCCCTCTCGCCGAGGCCGCTGTTGAAGCGACCCGGTGGGGACGAATCGCCGTCATCGGCACCCAGGCGACCATCGACTCCCGCGTCTATGAGGAGGAGCTGCACAAACTGAACCCTGGTTTGAAAATTTTCACCTGGGCCTGCCCCCTCCTGGTCCCCTTGGTAGAGGAAGGGTGGGTGGGAAAACCCGAGACCAACATGGTCCTTAAAAAGTACTTGCGACCCCTGAAAAGCAAGCATGTGGATACGCTGATACCGGGCTGTACCCACTACCCGTTTCTGGGAAGGGACATCGCGCGCATCATGGGGAAGAACTGCAGGGTTTTGGACGCGCCGGCTGTGGTGGCGGATAAGCTCGCAGATTATCTTGTAAGGCATCCTGAGATGGAAACCAGGCTTTCGAGGCGTGGGCAAAGGGAGTTTTATACGACGGACGATCCGGAACGCTTCAGAAGTTTTGGGGAGAATTTCCTGGAGCAAGAGATCCAGGACGTCCGATTCGCTTCGCTTTAAAGGCCGTCCGGTTAATCGGGAATACAACCAGGCCATATTATGGAGGCGGAAGATGGCACATCTTGAGGGATTAAAGGAGTACAAGGACGCTAACTACGAGATTTCGATCTTTGACACGGCTCTGGAGTCCGGGAATCCCTGGAAAATTCACCTTCACGGAAACCGCTCCCGGATCGCGAAGGTGCTGGAAAATCGCAAATGGGCATTGACCCTGGAGACCGAGGATGGGCAGGAGGATGTAGAGAAGGTCCAGATTGCATTTCTTTATCCTGCGGATCTGTCCGAAAAGATCGGCCCTCTCCTCAAGACGGACAAAAAGGTGCAGGCCATGGGGCTTGAACCCATCCTGGCGCCTGGGAAACGTTACTTTGTAAAAAATAAATCTCTTTTTCCCCTGATGAAGGAAAGGGAAGTTCTCTTTTTCACCCTGCTGGATGGGAAAATCATTCGGGGCGTGGTGGCCGATTTCAGCCGGTACGACATCACGGTACACCTGAAAGGGGGTCTACCCGTCACCATCCTCAGGCATGCGATCTATGATGTGAGGAACAAAAAGGGCCGCTCTTTTCTCAAGTCCTTCCAGGAAGAACACCGGGACTGGGAAAAAAGCTCACTCTTCGTTGAGGAATAAAGGCCTCGACGGTCTTGCTGTTGGTTTATCTACATTGCTTCTATCATAGCTAAAATTTGCTCGGGAGCAAAACCTTTGAGCGTGATGGCGCCGGAGCGGCAGGAGGCAGTGCAGAGGCCGCAGCCTTTGCACAGCACAGGGTTTATTTCGGCGCGTCCGGCAAAAGGCCCTTCTTCCCTGAAAGAGGGCGCGGAGTAAGGGCAGATCTCTATGCACACGCCGCAGCCGCTGCATGCAACCGGGTCCACCGCCGCCACCTCGCCGCTGACCTTGACTTTCCCCGCTGAAAGTAATGTGCAGGCGCGGGATGCTGCGGCGAGCGCCTGGGCCACCGATTCATCGATCGGTTTCGGGTAATGGGCCATGCCACAGAGGTAGACACCGTCCGATGCGAATTCGTTCGGACCCAATTTGGCGTGCTTTTCGCTGAAAAATCCGTCTTCGTTTAAGGTTACCTTGAAGAGGCCTGCCAAATTTTCGTTGATGCGGGGGATCACCGCGGTGGCGAGCACAAGCAGGTCGGCGGGAATCGACACCTGCTGTTCAAGCACTGGATCGTAAGCTTCGATCCGCACCCGGACACCGTCTGCCGAAACCTTTGGTTTGGCCTCAGGATCGTAGCGAATAAAGATGACGCCTGCAAGCCGGGCATCCCGGTAAAGGGATTCTCTTTCTCCATAAGTGCGGATATCCCTGTAAAGCACGTAGATCCGGCATGCCGGGTTACGCTCCTTGAGCTTGAGTGCGCTTTCCATGGTATGCGTACAGCAGACCCGCGAACAGTAGGGCCGTTCCTTGTCCCTCGAACCCACGCATTGTATAAAGGCTACGGTTTCGATTCCGTCCAGCTTGCCGGGGTCATCCATTAAAACACCGTCGAGTTCCAAATGGGTCGTTACAGCGTCGTGGCGCCCGTATAGATATTCATCCGGGGTGTATTCCTTCGCCCCGGTTGCAATTATGGCAGCTCCGTGTTCCACCACCCGGCTTCCGGCCGGGGTGTCGAGTGTCGTCTTGAAATTTCCGACAAAACCCTCTACTGATTCGATTTCGGTGGCGCAGTTAAGTTCAATCATCGGGTTTTCGGCCGCAGTTTTTACCAGCGCTTCGAGACGCTTTTTTACGTTTTCTCCTTTCCACGTGGTGTGGATTCTCTTCGCCTGGCCCCCGGGTTCCTGCGCCCGTTCGACGATCGTCACCGGGTAACCCTGTGTAGCGAGTGAAAGCGCGGCACTGATGCCGGAAATGCCGGCGCCGACGACCAGAACACCGGGGTTTACATCGAGTTCGGTGTCCTGCACAGGTTCGAGGAGTGCGACTTTCGCGACCGCCATCCGAACCAAATCTTTGGCCTTGTCTGTAGCCGCAGCCGGGTCGTTTCTATGTACCCAGGAATCCTGGTTTCGGATGTTGGTCATCTCGAAAAGATATTTGTTCAGCCCGGCGTTGACCAGGGTTTCCTGGAACAGCGGTTCGTGGGTCTTGGGCGTGCAGGCGGCTACGACGATTCTGTTCAATTCGTTCTCTTTTATCACTGACGTTATGATTTCCTGAGTGTCCTGGGAGCAGGTGTACAGGTTGTCCGCTACATATTCCACATACGGCAGAGAGGAGGCATAATCGCGTACCGCCTCGACATCAATCACACCCGCTATGTTGATACCGCAACGGCAGACAAATACGCCAATGCGCGGGCGTTCGCCTGAGGTGTTGCGTTCGGCCGGAATTTCCCTGACTTGCGTGAGTGTATGGCGGGATTTAGTGAGAAGGCTTCCGGCCGCGGCTGCTGCGGCGCCGGCGTCTATGACCGACTGCGGGATGTCCCTGGGCCCAAGGGATGTGCCGCAAGCAAAAAGGCCCCGAACCGGGGAATGAACCGGCAGGAAGGAGTCGGTGCTACAGAACCCCCCTTCGGTGAGTTCGAAGCCGAACTTCGCTGAAAGGTGCTTGAAATCGTCATCCGTTTCAAGACCGGTGGAAAGCACTACGAGATCGAAACTTGCCCGCGCAGGGTGTCCTTCCTCATCCACGTAGTCTATCATCGGGTAAGGCCTTCCTTCGACTACTTCAACGGTAGGCACCCTGGTCCTTATAAATTTGACTCCGTGAATTTTTTCAGCGGCCTCGCGGTATCGGTCGAAGTCCTTCCCGTGGGTTCTCATGTCTATATAGAAAATGGTGCAGTCGAGTTCATCACCTGCATGTTCTTTGGCGATTACAGCCTGCTTTATCGCGTACATGCAGCATACCGAAGAGCAGTATCCATGCCCGCAGTGATGGACGTCTCTTGATCCGACGCACTGAAGCCAAGCTATCTTTTTCGGCTCTACACCGTCGGAAAGTCGTACCAGATGTCCCATCGTAGGCCCGGATGCGGAAAGTATACGTTCGAATTCAAGCGAGGTGAGCACATCCCTGCTTTTGTGCCGGCTGTATTCGGCCAAGCTTGATGGATCGAAGGCCTTGGCTCCGGAGGCCAGGATCACCGACCCTACATTCAGAGTAACCGTTTCCGGCTGCCGCCGATGGGTTTCCAGCGTGACCGCCCCCGCGCCGCAGGCCTCCACACACTGGTAGCACTCGCAGCAGTAGCCACAGTTGAGGCACCTTTCCGCCTCGGCGCGTCCATCCTCCGGGTCCAGGCCCAGTTCGACTTCGTTGAAATTCCCGGAACGTTCCGAAACCGGAAGCTCGCGAACCCGCGCACGTTCCCTTCGTTCCACCGCCGCAGGCAACGGACGGTAAGACTGACTGTCCGGAGACTTCTTCTCCCGCCCCGTCTTGAGATCCTCACCATCCAGGTAGCGCCTGATGGATTCCGCCGCTTCCTTCCCCGCCGAAACAGCCCCTATCGCAATCCACGGGCCGCTCACGGCATCCCCCCCCGCAAACACCTCGGGCCGGCTCGTCTGAAAGCTCACGTCGTCCGCTTCGATCGTACCCCACCTGGTGAAAGAAAAACCTTCAGCCTCGTTCAAACCCGAAAAATCAGGCATCTGACCAATGGCAGGTATCAGTTGATTGATCTGAATTTCGAAGGCGTCGCCTTCTAAGGGCACGGGTCTCCTGCGGCCGGAGGCGTCGGGCTCCCCGAGCTCCATCCGGATGCACCTGAGCCCAGTCACCTTGCCTCCCTCGCTCAACACCTCAACCGGCGCCGCAAGATACACAAGCTTAACGCCTTCGGCCTCGGCCGCGCAGATTTCCTCCTCCCATGCAGGCATCTCCGCACGCGTCCCCTGATAAACAATGGTCACTTCCACCGCACCAAGCCTCACAGCCGAACGCGCTACATCTATCGCAACATTACCTCCACCTATCACCGCAACACGGCTGCCTGCCGAAACATGGCCTTTCAGATTCAACTCACGGAGAAAATCAACCCCTTGACGTACCCCATCGGCTTCCTCCCCTGGAATCGAAAGTTTCATCCCAAGGTGCGCACCAACCGCAAGATACACAGCGCTGTAACCTTCCCGGAGA
>JAWOBE010000170.1:0-5334 GCA_046498185.1 Desulfatiglandaceae bacterium | reverse complement strand
GAGGCCCAGCCCTTTTTCCTTGGTTGTGAAGGAAGGATCGAACATATGGTCGATTTGATCATCGGTCAACCCTCGACCGTTGTCTTCTATGTGCACGGCCGCCCGGCCGGATTTCAATCTTTCCACGGAAACGGCAACTCTGCCTTGCCCGGAAATCGCTTCCAGTGCGTTTCTGGTTATGTTGAACATGGCCTGGCGCAATTTATCCGCATCGGCCTGCACCACCACCGGGTGAGCGGCCGGATTTCCAACCAAATCAACCCCGCGTGAGCGTGCTTCTTCCTCCACCAGTATTACGAACTGCCGAACGATTTCATTGAGGTCCTGGGATTGTAGACGAAGAGTGCCGGTGCGGGAAAAAGATAGGAAACCTTCGACGATTTCATTCAGCCGACGGATTTCGTCCCGGATTACTTCGGTCAATTCCCGAACATCGCCGCGATTCAACCTCTGGGCTGCCATACTTATTGCATTAAGCGGATTTCTGATTTCATGAGCGACGCCGGCAGCCAGCCCCCCGAGAGCAGAGAGCCGTTCGGCGCGGTCAAGTTGAAGTTGCATTTCTCTAAGCTTTGCAAGATGACGGTTCTGGTTCCGGTAGAGCATCCACATGGATAGAAAGGCCACAGCGATCAACAGTGCGGTTGATGCCAGAACGGTACGCTTCATTCTTGTAATTAACGTTACCGCGCCGGAGCTGTCCATGCCGACATGTATTACCCCGAAGCTTTGCGATTCCAGGAGAAGAGGGGCTGAGACCTGGAGTATTTTTTTATCATCCAGTTTTATTCTTCGCGCAATTGTGGTGCCCGGAGCCGGAATCGACGATGATTCTAAGCCGTTTTCAAAGATATCGTCATGAGGGTCTCCGACAAAAGCGACTATATCAGAGGAAATATTTGTCACCGCTGCATACAGGGCACCGCTGGCCCCGGAAACTTCATCAAGCGCCTTGCGTGCCGAAACCTTTATTATCCTGTTTTTCAGCCCTTTCATATCAAGTGAAAGAAGGACAGCGCCGCCGTGCATTCTACCAACGCAGACAGCCCCGGCTTCCGCGCCAGCCAGGCGGTGAAAAAGCGTTATCGAAAGTCTCTTACGGCCAACTGCTACAGGATGTGCAAGAGCTTTTAGCTGAGGTGAAACTCGTCCCGAGGAAAGCACCACCGAACCTGTTGAATCCAGCAATGCGGCCACCTGCAATGATTCATTTTCAGTGGTACGCTGCAGGCTGTGTTCGTCCAGGTCGCCGCCGGAATACCGCCAGTCCAGATTTTGTGCAAGGGTTACCAGATCGAGGATCAAGGTTTCCTGGAGTGAAAAAGATTCATCGGAGAATGTGGGCTCCAGGGACATTTCACGTCCGCCCGATGCTTGCCTTTCAAGTCTGGTGAAATGGTACTGGGTGACAAGATTGACGTGCCCGATGACGTCCCTTGCCCGATGTTCAAGATAACCGAACATTGTGGAATCGATCGCTCTGAGATTGATAAAGCCGTTGGCCAGAACAAGACCGCCCAGAACCACACAGGCAAGTGCCACTGCAAGCGGCTGAAGAAAGAGTTTTTCGGCCTCCGGCTGTTTGGATCTGCCGCTGCGGCGCGTCATCTTCGCCCCCGTCTGGGGTGTATTTCGACGAGCGCGCACCAGTCCTTGATCTGTTCCGGCGTCAGTATGCGCCTGATGCCGAGAGTGTAACGCTTTAATTCACGGCGCATTGATGCATTCAAATTATCGGCTTCTTTCCAGGTCTCTTCAATCACTTCTTCGGTAACGGCCGGGTCGCGGAGCATTCTTCTGAGTTCCATGTGCTTTCCAATGAGTTCGGCGCGGATGCGAAGCAACTGGTCCCGGCAAGGCCCGGATATTTCCATCACTGCGGCCTTTTGTTTATCGTCGAGGTAGAGTTCGTCCAAAGTCAGGCACGAATCCTCTCCTTCAGCCTTCCAACGATGCCTGGGAGGTTCACCGGAAACCACGCCGGGCGATGAAAAAGAGAGTATAAAACAAAACAGTGCGGGCACCGCGATGATCCTGGTGATTCTCGAGATTTTCCGCAGTGTCCCCCCGATTGTGGAACTCATCGATCACCTCCGAGTGAGAACTTTTCAATCCGAAAAGTTTCCATGTCCACATGCATCAATGCATGACGGTGGATTTTCCCCCTGTCGAGGAGGATTTTCAAAGCTTCCATTACCTGCAGGGCTGCTATCAGGGCCGGGGTGGGGGCCGGTGTCCCAAGCAAAGCTTCAGGGGTTTCCATCTTTTTTTCAGGAGCTGAACGTTCACCGTAGATTTTTTTAAGGCCGGCGTCTCCGGGCAGCACCGTCATAACCTGTCCTTCGAATCCGGCGATAGCACCATGTATGAAAGGTATTTTTAGATCGCACGCCGCCTCTTGCAGGTCTATACGATCAATAATGTTGTCGAGGCCGTCCAGAATTACATCTGCTCCGTGGAGCAATGTGTTTGCTTCGCCGCGCGTGAAAGCCTGCTGATGAGATATGACTTTGACTCCCGGATTGATGTCGGCGACCGCCGCGGCAGCGGTCTGAGCTTTCGGATAACCAAGGGTCCGCCTTCCGCTTAAAGCCTGACGGTTGAGGTTTGTTTCATCAAACGAATCCGGATCGATTATGATCAATGTCCCGACACCTAGACGGGCAAGCAGGGTTATGATGTTCCCCCCCAGGCCTCCGGCGCCGACAATGGCGGCCGTTTTTTCCGACAGACGAAACTGTTCCGGCAGAGTTATACTTTCGAGATTGCGAAGGTAGCGCATCGGACATATACCTGAAGACAGCGCAGAATGGTAGATTTCATGTATCGACAAACCGTTTTTTTCCGCGATGTCGCCAGCGATTTTATCCTCGATTACTGTGACCGGTCGACCGGCTGCGTCATATTCCGGGCGCGCAGCGCGTTTTATTTCGCGTTCGGATTTGTCGAAGTTCTTATTTTCCATGCTTATCCGCCTCCCACCGGTGGAAACAAGCCTACCCTGTCCCCGTCACGAATTACATGGTCCAGAGAAACGCTCCTGCCGTTCACCATCGCCAGCTTGATTTTTTCGGAAGGAATTGCGAGATGAAGGCAAATGTCTCGAACCGTTTTTAGGTTTCGAGGCTCCAATGAAATACCGGTTTCCCCATCATAGCCTTCAACATGCCGCCTGAGCACGGTACTGAGAAAAACACGCACAGCCATGATTTCCTCCCGAGTCCATAAAAGTATCGTTCCTTCTTTGAAAAATAATATAATCATCTTCCAACATAAAAAAACATGGACCTTCGGCCCCGTAAAGTAAAAATCGTTAAGGGATTTTAACAGCGGGTCAAATTTCAGGCATGTCGGACACATCGGGCCCGCCAAACATGTCTGGCGGACCCGATGTATGGGTTTTGAGGTGATTATTAAATTCCTAAAGACGAGCCTATTTAAACCGGTCCCAATGCACGAATTCGTCGACGGCCCTTCTATTCGGGGCTGCGGAGGAATGGGCCGGGAAGCCCAGCGGTATAAGTACCATCAGCTCGTGGTCGTCGGGCACCGAAAGGATTTCCCGGGCGGCTTTATGGTCAAACATTCCAACGACCACCGTTCCCAGCCCAAGTTCGCATGCGGCCAGACAGAGGCTCTGGGTGGCCAGGCCGAGGTCGAACATCAGCCAGTCCCCGAAGCTTGTCGAGGCCTCACCTTTGTAATATCCGGATTTGTTTTTGCCGGCGCAAAGCGCTATGACCACCGGGGCATCCTGTACCGCTTGGGCGGCCGGATTTTTTGGCGGAAGGGTCGCTCTGAGTTTTTCTTTTACATTCCTGTCTTTGACCGCAACGATTTCCCAGCATTGTGTGTTGGCCCAAGAAGGAGACCATTGGACGGCTTCAAAAATTTTTTGGAGATCGGCTTGAGGGACCTCGCGGTTTTCATATTTTCTGATGCTGCGTCTTGTCTTCAAGAGTTCAAAAAAATCTTTCATGTCACTTCTCCTGATTTAGTTTTTGAATTTTCATTCTCATGCCCACGCCAAAAGGCCCATCACGAAGCGGTTCTCAAGTCTTTTCCGGCTCGGAAGCACCCTTGCGGTGTATCCGACTCGGCCGCTGCTTGAACACCGGATCACACCTTCATAGATGTAACGGTTCCCGGTTTCTTCCACCGGATCCATTTCGGCCGTGTTGCGCTCGATGAATTCCCCGTTTTGATCAAGTCGCCCGTAATAGATTTCCACGGTTACATCCTCCGGGGTAAGCTCCCCGAGTTCCACGGTTGCCCGAACCGTGATCGATTCGCCTGCTTTTAGTTCGACATTCTCAGGGCCTGCTATTTCCGAAATGCCGACCCCGTGCCAACCGGTCATAAGTTTTTGCCTCCAGAGCGCCAAGTCTTTGGCACCCTCGAAGCGGGTGCGGCATAACTGCAGGTATCGTTCGGAACAAGGCTTGTAGTAACGTTCGGTGTATTCCTGCACCATCCGGTGCGCATTGAATTGCGGGACCAGGTGCCGGAGCCCGGCCCTCATCATTTCCACCCATCTTTTAGGCATGCCGTCGGCCCGTCGCTCGTAGAACAACGGAACGATCTCGCGTTCCAGCAGGTTGTAGAGTTCCCGGCTCTCAATATAATCCTGCATTCCGTGATCTTCATAAACTTCGCCGTGTCCCAGCGCCCACCCAAGATCCGGCCGGTATCCTTCATCCCACCAGCCGTCGAGCACACTTAAATTGAGGCATCCGTTCGCCAGAGCCTTCATGCCGCTTGTGCCACAGGCCTCAAGGGGCCTTCTCGGGGTGTTGAGCCACAGGTCGCAGCCTGCCATAAGCTGGGCTGCCACATCCACGTTGTAGTCTTCGAGAAATACGAGACGTTTTCTGAATCGCTCATCTCTTCCGAAATGGACGATGGTTTTGATGAATTCCTTTCCTGCGTTGTCCTGAGGGTGCGCTTTTCCTGAGATCAATATCTGGACCGGGCGGTTCGGGTCCGATAAAATCTTTTCCAGCCTGTCCGGATCTTTGAACAACAGGGTGGCACGCTTGTAGGTCGCAAAACGCCTGGCGAAACCTATCGTGAGAGCATCGGGAGCGAGAACTTCGCCGGCTTCCTGGATTTCGGCCGCCGAGGCCCCGCGTTTTTTGAGCTGCTGAACCAGTTTGCTCCTCGCATAGGACACCATGTATTCTCTGCACCTTTCATGGGTTCGCCACAGCTCGGTGCCCGGTATTTGATCCGCTTGTTTCCATACCCTCTGGCTGTCCGGTTCTTCCGCCCAGTTGGTGCCCAGGTAACGGTCCAGCAGAAATCCCATATCGCGCGATATCCATGTGGGAACAT
>JAWOBE010000154.1:0-6541 GCA_046498185.1 Desulfatiglandaceae bacterium | reverse complement strand
TTGTAATCCTCGACGTAAAAAATGGCACCTGTTTCACAGACCTGCAGGCAGGCAGGTCTGTGAAACAGGTGCCATTTTTTACGTCGAGGATTACAATCTCCGGGAGCATCACATCAGGGAAGCAGCCGCTGTTGTTCGATGGAATTATGCATTGTAGCAAACTTTGCCCTGTCTTTGACTTATGAGGGGATCTTTTTCAGCATGGAGAAAGCCGAATGACATCTTTTTTCAGGGTGAATGAAAATTGCAACGGCTGCCTCGCCTGTGTACACAACTGTCCTGCAGGTGCTCTTAAATACAAAGATGAAGCCGGCCGGAGAATCATATACCACAATATGACTCTATGCGCTCGGTGCGGGCATTGTCACCGGATTTGCCCGCAAAACGCCGTGGAATTCCAACACCTTCTGGACGGACCGTGGGAGGAGGTGACTTCGCTGCAACTTGCACGCTGTGAAATATGCGGAGAGCCTGTTTACACGGTACCTTTCGCGGACGCTCTTGGTCGGCGGCTTCCCGAGCGCCCTCCCATCCGTTGCCGGAACCATAAAAACGATGAGGTGAAAAAAGCCTGGAAGCCTTACCGGGCGGGCGGATTCACCAACCAAAAGGCGGGTACGTCATGATCGTAGCTGAAACCAAACCCCTGTATGAAATCGTTTCTTCTATCTCCCGATTCAAGAACATACTGGTGGTGGGCTGCGGAAGCTGCGTAACGGTCTGCCTTACCGGAGGAAACAAAGCCGCCGAAGACCTGGTTCGCGAACTTTCCCTGCCTTACCGTTACAAGGGCGATCCCCCGCTTTTCCGCATCGCCTCTTTGATCCGCCAGTGTGAAAAAGACCTGGTAGAAGAAAACCTTGAGATCCCTCAATCGATCGACGCAATCCTTTCCCTGGCCTGCGGGGCCGGCGTGCAAACCGTTTCCGAGGCATATCCGCACCTGCCGGTGATCCCTGCGCTTAACACCACCTTCCTGGGAGCAGTGGATGAGCCTGGTATATGGAGGGAAAAATGCCGCGGTTGCGGAGATTGTATTCTCGCCGAAACAGCTGGAATCTGCCCCGTCACCCGCTGCGCCAAGCAGCTTTTCAACGGTCCCTGCGGGGGGGCTAAAAACGGGATGTGTGAAATCCGGAACGATGTCCCCTGTGCATGGAATTTGATAATAGAGCGCCTGATCGCGCTCGATATGATGGAAAATCTTTCACGGATAATTCCTCCAAGGGACTGGTCTCGGGACCGGTCCGGAGGGCCTAGGGAGCTTGTTCCTGTTATAGAATGAATTCCGGACAGGGAAGACGCACGTATTAATTATCGGTTCCTTACTGAGGCGAGCTTCCTGGCCACGAAAAAAACCGCGCCGACAATCAATATGGGCGCCAGGTAAAGCACAAGCGCCATAAGAATGGCCACATCGTTTTTCAATTTATTCACATCCTCCATTGGGGTCCCGACGCGCACAATTATACCCGTCCCTTCGATTTTCTCAGCGACATAACACATGTCGATGCCCACGGTTGTGCTAGGTCGCACCGCCCACCCCGAACCCTCGGAAAGGGCTGAAACGATTTCCGGACGGCTGTTGCGCTTGTCACCCAGCACCGCTTCTGCGGAAGAATCTCCCAGAAGCAGCCCCGCTTTATCAAGGATGGTGATCCTCACCCCTGCCGTTCGAGACAGGCGTTTACAGACACCCCCGGGGGGGATGTCTGTAAACACGATAACTTCCCCCACAATACGCGCCAAGGCGAAGGCATTATCCGTACACTGAGCAATCAACCTCTTCTCGAGTCTGCTTTGCAGCAGAAAGCCCCCGGCCGACAGTGCTCCCAGCAGCAATACGGTGTATACAATGTAGAGTTTCCAGACGCGGCTTAAACGTCTCATGTAAACCTCCTGAATCTATAAAACCGAAATAAGCCAGAGAGGAACAAATGCAAGGAACCCAGCCGCTGTAGGGGTGGCAAGCCAGCCGATGCAAATCCGAAGCAGCATGCGCATGCTTATCGTCTGTGCGTCAGCTACCAGCCCGACACCAACTACCGCACCGACAATCGCCTGTGAGGAAGAAACCGGCACACCTATTTGCGTGAACAGGTGAAGCGTTGCGGCCTGGGCCAGCACGGCCGCAAGGGCCGAAAATGGATCGAGCGGGACGATACCCTTACCGATGGTCATCATAACCCTTTTACTATATGTAAGAGCTCCGAGAGAAATGCTGGCTCCGCCGATAAACGCAGCCGCCAAAGGGGAAATCATTCCCGCACCCACATACATACCCGTGACATTGGCTACATTATTAGAGCCGAGACAATAGGCGCCATAACATCCCGCAGCCAAGATTCCCAGTGAATTAAAGACATTCCGATGTGTTAAATTACTTATTGTGCGCTCGACGAAAAATCCCAGCCCCCGGTGGCAAAGGTATCCCAGGACCAGGGCGGACACCGGTGTGAACACCCAGCACGCAACTATTTTATATAGCGAGGAGAAATCGGCGGCACCAGACAGAACGCCGGCCCCGATGATGGCGCCCACCACAGCTTGGCTGGTTGAAGCCGGTACGGCCAGGAAGGTCAATCCGGTCATCGTCAACGCGGCGGCCAAGGCGCAAATAAAAGCCTCGAGGGGAATCAACCGGTATAGATCGGTCAGGGTAGCGATGCATTTCGCTCCTTCCAGCAGAGCTCCCAGCATCACGAAAATCGACGTGAGCACGATTGCCGTCCGGTACCTTACAATCCCTGTGGCGACGCCGGTGCCGAAAATATTCGCCGAATCGTTCGCTCCCAGGCTCCACCCAAGAAACAACCCACTCGATATCGCCCACATGGTTCCCGCCGTTCATCCGTCCCCGTCCCCCAAAAAGCCCTTGAAACGATGCTTTTTTCAATAGTGGATCATCTGGTCATCACATTGATAATCTGGAGGGCATCGGTGGCATCTTCGATAATATCACTTATTCTTGTTAATCCTGAAACAAAATCGGCTAACATTTTGCCTTTCCAAAAATTATTTACAGGTACATTTTGAAGAGACTCAAGAAGATCATATTTTATATCATCAACTTTTTTTTCATATATTCGAACGGCCAGGGTCTTCTCCCTGATGTCTTCTCCATTGCTCATCGCTTTAAATGTAAGAAGCAACATCTCAGATACTCGTTGATTCAATAATGCCACCATGCGACATTGTCTTTCAATTTTTTCAGGCAGAGGAAAATGCAAAGACAGCGTAGCTATATCCTTGAGCATTTCGAAAACCTGATCGACAATTTCGACGAACCCGCACAAATCCGTACGAAGATAAGGCAAGAAAGCTCCTTCATAAATATGAGAAATCACCTCCCTGCGAACAGCGTCCCCGTAACGTTCGAGCGTGGCTACTTCCTGCATCAGGCTCCTGTCGCCTTTCTCCAGACCGTGCCGGAAGGTCCTGCAGGCGGTCGAAAGCAACTCGATGTGCCTGGAGATGTCATTGATGACCTCCCGCTCTTTTTTGCCATGTGAAAAGAGCTTTTCAAGAAACATTTTCGCCCCTCGCACGCATGATAAGTTCAGCGGACATCAAATCCAACAACGAAACCAGCCCCAGGATTTCTCCTTTTTCGCATACGTAAACTCTTGCTATCTTGTTCTTTTCCATGATCAACGCAGCTTCATCGAATTCGGTGTCAGGCGACATGCAGATCAACGGTCCGGAAGCAATTTCAGAAAGCTTCACGTCTTTTGGATTAAGACCCTTTGCCAGCACCTTGAACACCACGTCCCTGGCTGTTACGATTCCGTAATCATTTTCACTTGGAGCATTCCTTACCACAACACTCCTTTTGCGCCTGTCCACAAGGATCTCCACCGCTTCGTAAACAGATTTGTCGGCATCGATATATTCGATTCGCGTGGTCATGAATTCGCCGATTTTCATTCTCCCCTCCTTCTCCAATTCGGGTAAAAAGGGTTTTCACGGGCTACAGCATATTTTGCCGCATGCCTTCGATAAGCACCAGAATCTAAATTTATGTTCCAATCAGAAAAATACTCGATATTCATAAAAATCACAAATAAAAATCGTTGAGTGATCCAGGAAACGCCTTTCCTGAAATCCAGTCGAATTTTTTTGCTTGACATCCACGTTATGCGTAAACTACAAAAGATTTTAATAAACATTTCCATAAACATTCTTTTTGGATACAAAAGTATTTTCAATGTCTTATAAAAACACACCTCGATATTTACCCATTTTCGAAACGCTGCGGGATCGCATCATTTATCTCGAATATCCCCCAGAAATGCAGCTTTTGGAAAAGGCATTGTGCGACGAATTTAAGGTAAGCCGCACCCCTCTCAGAGAGGCGGTCCGCAAGCTGGAGGATATGAAGCTGGTAACGGTGATCCTCCGTTTCGGCACGATCGTAGCCCCGGTGGATATCGAAGAAGTGCGGCATGCCTTCGAGGTAAAGATTTCCCTAGAAGGCCTCACCGGGGCTCTTGCAGCCAAAAGAATCCTTTCCTCCGACCTCAAGGAGCTCGAAACATTGATACAACAGGCCTCCGAGGACACAGAAGGCGAAAACCCCCTTCAGTCCCTTATATCGCTTGACCGCCGGTTTCACAGCATCATCCGCCGAAGCGCCCAAAACCCTATCCTCGCCGAAGTACTAGAAAACATTCACAGCCGCTGCGCCAGGCTCTGGCATTCAGCTCTGGGGGAACGTATTCCCATTGCCGATGTGATAGCCCAGCTCGAGTCGATACATAAGGCTCTGCGTGAGCGTGACGAAGAGAGGGCCGAAGGCTTGCTTAAAGACCATGTGCGGTATTTCATTGAAAAGATAAAAGTCAACTTGCTTTAGAAAAATCGATTTCCATAGCAAAATAAAAAATCAGGAGAGGATCATGGAAGTTGTGAATGCAAAAAATGTAAATAAAATCAAAATCGATAAATTCCCGTACAAGGGCAAACCATATGACGTCAAAGGCATAACTGTTCAGTGGCTTTCCAAATACGGTGAGGATGATATGGGAACGCCCGAATACGGTTTACGGCTGTTCACGGCCGAACCGGGAGGTGAAATTCCGATTCATAATCATTTCTATCATCAGTCTATGTATATCCTGACCGGCAGCTTCGAGTGCTGGTGGTATGACCGCGAAACAGATTTGTTGAAAGAGACCTTCATCGCCAATTCCGGAGACTGTGTCTATGTCCCCAGCATGGAGGCCCACGGCATGAAGAACCTTAGCGACACGCAAACCGCAACCTTCCTTTGCTGCATTTGCAACGTATATGACGACGAAGCCATTTAACTTTGGGAGGACTGAAACATGATGTTGTCAAGAAAAATGGGCTCCTTCGACGCTTATCTGGGAACCGCGATGAACGTGATCCTGACACGGATGAAGGAGGAAGGCAAAGATGTAATAAACCTCGGGCTCGGGGACCCGGACGTAACACCGCCCGAAAGCCAAAGGAAAGCTCTTGCGGACGCGTGTATGGCACCTGAAAATCACCATTATCCCAGCTTTTATTCTCCCCGCATGCTTAAAGAAGCCATCGCTTCGTGGTATGAACGCCGCTTCGATGTTCAATGCGATCCAGAAACCGAAGTGCTTCCCCTGCTGGGATCGGCTGAAGGGCTCTTTCATATACACACCTGCTTGCTGGACCCGGGAGATGCTGCTCTGGTTCCGGAGCCCTGCTATCCGGCCTATATCGCCAGCGTCAAGATCGCGGGCGGAGTGATCGAACCGGTTCCACTGCTCAGGGAAAACGGGTTTCTGCCCGATCTGGACGCGATAGACCCCAAGGTGGCCCAGCGGGCGCGGATGATCTGGGTGAACTACCCGAACAATCCCACAGCCGCAGTTGCGACTGAAGATTTTTATAAAAAAATAGTGGAATGGGCGCACAAATACGATATAGCGGTCATATCCGACAACCCGTACTCAGAGATAGCCTTTAACGGATACCGGCCCTCAAGCTTCCTGCAGGTAGATGGGGCCAAAGAAGTGGGTGTCGAAATGAACTCCCTTTCGAAGGCCTACAACGCCTGCGGCTGGCGCACCGGCATGGTGCTCGGCAATAAAGGCATTATCGCCGGCATGGCCAAGGTGAAATCCCATTCGGACCGGGGGATGTTCTACCCACTGCAGGTTGCCGCCGCCGCGGCCCTGAACGGGGATGACGGCTTCATGGCCGAACGGAACAGAATGTATGAAGAGCGGCGCGACGTGGTTGTGCATGGCCTTCGGGACGCAGGTATAGACCTCGATGTCCCGAAGGCCACTTTCTACGTTTGGGCAAAGGTACCCGAAGGCCATGGCTCTTCGAAAGAATTCTGCTTCAAGGTGCTCGACGAAATCGCCGTGTGGATGATCCCCGGCTCCATGTACGGCAGCTTCGGAGAAGGCTATTTCCGAATTGCACTGACCCATCCGGTCCCACGACTGGAGGAAGCCATGAACCGATTAGGAAGGATGCTTGCTGGCGCTTGATCCACCTTAAATTTTGACGGAGAATTTTGCAAATAATTGTATTT
>JAWOBE010000144.1:0-16941 GCA_046498185.1 Desulfatiglandaceae bacterium | reverse complement strand
TCGCCGATTCCGAACCTGGAAGGCAGTGACGTGAGATGCAGCAAAACACCGGATAATCGTTCTATCGTTGTCATGTCATTTGAACCAGGATCCGGCTTTCGCCTGGTCGGCTTTTGCTTTCAACTTGTCGATTTCGGCGTTCCATTCATCCATCCTGGCTTTCATTTGTTGAACATATGCGTCTCTTTTTGTCTCGTTCATAGTGATTTTCTCCTTTCGTATTTAAAATATAAGGCCGGCCGGTGACCAAGGCATCATACACTAAAAGTTGACTACCGGCCCGGTTCATTCTTTCTTCAACATTTCTCGTAGCCTTGCAGCATCCTGCGCCGCATAGCCGGCTTCATCGTTATCGAAATAACAAAAGACGTCTTTTCCCTGCACCACCCAGCTGGAAATAGCACCCGCCCACCCTGCCAGGACCTTTGTGGAATACCGGCCCCGGTAGGGCTCCCTTTCCGGACCGTGAAGCCTGATGTAGACGAAGTCCTCTGTGACATGCGTGGGGGATTTCAAGCCCCCGATTTCATAGATGCAAAAAGCCGCCCCCGCCTTGTCCAGGGCTTTATAGGCATCAGGAACAAGCCAGCTCGGATCTCTGAATTCAAAAACATACCTGTATCGCGGCGGTAACATATCCAGGAAGTTCGAAAACCTCTCCGGGTTGAACTTCCACCTGGGAGGCAGCTGAAACAGAATCGGCCCCAGAGCATCCTCCAGAGAATCTACGACATCCAGCATACGCGCAAGAGAATCGGCGGGATCTTTCAGTTTTTTCATATGGGTAATGTATCGGTTTGCCTTGAAACTGAAAATGAATTCTCCAGGCACACATTCCCTCCATCGCTGCAAAGTTTCCCTTTTGGGCAACCGGTAAAACGAATTGTTTATTTCCACGGTATCAAAATACCCGGAATAATATTCAAGCAACTCATGGTTCGAAAGATGTTCGGGGTAAAACGGACCTTTCCAGTGGCTGTACTGCCACCCGGAAGTTCCGATATGAATATTGCCTTTATTCGCCATGGAAAATACCTGTGTCCGAATTTATTCCTGGATCATTCCTTCGGAAACCTCAAACAATATATCATACGTATTCCGACGGTCGGACGGAGTTGCCACCGCTACTGCGCGGTGTAGCCTCCATCGATTACCAGCTCGCTTCCGGTCAGAAATTTGGACTCCGCGGAAGCCAGGTACAAAGCACCGTAAGCAACGTCCGACGGTTCGCCTACATGGCCTATCGGATGGACTTCGTCTAATTTTTTTCTAAATTCTTCAACACCTTCTGGAGATTCTTCACCCAAAGCTTCCACTAAAGGTGTCCATATATAACCCGGATGGATCGAATTAACCCTGATTTTATCTTTTGCATAGAGCAGCGCGTCCGTCTTGGTCATCAAACGAACCGCGCCTTTGGAGGCATGGTATGCCGGAAGGTCGGGGGCACCTACAATACCGTAGATCGAAGAAAGATTTATAATGCTTCCCCCATTCGCCCGCTTCATATACGGGATCACATGCTTGGTGCAAAGAAAAACTCCGTTTACATTAACATCCATCAATTTCAGCCAATCACTCATTTCCAGTTGATGGGTCGGCTCATTGGGGCCTGATATTCCTGCGTTGTTTACGAGGATCTGTATGTCGCCGAATTTCCTGGAAACCGCTGCAAAAACTTCTATCACCTGCTTCTCGTCAGTTGTATCCAAATGGAAAAATTCCGCCTCGCCACCATATTCATTTATCCGGCCGGCGACATTCCCGCCTTCTTCATCCAGGATATCAGTAACTGCTGTCTTCGCGCCGTGCTCGGCGAAAAGCTCACATATCGCGCTGCCTATGCCTCTTGCACCTCCAGTGACTAACGCCACATAATTCTGCAGTCTTTTCATAACTCCTCCTTTTCGTTCCTTTTCTTTAGGTGCTCTTTATTCCGAGTGTATCTTAATGAGGAGTCCGCGTAAATAAGGTCAATCATGTATGACGGCCTCGCAAAAAGTCCCATCCCCGCCTTATCGGCGTCGGGATCGGTATCGGGGTCGAAAAGGTCCCCGGTCAACTTCCGATACCGACCTCGACAGCGATCCCTACCCCGAGGAACAGGGTTGTTTTGACTTTTTATGGTGCCATCAATTGTATCTCTGGTGTAAAATTAGCGCAAAACCTCAGGAACGGATTGGAAAATGTATTGGAATTTCGAGAACTATTGATCTTTCATTCCCGGGTTGGTAATGTTGGCTTCAAAAGCGATCTAAATTCGGAACATGGAGTCAATGTACAGTGAAAATTGAAACTTATAAATTTAAATTTTTTATCACAGCAATTAAATTTCAACTCATATTGCCTATAACATTAATTTTTGTATTACTACTATCTCCTATTAATGCAATTGGATTTGATAAATATATAGATATAGCTGATTTTGATGAATACTTTTATCTATATACGACTAAATATTTTGGATCTGATTTCGACTGGCGCTATTTCAAAGCTCAGGCGATAGCGGAATCCAGGCTCTCGCCCCAGGCACAGTCGAATTACGGTGCCATGGGCCTGATGCAAATCCTGCCGAGCACATTTGATGAGCTTAAACGCAAAAATCCAAACATCCGGGGATCTATCAGCGAACCCCGCTGGAATATCGAAGCGGGCATATACTATAATAGCATGCTTTGGGACGAATGGGCTAAGGAGCGTTCGTTCGATGACAGGCTCAATTTCATGTTCGCATCCTATAACGCGGGAATGCACACCATACTCAAAGCCCAAAAAGTTGCTATTGACAGGAAAATGAGTCCTTATTTATGGAGTTCCATCGCTGAAATCCTTCCCGAGGTCAACGGCCCAAAAAGCCGGGAAACCGTATCGTACGTCAAGAAAATTCATAACATTACTGAAAAAATAAGAAATCATAAAGAAACATCCAAGGTCGAAAATACGGAAAACCGTTGACCTGTACCCACCAATTCTTATTTGAGCATGAAAAATCCCGCAAAATACGAGTCGAAATTTTGACAATTAACGTGTTTCCTTATTTTCCATTCAATGCGACCTCCAGGCTTCTCCCCTCCTCAAGTTCAAAAACTTTCTCTTTGTAACCGATTTTTATCGGTTTTTCCGTCGCTTTGCATGTCGTTACGATCATTTTATCGGGCGAAACCTCAATATACAAATTGTGCCCCCGATAATGAATCTGCATCCTGAGGGCCTTCAGTTCCCTGGGGAGGCAGGGATTGAGCCACAACATGTCACCTCGTGTTTCCATTCCGGTATATCCCATCTGGATCATGTTTACACATCCGGCCATCGCACCCAGATGAATACCTTCCGGAGTAGTCCCCCCTTGTATGTCCGATATATCGCTTTCCAGAGCTTTTTTGAAAAGGTTCCATGACCAGGCCCTCTTGCTTCTCGAAAGGACCCATGAATGTACCACCCTGCTCAGAGTAGAACCATGGGATGTACGCTTGATATAATAATCGATATTTCTGGGTATGGTCTCGTACTCGAACAAATAGCCGAGTCTTTCGAAAATGGATCTTAGTTCGTCGGACGAAAATACGAAGAACAACATCAACACATCGGCCTGTTTGGAGGCCTTGTAGCGGTTAGGGGAATCGTTTTCAGCTTCAAGTATCCTATCTAATCTTTGAATATCATTATATTTTTCTCTATAACCATCCCAGTCGAACTCTTCCAGTTCATCGTAGTCTTCAAACTGGCTGATAATACCGTCCCCGTGGAAAATTACACGCATCTTCCTGCTGATATCACGCCAGCGATCCAGCTCTTCGTCTTGCAGTTCCAGGGCCTCGCAAAGCTCATTTCTCCGGTCTTCCGGAAGAATCTCCAATACTTTCAGCGCCTCGGTTAAAACCCACACAGCCATGATATTGGTATATGCATTGTTATCCAGCCCGGGTCGATCGGAGCCTGGGTAAGCTTCATGGTATTCATCAGGTCCCATAACACCGAGGATTTCATACCTGTCCAGATCAGGATTATAGCTCGAAATACTCGACCAGAAACGTGCGATTTCCAGGATCATCTCCGCTCCGTAAAATGACAAAAACTCCCTGTCTTCTGTAACCTGGTAGTACTCGTATATGTTGCGGACGATCGCCGCGTTAACATGGCGCTGAAGACGGGAATTGTCGGGTATCCATCGGCCGGATTTCGGATTCAGATGGATTTTCTGTGTTTCCTCGCGCCCGTTACTTCCACTTTGCCACGGATACATCGCACCCCTATACCCTGCTTCCTCAGCCGCGGCGCGGGCTTCGGCGATCCTCCGGTAGCGATACATCAGAAGAGCCCGAGTTATCTCCGGAACCCGCAGGTTCAAAAACGGAAAGATGAAAAGCTCATCCCAGAAAATATGGCCCCTGTAGGCTTCACCGTGCCAACCCCTTGACGGAACACCCACATCCAGGGCCATCGTATGCATGGAAGTGCTTTGAAGAAGATGAAAAGTATATAGATGTAGAATCATGCGCGTTCTGTCTTCTTCCGGAGGAAAATTTTCTTCGAATTCAATGTCAAAACGGCGCCATAGATGTTTCCATGCGAGGGCATGGGATTGGACCAACTCATTGAAACCTTCGGCCCTTTTGACAGCTTTTTCCGCTTCGAGCGCGCATTCGGACGAAGCATTGTCTCTCGAGGTAAAAATGGCAATTACTTTTTCCACTCGAATATCAACGCCTTTTTCGGCCTGCACCGTCAAATGGCGGGCGATGTAACCCTCCTCCTCCCTGGTGTCCAAAAAAACATCCATTGAATCCCAGTTCCTGAAAATACGGGTCCGGGCCGCCTGGGCTATGCGAAGTTGTGATTGATTTGTCTGCACCTTGAGCAGGATGTTTTCGTTGTCGATCGCTCGTGTAACCAGCGATTCCAAATGCCTGTTGTTCAAACCTCTGTAGCGGGGTACTCCGTCATTGACGACCCTCCCATCGAGAGCCGATCTGAATTCCACTTCGCCGGACCAGTTTTCAGGAGTCAAAACGACTTCAAGCGCAGCCAGATGAGGTTCGGACATGTGAACCAGACGGCGTTCTGTTAAGTTGGTCCGCCGCCCGTCGCTATCCTCGAATTTCACGGTTCGGGTCAAAATGCCTTTTTTTACCTCCAGCTCCTGACGGTAATCCAGGATCTCCATATTCTTGAGATTAAACCAATCTTGTCCTTCGTACCGAAAGCTCAAGCAGAGCCAGTTAGGCAGGTTTACAAGGTCTTCATTTTCGATGACCCTGTCCTTTATTTCCGTTCCGAGGCGGTTATATCCGCCCGCCAGGTAAGCGCCGGGGTAGTGGATATCATCGGCGCAGGATTCCGATCCCGCGCCCCTTGTCGCGAAATAGCCGTTTCCAAGCGTGCATAGGGCTTCCCTCAACTTTTCTTCGTTGGGGTCAAACCCCTCATACGTGAGAGACCAGACAGTCATCGATTACCTCCTTTCTGCAACACGACGAGTTTCCGTAAAAACCGTCCCACCTCATCGGGGTTTTTGAGCCGGTACTCCGCTTCACTATCGCGATAGGAATCCATAACCACGACGCCGATCCCCCTGTTCTTGATTGCCCTGAATGCATCCTCATCGGTGGTGTCGTCTCCAATATAAAAGGGGACGACATCGGACCTGTCGAGTCCAAGCTTTTCAATAAGCCATATCAAAGCCCTGCCCTTATGCCAGTCCATTGCGGGCTGCAGTTCAAAAATTTTCTTTCCCCCGGAAAGACTTAATTCGGGGAAAATGTCCTTTACTTCCTCGACCGTCCTATTGACGCCCGAAACATCCTCCTCGGCCACATTGCGATAGTGCACCGCTATGGAAAATTTCTTCCGTTCAATCTTGAGGCCGGGGACCGCCTCCAATCTTTCTTTAAGCTCCTCTTCAGCACGATCCAAAGCAGGCAGAAAATCTTCCCCTTTTTCAGGCCCTGTTTCAGTGCCGTCCGGGGCTGCTATGTCAAAACCGTGGCTGCCGGCATAATAAATGCCCTCGATGCCGACGAGACGTTGCACATCCGGTCGGTCTCTGCCACTGATAACCGCCACAGGTATCTGCTCGGACATCTCCATAAGCACATCCCGGATGGAATCCGAGAGTATCGCGTCGGAGGGCTCTTTTACAATCGGAGTAAGCGTCCCGTCATAATCTAGAAAAACCGCGATTTCTTTATTTTCAGTTCTGTAGAAGATCTCATTGAAATGTTTCAACGCCGAAGGGATCGGATCGGCCGGTGACGAAAAGCCGCCCTCCAGCTCGATGGCGGACAAATCGGATATCACATTATCCGCGCCGTGCCGTTTAAGCAGGTCTGCATGTCCTGTTCGATCGACGCCTATAACCATGCCGAATTCGCCTCTCTTACCGGCCTCAACCCCGGATATCGCATCTTCCAGCACGACCGAGCGCTTCGGATCCACCAGGAGTTTCTCCGCAGCCGCCAAAAAAATATCCGGATGCGGCTTTCCGTCGAGTCCCATCTTCCGGGCGTCGACTCCGTCTACCTTATGATCGAACAAATCGATGAGTTGAGCTGATTTCAATACAGCGACACAATTTTTGCTCGACGAGACAACAGCGGTTTTAAGCCCTGTGGAGCGGAGTCTGCGCAGAAGAGAAACGGCCGGTCCGTAGACTTCAACACCATTTTTTTCTATGAGTTCATTGAAATACTTGTTCTTGAGATTTCCGAGCCCGCATATCGTCTCTTTTCCAGGTTCATCTTCTGGATTTCCATATGGTATTTCAATATTCCTGGATTCAAGGAAACTTCTGACTCCCTCGTATCTCGGTTTTCCATCCACATATCGAAGATAATCGTCGTTATCGAAAGATTCCCACTTGTCGCTCTTTGTGTGCTTCTCGATATATTCGTCGAAAAGTCGCTTCCATGCAATGAAATGCACCTTTGCTGTTCTGGTGACCACGCCGTCCAGGTCAAAGATGACCGCGTCATAATCGGATCTTGAAAGAATTATCTTCTTCTGATCCACGATACCTCCTTGTGTGCTCGCACTAGGCACCTCCTGTGAAATGATTGAATTTAAATATTACAGCGTATCATCAGCGAAAAAAATGGGGTGAATCCTGTATCAAAAAAGGAGTGTGTGTATTATAAGCGTAATCATTTTTCATTTTCCCGCCGCAGCGGATTTAGGAAAGAAAATTGTTTTGCAACCTGTACCACCCCGAGTGGAACCAGGCTGATACCGAGGATCAACAACCACTCCCCGGAACTGGGAGTAACCATGCTCAGCACGTTTGCCAGCGGCGGGAAATAAACCGCCAGCAGCAGCAATCCCACGCTTAACGCCACAGCCCCCCAAACGAAGGGATTGCGGGTGACATCGTTCGAGAAGAGGTTGGAGCCGAAATCCCTCATGTTGAAGACATGCCAGGTACGAGTAAACGCCAGGGTCAGGAAGGAAACGGTCACAGCCTGCTCGGGAGGCAGGGACATAGCCTCCATTGCCACCCAGAAACCCGTTAAAACAGTTGCCGCGAGCAAGACGCCGTAAGCTCCGATCATCACCCATAAAGAGCCGGGAACCACCGGCTCGGACCGCGGCCGCGGAGGCGATTCCATCACCGAGTGGTCGCCCTCGGCAGCTCCGAGAGCCAGGGCCGGGAAAACATCGCTGATCATGTTCAGGTAAAGTATCTGCAGGGGAAGAAGAGGTAACGTGTCACCGAAAAGCATCGCCGTTCCAACGATAAGGATCGTGCCGATATTCCCCGAGAGAAGAAAGACGATAAATTTACGGATATTGTTGAATATCACCCTCCCCTGTTCCACAGCCAGGGCGATGGTGCTGAACGCGTCATCCTTCAATACGATATCCGATGCTTCCCGGGCAACCTGAGTCCCTCGTTTTCCCATGGCCACTCCGATATCGGCTTTCGTCAAAGCCGGCGCGTCATTGACCCCGTCTCCAGTCATCGCGACCACCAATCCCTCGGACTGGAACAGAGAGATGATGTTCAGTTTCTGTTCCGGGCTGATACGCGCAAAAATTGAAGACTTCAGTAATCTTCGGCGTTCCCCGGAGCTGAGTTCGCCGGGATCGGAAAGCTCCTTTCCCTGGATCACCGGTTCATCCTCCCTGTTGAGACCAAGCGCTTTACCCACATAATGCGCCGTCATCGATTGATCTCCTGTGACCATGACCACGCGGATCCCTGCGCCATGCAGGTCATCAATGACATCTTTCACACCTTCCCGGGGTGGATCAAGTAATCCAACAAGTCCCAAAAAGATGAGCGAAGAATACGGATCTTCCTTGATTGTACTTGTATGCCTTCGGGCTACGGACAGCACACGCAGGCCCTGTGCAGCCATATCCTCGTTGGCTTTCAGCAGTCTTTCCCGATCCTCCTGGTTCAGGTTTACTTCTTCACCGGTTCCTTTCATAGACTTGGTACACGCGTCAATCACCGCTTCGGGGGCTCCCTTGACGGCAAGCAGGAACTGATCCCCGTCCCCGTGCCATGTGCCCATCATTTTGGTCTCGTCACTGAAAGCCACTTCCTTTTTTTCAGGAAGCGATTTCAACATATCTCTCCTTTCCAGGCCGAGCATCCGGCCGGCCGTAAGGAGTGCGACCTCCAGTGGGTCACCGACCCCACCGCCGTCTTCTCCGAGCTCTGCATTGTTGCACAAGACCCCGCATGTCAAAATTTCCTCGACACTTTTTTGCAGCGGGCTGTCGAGTGCTTCCTCTGATTGATTCAGAAACGGAGGATCCGCATTGGCGTTGACGTCAATATATTTCACGCCATCTGAGGAGGGTATCGCCAGTTGGGTTAAGGTCATTTTGTTTTCGGTCAGGGTTCCTGTCTTGTCCGTAAAGATGATACTGGTAGCGCCAAGGGTTTCCACCGAAGAAAGGCGGTTGACCAAAGCGTTTTTTTTCACCATGCGCCACATTCCCCGGGCCAGGGCGATTGTGGCCACAATCGGCAGGCCCTCTGGAATGGCCGCCACCGCTAACGCAATGGATGTTTCAAAAATCAGAAAGACATCCTGACCGCCGATGAACCCTGTTAAACCCACGAGAGCAGCGATGGCCAGAGTCAGCCAAATCAAGCGTTGGCCCAGTTGGTTCAGCCGCTTCTCAAGCGGTGTGGCCTCTTCTTTCTCGGCCGCTTCGGTGAGCTCCGATATATGGCCGATTTCGGTGGACATTCCCGTGGAAACCACGAGCCCTTTTGCGGAACCCTGGGTCAGCACGGTACCCTTGAAAAGCATGTTGGTTCTCTCAGCCAAGGGGGTATCTTCCGGCAGTACATCCACCTCTTTATCCACCGAAACCGATTCTCCGGTCAGGGAAGATTCATCAGCCTGGACCCGATTAGACTCGATCAGCCTTAGATCTGCGGAGACCATGTCGCCGGCCTCCATGATCACTATATCGCCGGGCACCAGGCCGGTGGCGACGATTTCACGAACCTCACCACCGCGCAGCACCTTGGCCCTCACACGAGTCATCTCCTTCAGTGACTCCATGGCCCGAACCGCTCGCAACTCGGTCCCGAAACCGATGACCACGTTTATCAGCATAGCCGCAAGTATGGAGACACCTTCGAGCATCTGCCCGAAGATAAAAGAAACCGCGGCAGCGACGAACAGCAGCAGCACGATGAGGTTTTTGAGCTGATCAACCAGGACGTCTATTGCCGATCGTTTTTGTTTGGCTCTAATACGGTTGGCTCCGTACTGTTCCAGGCGTTTCTGGGCCTGATCCTCAACCAAACCCTTGTCTCGATCCGAGCCAAATTTTTCGAGAGCTTCGGCAGGATCGAGCATCCAAGGAGATATGCCCTTTAAAGAAATATCCGGGATCTCCCCGTTTTTCTTTTTTTCTTGCTGATTTTTTTCAGTGGCTGGTTCTTTCATTGGTTATCTGCACGAAAAAATCTGGTTGGAACCAGAGTTTGAAGACATTTTGTACATTTTCCAGCTTTAAAAATCCAGACGCAGCTGATATTCTTCGCCTTCTTGTTGCAGGACCTCGAAACCCAGCTTGCGCCCCAGTTTCAGCATTTTGTTATTTTCCGCCAGCACAGGACCTTCGATGTGTTCGAAACCACGTTCTTCCGCAATTTCGATGCATTTTTGCAGCACCGCGGCCCCGATTCCCTGTCCCTGCCAGGGATCCCCGACAACGATGGCGAATTCGCCGCGACGTCCGTCCGGATCGCCGATAATTCTTCCGACCGCCAATATTTCATCTCCGACTTGACCATTTGAGTCGAAGGCCACCATTGCGATTTCGCGATCATAGTCGATCTGGGTAAATCTGGCGAGCATCTTATGGGAAATGGACTTCATCGCGCCGAAAAAACGATAATAGATGGTTGTCGGCGATAACGTTTCAAAGAGATTTTCCAACGCCGGTGCATCTTCCGGTTTTATCGGGCGCAGAAAAACGGAGCGCCCTTCCTCCGTCGTCAGGTGACATTCGTATTCGGAGGGGTAAGGACTGATGGCCATGTGCATCGGCGCTTTTATTGCCGATTGCTTCAGGCTGATCCGCGCGTCCACGACACAGGGCTCTCCTTCTGAAAACAAAACAGGATTTAAATCGGCTTCATCTATTTCCGGAAAATCCATCAGCAATTCCGAAAATCGGATCAACATTTCCTCCATACGCACCAAATCGACGCCGCGGCGGTTGCGGTACCCTTTCAAAAGCTGGTAAACGCGGGTATTTTCCATTAAATGGCCGGCAAGCAACCGGTTCATGGGTGGGAGCCCTATCGCCCTGTCCTGCAAAACCTCCGCGTAAATACCACCCATCCCGAACATCACGATCGGACCAAAATTGGTATCCATCTTGCCGCCTATGAAACATTCGAGGCCGGAGCCTTCGATCATCGGCTGAATGGTTACGCCCTGCAGGTCCGCCCCTGGGGCGTATTGGCGCGCTGCATCATGCAGCCGCAGATAGGCCTCGGAGACTGCTTCGGGAGATCGAAGCCCGGTGGCCACCCCACCGGCGTCGGTTTTATGCACGATATCGGGGGAAAGAATTTTCATCACGACCGGATAACCCATTTCCTCAGACATTTGTACACATTCTTCAGATGAGGATGCAACCTGCACAGGGTTTACACGGATACCATAGGCCTTCAACAACTCCCTGGACTCCACCTCGGTAAGAAAACCCTCTCCCTGCTCCAACCTGGACTGGATAAAGGCAAGGGCTTTTTCATAATCCACGTCAAGTTCCTTTATGATTTTCGGCGGTATTTGCTGCAGTTCTTCAAGATTCCGGGCATACTGGTGAAGATACATGAACGCCTTTACCGCCCTTTCAGGGGTATCGTAGGTGGGAAGCCCGGCCTGATTGAGAAGATTCACTGCGTTTTCCATTTCCACACCACCCATTAGGCTTGTAACAACCAGGTAAGGCCTTTCCTTCAATATATCAGCCAGTTTTTCCGCCAAAGCCTCCGGTTTGGTCATCGCTTGAGGGTTGACGATAACCAGCATGCCATCGAATTCTCCTGTATCAAAACAGCAACGAATGGTTTCAGCATAACGATCGACCCCGGCATCTCCCAGAATATCGATGGGGTTGGCCTTACTCCAGAAAGGAGGCAGAATGTCATCCAGTCGTTTTTCAATTTTCTCCGGCAGGGGAGACATATCGAGGCCGGCTTCGGAAATACTGTCTGCAGCCATAACCCCGGGCCCACCGGCATTGGTTATGACCACGACTTTTGGACCTGCAGGCGGCTTTTGCTTTGCAAGCAGTTCCGCACAGTCGAAAAACTCCCCAAGGGTTCCCACCCGGGTGATTCCCGCACGTTTAAACGCTGCATCATAGACCGCATCCTCACCGGTCATAGCGCCGGTATGCGACGCGGCGGCTCGGGAACCCGCCTTGCTTTTCCCCGCCTTCAGGGCGATAATCGGTTTAATACGCGAAACCGCACGCGCAGCGCTCATGAATTTCCTGAAATTGGTCAAGCTCTCGATATACAGAAGAATGCTGTCAACCTGCGCTTCATTGCCGAGGTAATCGATAAGGTCACCGAAATCAATATCCAGCATCGAACCGGTGCTGATAAAATGGCTGTATCCGATGTGTTCTTTCAAGGAAAGGTCAAGCATCGCAGTGCAGATGGCACCGCTTTGAGACACGAAAGCAATTTTTCCTGCGGCGGGCATCTGGGGTGCAAAGCTTGCGTTCAGTTTGCTGCCGGGTGCTATAACGCCAAGGCAGTTGGGACCTAAAATGCGAAGGCCTCCTGTTCTGGCTTTCTCTTCAATTTCAGCTTCGATCTCACGGCCCTTGTCCCCTGCTTCACGGCCTCCGGCTGAAAGCACAATGGCCGCGCCCAATTCCTTTTCAACGCATGTTTCAATAATATCGGGAACGGTGGCTATTGGAGTCGCAATCACAGCCAAATCAACCTCCCCATCCACAGCGTTCAACGACTCAAGCGCATCCAGACCGTGCACCCGCCGGTACTTCGGATGAACCGGGATGATTCTTCCCGGGTATCCACCCTCCATTAAGTTTGTAACAACAGCCGAGCCTATGCTGCCGGATTTTTCGCTTGCGCCGACAACCGCGACACTGTCCGGCTCAAAGATCTTTTCCAGATTGTAAATCCCCATTGCATTTCCTTTCAATCATGCTATCGTAAAGGTACCCTGTGCTGAGGCTATTCTCACTCTAAATACGCCGGTTGTCCATACCATCAAACCTGTAAATTTTACCCGATACGCGCTTTTCCATTTTTCGAACCTCCCCCTATATCTTTTTAATCGTTCCTCGACTATAATTATTGAAAATTTTCATCTATCCAAAGCTCTTGACGAATCTAATTGTGGAGCAACAATGAATATATGTATGTTTACAAATACTTATCTTCCACATGTGGGGGGTGTCGCCCGCTCTGTGCATACTTTCGCATGTGATCTAAGAAAGCGCGGGCACCGAGTGCTGGTGGTGGCCCCGAGTTTTCAGGACGCTCCGGAAGAAAAGGATCCGGACGTGTTCCGCGTCCCGGCCGTTCAGAATTTCAATGGCAGCGATTTCTCGGTGCGCATCCCGGTCCCGTTTCTTTTGAAAAAATCTTTGGACGCGTTTCAACCCTCCCTGATTCATAGTCATCACCCCTTCCTGATGGGGGACGCTGCTCTGCGGACGGCCGCGCGCCGGGAGCTTCCTCTTGTATTCACCCATCACACGCTTTATGAGCGTTATACCCACTATGTCTCCCTTGACTCGCCCTCAATGAGGCGATTCGTGATTAATCTTTCAACCCATTATGCAAACATGTGTAACAGGGTGGTGGCTCCCAGCCTCAGCGTCGCCCGGTTGATCAAGGAACGAGGGGTTGTTTCTCCGATCACTGAAATCCCCACCGGCATCGACCTGGAATTCTTTCGAAAGGGCAAAGGGGAAATTTTCCGGCGCAACCACGGGATAGATTCCTCAACTCCTGTACTAGGGCATGTCGGACGTCTCGCGCCTGAAAAAAACCTGGCTTATCTGGCGGAAGCCGTGATCCAAGTGCTGAAACAGCAACCGGACGCGGTGTTCGTCGTCGTGGGTGAAGGCCCCTCGTCCACGACAATTATTGATAAAGCGCGTTCAGCCGGCGTGAAATCGAGGCTGATTATGACGGGATCGCTTACCGGGTCTGCTCTTGCCGATGCCTATTGCTCGATGGATCTGTTCGTGTTCGCATCCACCAGCGAGACGCAAGGCATGGTGCTGGTCGAAGCGATGGCGGCCGGTATGCCGGTGGTGGCAATCGATGCGCCGGGAGCGAGGGAGGTGGTGAAAGACGGAATCAACGGCAGGCTCCTACCGCAGGATACAACGCCGGAAGAATTCACCCGGGCTGTCGAAAATTTCCTTCAAAATGAGGAATTCCAGCGGAATTGTTTACATGAAGCTCGGCTTACGGCCGCTCGTTTTTCCCGTGAAGCCTCTGCTGAACATCTCGAGAATCTCTACATCGAGGTCCTTGAACACGAGCGATCCCGCATCGAAGAACCGGAACAGGAAATCTTCGTGCAATGGACCCGGGTTCTCGATTCGATAAAAGTCGAGTGGGAGCTTCTCCGAAAAAAGGCTACCGCAGCGGCCATGGCGGTAAAGGGTGAACCTTCCGAAAACCATTGATAAAGCAGAAATGCTTATTTTTTCCCCGGTTCGACAAGGAGTCTCCGGCCGCAGTGCGGGCAAACGATCTCCTTCACACGCTCCAGCTCTATGATCGGCACATCGACAGCGCCCAGGCAAGCCGGGCAACTCACCGGCATCGTCCGATCCTTGATCCCGTATGATCCCCTTAACACCATTGCCAGCCTCCTTCCTGTCTATTTGTCCGCACGGACTTGAACGTTCGTCTCCATGCGGGTTTCAGGTTCCAATTCACGTTCTTCTAAGGCCGCCGGCAAGCGAACAAACACCCTTTCCGGCTTTTTCCTCCAACAGGCCATAATTTTCACGTCCACCCCGCCCTTTTCAGCCAAGATATCAACCGTGACCCGTCCGAACGAGGTGTAAACCGGACCCATGGACATTCGGCCGCCCCCCTTGATCCAGTGCCCGGGGATGCCCTCGCCAATGATCAAATTATCCCCTTCTTCCCGGACAAACATATTACCCATCATCATCACCCACTCAGCCGACGCCCAGACATGCTGGCCATCCCCCATGCATCCGGCGCCCGTTTGCGGATGGACGGCCTCGGGCCACTGTCCGGTGGACGATGCCAGTCCGGCTACTTTTTCGACTATCGGGAGCCACCGACTGCTCCCCGCCCTGAGAAACACCTGGGCGCAGTGAAGCGACAGGTACGGGTTGAGGCCTGAATGAATCATGTCTTGGAAAAACGCCCCGTCCACAAAGCAATGATCAAAAAGATATTCCACGGTCCGCAGAAGGCGGGCATCATCGGGAGAACGGAGCTGAAGAGGATAGCCGGCCGCCAGGGAGCCAACCGCACCGGCGTCCATCCGTCTGTAAGGAGAAGCCGGAATTGCGTCTATTTTACGGATGTGTACCGATCGGTCCAGGCTTCGTTCGACACAATCGGCAAGATCTTCCGCTTCATGCCTGAACGCGGAGGCGGTCGTCCAATCGCCTGCAGATTCAAGTACGCAGGCCGCCGCACGAAGGCCCGCTATCGCCCAGAAATCGTCCCAGTAGTAAAAATCGTTGTTTCCGAGGTGTTCGGCGCTGAAACCCGCGGGCAGGAGTCCCTGGTGAAGTAAACCGGAATCGGTCGGAAGCCGTTTTCGGCGCAGCCACTCGCCCCCTTTAACCAAGCTTTTCATCCACTTTTGAGGAACATTTCGTCCGGTCAAATCTTTGAAGCGTTTCAAGACCCAAAGCACCTGCCCGTTGGAATCCCATTCCCCGTTCTGGGAGAGGAAATATCCCCTGGCGGTCTGCCGTGCACCGAATCGGTCGATTATACGTTCCGCCCGATCGTGGAAACCGGCGGTCAGCAACGCATTCAGGATCATAACCGCATCCCGGAACCAGAATCGCTTGTAATAAAACGGGCCGGGGTAGACATCCAGCGGGGAATGAAGCACCAGGGTTCGAACAGCAGCATCAAAAAGATATTGGAAGCGGTCATCCGGCACGTCAAGCCCGCATGCACCTTCCAGTGCCTCATCCCAGCTTTCTGTGAAAGGGAGAAAGGATGCGGATGGATCATATTCCGGATCCCTGCTGACATCGACGCTCAATTCCAGCTGGCGGGAGCCCCCTTTCATATCGTACAAAGCTGCCGCAGAAAGCATTCCGACATCGCACTCGCCATCCGTCGCCATATCCATGCTTTCCGAGTCGAGGGCGGCTAATACATCCCCCTCTCGGAAGGTGGAAATCCTGCAAGCATCCGGCGGGTCACCAAATTCAACCACCCCGGACCCGTCGATTATCCACCTGTCGGTTTCCAGTCTCAATTTGTTGACAAAGCTCAAACCTTCCGGGTTGAAAGGCCTGAGGGCAACAACCAGGCGGCAGGAAGTGCCACTTCGTGCATCATAGCGGATACGAAGGACCGGACTTGCGTCCACAAGTTCCAGTTCCACGATGGATGAAAGCCGCATCGATCCATGATTCAAAGATGTTTCAACTGCGAGGCGCCCCCCATCCATCAGGTAGCGCTGTTCCACATCATCGATGCGCGGCGGCAGTAAATTCTCTCCCCCTTCACTGTCGATAAGCCAGCAGTCCAGGGACCATCCGTCGAAGAAAGGTGTCACCAGCCCCCTGGGATCCACCAGTGGGTATGCGGCACACCCCGGAAGACCCACTGCGGTCCAGTTTCTACCAGTCATGTTCACATGGGTAAGAGAAAATGACCGGGGAATGAATGAAAGATCGTGGGGGTCGAACTGCCGCCGCACCCAGTAAGGCCATAACCAGTCCAGGTTACTTTGAATCGCTCGTGAGTTCAGAAGGCCCCTGGCATGGAAAATGATGCTGGACCGAACCAGTTCGGTGGGGGCAGCCACCTCGGAAGGCTGCGAAAATTTACTGAACCTGGCAAAAAGGCGCACCGGGTCGAGCATCCCATGTGATGTAGCAAGACGTCTGATAAAGTATTTCCACGGGAACCATTTCCAAAAAATCATAATTCTTTCCAGCTGGTCTTCATTACCCTCTATACCGCAAATCACGGTACCTTCAAGAGCCCAGGCTCGTTCAACAGTACTTAATAAGAATTATATCATCGCGGTAAAAAGACTTGAATGAGGGCAATCATGTATTCCAATTAAACTAATACCAGAAGTTCTTCAATTCATTCAAGGGAAGCTTTTGCCCCCGCTACCATGCCTTGAATAAAAAAGCCGAAGTCACCGCAGAAATTAAAAGCGGCCTCTTCAGCTTTTTTTTTAATTAAAGGAGTTGTGAAAAAATAAGTGAACGCGATTACAG
>JAWOBE010000134.1:0-2610 GCA_046498185.1 Desulfatiglandaceae bacterium | reverse complement strand
GTTTAAAACCGGACGAGGTAAGTTTGTGTCCATCACCGATGCCGAAGCCATGACGGCAGGTTTATCAATCCCGTGCCTCTCTATCGCCCGCTGCAGTGACTCTGATGCCGACTCAATTTCCACTAAATCGACCGGATGATCGATCATCTCTTCCTCGGTAACCCGCCATGCTTCCCAATTAGATGTCTTTTCTAACCCTTCGATCGCCAAGTCTATATCAGACCCAACACCATTCCACGGTTCAGCGGCGAGCGAGCCGAAAAGTATAACACGTCGCACTCCGAATTGAGATTTCAGGATCGCCGCGACTTTTTTTGTCCGCGCCAAAAGAGTCTGGCGCCTTTTTCTATCGTCTGAAGAGAGAACTGGAGATGGACGCCGAGAAGCAACTCTTATATATTGCCCTAAATCCTCGCGACTTAGTTCTAAAGCAGTCTTCCCCATATTCCTGAAACTCCTTCCCTTGTAAGGTCCTCAATGTGGTTGACCTTCAATGCTGCGAAAAGATCAAGCATCTTCCAATTTTTGTTTTTGCCTTATCAGCCTGTGCGCGGCATCTTTTGCAATGGCAAGATAATTTGGGACAAAATGATTAGAAGCAGTAAAAAACATTATGACAAAATAATTTAGGGCAAAATAATTGGGTTACTTGGGAGCGAGGATTCGCATGGTCACGCACCCATTGTGAAAACCTTTTCGGTTTTTAGCACCTCTCCAGCGTAGCTCAGGCAAGATGCGATGTCCTCACGCGTCACGCCCGGATAATTTTCTAAGATATCCTTTTCAGTCCAGCCTTGAGCTAACAAATCTATGATGAATTCCACGGCCAAACGAGTACCTTTGATTACCGGTTTTCCTACGAGGATATCCGGATTCACAATAATTCGGTTTCTCCAGTTCATTTTTTATCTCCTCTGTTTTCGACAAGGACAATAGGCAAGATGATTTAGGGCAAAATAATTATAGGAATCAAAGTTAATCAAAGTTAAGTCATCTTCCTTTCGACGACATTGGATATCTCCGCATCAATACCGGCCAGCATCTCAATAATGGGGGACGCTGGCAGTTTGGTTAGTTTATTTGGCACGGATTTCACAGATGGCGCGGATTTTTTTGAACCGCAAGGCGCGAAGGGGGTTTTTGGTTGGTCTGGTTTATCTGGTTCGTCGGATTAGCAGCGCGTTTCGGAGGACATTCTATATCTGGCCCTGCTGCATCAGCTGCTTCTCATACGCCTCTCGTGTGAGGGGGCATTTCACCAAGTCTTCAAAATCCTGTTTGGTCAGATGGCATTGCCTAGCCATTTGAGACAGAAGCGGCGCCCCAAGTTTCTTGTATTTGGCACTCCCATGGCTGGTCTTGGTCTTGACAGGTGTTTTCTTCCCGTTGATGGTATAGTAGATAAAGTAGTGGTGGTCTGCATCATCCCTTTTAAATCCCTTGCTCAGCAGACCCGATTCCACATTCCGTTTATCCAATTTCTCCAACCTCCTTGATGCGGCTCAGTAGATTGCGTTTCAGCTCCAGGGATTTCGGAGAAAGCACCGCATCCTCTGCCAGGACGTAGTTGCGCCACAGCATCAGGACTTCTGCATCCAAGCATACCGAGAGTTCCTCGATGGTCGGCGCCACAACATCTATGCCCAGGGGCTCGTGCGTCAACGAGATCAGTTGCTCATCCTCCACAGGTTCGGGCTCCAGAACGAGGGGGGGCTCGAAAAACAATACGGAGGTCGGGGTTCTGAAGGATTCGCGATAAAAACGGGAGAGGTCCAACTCGCGAATCTTTTCCACATCCACGATTTTCTTCGGCTGGCCATTTTCGTCCAACCGGATGACGCCAGTAACCTGGATCAGCTCCCTGGGCCGTCCCAAAAGCATCTCCTCCACAGACTCCTCATAGAAACATTCCATTTCCCTTTCAGTGGGACGGTACTGAATCGTGACCTTTCTCTCCTCAAAATCGATGCGTATTAAGCGGCCGGTCACCGTTTGAATCTCCTCGGCAGTTGCCGTGACCGGCATCAGTTCGTTGAGAGCGGGTTCCAGGTTTTGTGACTCAAGAAACGGCTTTCCGTTCCACGCCAGGTTAACATGAATGCCGGTGCTGCTCTTTGGGACCGTCTTACCCAAGGCTTCCAAGAGGCGTTTTCTCCGTCCACGATCCGGCATGATTGAACGGATCGTGTGTTCATCTCTTTGTTGTGCAGCCCTACAGAAATCGTGAAAACTTTTGCTTACCGCCTGAATGTCAGAAGCGGCGAATAGGTCGCTCAGCGGATCGCCCAGCGAAGCCCGTATCCGAAAGCTACCGGGTTCGGGCGGCTCGCAGAGAAGTACGTATTTATCCTCCAGTTCGCTCGATATCCGTTCCTTCCGGCGAATCTCAATTTCCTGATGCTGCATGGCCAAGAGATGAATTGACCGTTGCAGACCCGTCAGCACCTGGTTAAGGACCGACGCAGGAACTTTATGGGCGTCAGCCGCTCTGCCGGTAAACTGGATCGTCATTGTCCGTTCGGATTCATTCATTCACTATTCCCTTCGATTCTGACACAATTGAGGGGACTTATACGATTTCTTGCTACAGAAGTCAACGAAGATAAGAAA
>JAWOBE010000128.1:0-7978 GCA_046498185.1 Desulfatiglandaceae bacterium | reverse complement strand
CGTGGAAAGAACCAAGAGTGAAGGCGAACTCATCAAAACACTTATCATAAAAATTGGGGCAGAGTGCGGATCAAAAATATTCGAGCTTTACGGTAAGTAGTTTCTCCAGCTTTGATATGGATTCTTTAACCGAGAAAATCAAAAGGCGATCATGGGCCAATATAATCGAATCGCCTTTTGGTATAATTAGTTCCTCGCCTCTTACTATCGCGGCGACAAGTGTACGCGGGGGGAATTTAATTTTGGAAAGAGGCGTATTCACAATGTCCGAGGTCTCGAGAGCTTCGGCTTCAATGGCCTCAGCATGTTCACCTTTGAGCGGGGCCACGGAGATTATTTTTCCTTTTCGGATATACTGAAGGATGGCCCTCACTGCGCATAGCCTGGCGCTCACCAGAGTCGATATCCCGATTGCCGGCACGAAAGGAAGGTAATTCAGGTTGCCGATCCGGCTGATGGTTCGCTTTGCGCCCAGGTGTTTTGCCAAAAGTGAAATCAAGATGTTACTTTCCTCACTTCCGGTTAGCGAAATCAAAAAATCTACATCAGCGATGTTTTCTTCGACCAACAGCTCCTTGTTTGTGCCATCCCCATGAATAACAATGACATGTTCAAGGGATTCCGCAAGTTGTGCGCAGCGGTCAGAGTTCTTGTCGATGATTTTCGTGTTTATTTTCTTTTTATCCAGGGCCGCGGCAAGTGATGCCCCTGCCTGACCCGCACCGATGATGATGACTCTCTTAAGCGGCTTTTTTTCGATCCCAATGGCCAGTAATATGCTTGATTGACTTTCAGGCTTAACGACAAAATAAACCAGGTCGCCGGCTTTAACTTTGTCGGTTCCTCGAGGGATGATAATTTCTTCGCCCCTGGCAATTGCACCCACCAGAATATCATTCCTTTCCGCTTCAGCATCCATCAGGCGAGTATCGACGAGAGGGGAATCCGGCGGAATAATCACCCCCAGAAGCCTGACTCTTCCATTTACAAAATCGATAATTTCAGATGCCTCCGGTACTTCAAGTAACTTTAGTATGGAATCGACCACCAAAGCCTCCGGGTTGATCACATGATCGACCCCGAGCATGTCTTTTCCGAACAAGGACTTTTCCTGAAGATATTCCAGATTCCGAACCCTGGCGATTTTTACGATGTAAGGATTAAGACTTTTTGCAATAAGGCAGGAGATCAAGTTCACTTCATCGCTGTCGGTGGCAGCGACAAGCAGATCGGCTTCCAGCAGGCCGGCTTCTCTCAGCAGGCGAGGGCTTGTGCCGGAACCGGAAAAAGTCTGTACGTCAAGTTCTTCATCGATACGTTTCAGATTCTTGGGATCCTTCTCGACGACAACGACGTTCTTGTTTTCTTCAGATAATTTTTGTGCGAGGTGGAAGCCTACCTCGCCCGCTCCGACTATGATGATTTTCATTCACAGTATCCTCCGAAAAACGTGCCGTATTTTTTTAGGCACTTGCTCGAAAAAAATTCATGCTGCTAATGCATGCTGAAAAATCCGAACGCTGATTTTTAGGATATCACAGCAGGAAAGTCAATGTCGATGACCTCGTAACAAGTCTCCCGGCCGTCATCCCAGACTTGATCCGATATTTACAAGTTATCGAAATAACTGGATTTGCCATCAAATGAATAAAATACCTCGCTGAGCTTGTAGAGACAAACCTATAGAATGGTTTTGACCAGACAAAACTATCATCAACACTATCATCAACGAGGTGAAATAAAATAATGACACAAGGTGAGCTTGCTTTTAAGCACGAAGAGACGTAGAGACGAGCGCTTACAGAAAAAAAGATTTTCTACCCGCCCGAGTATTCCAATAAGTTCGAGAAAGCGGAATTTTTTGGTGAAACGAAAATCTGCTTTACTTGTTTTCTTTTGGCAGAAACCAGCAAATGAGTCTAATACTGGATTCACCCCATTTACCGGGACCCATTATTGAGGCACCATCTTACCAACACTGCCCGGCAGGGAGCGGACAACGACGGTTGGTTCGATTCCGGCCGGGGAAGGAAATGCTCGGGCGAAATTGTCAACAACACCCGCAATAATTTTAGGAGGAGGTATACCATGAAAGGATTAAGGAAAAATTTTACAAGTGTTTTGTTAGTGGGAATTTTTCTCTGTGCTCTGCCCCTTACCGCATCAGCGGCTATTGAAACGAAGACCGGGACAATCGCAGGCCTTACTTGCGCGACGGTGGGCTATACCTGCCCGATAGACCAGTCTGATCCGATGCTGGCCTTGGAGCGTGATTTCGTGCTGGTTGTGGAATCGGGTGATTTTTATCTTATGCCCAACCTGGACCGCGGCATAAAAGCCCGGCATGTGCTTAAGGAGGTTACGGTCAAGGGTTTGGTAGACGAAAAGTATCGCTCTATTGATGTGGTAGAACTGATCATAGACGGCAGGACCGTATGGAGCCTGGAGATGGAAAGGGAGATGAGGGAAAGACTCAACGAACTTGAGCGCAAAAGGCGCGAGGAACTCTACCGCGCACCGTAATTGTGTGTGGGGTGCATTATCTTGATCTTGTGCAGTGCCGCCGCCTGATTCGACAACTCCTTCTTTTGGTGGTTCCGGAAATATGGCGGCGGCCGATGCCGCCCTCGGTGACAGTGCGAAGAGATACGAGAGGAACCACTTCGCTATCCGTAACAAGCTATATCAGTCAGGCAATGGAATAAATCGCCCCCGGCGAATGAGTCCGTGGAATCGGACTCGCTACGTCGGCGCTAGCACCGTCTTCGTTCACCGCCCACGCGCAGTGTTCAATGATTGCTATGGAATACCCCTTCAAGATTCTCAGCTGGGCCAGGAACCGAGCGATGCCCTGGCCCTTTTTCCGGCTGATAGGAACAGCCCCGGCAAAGTGATGCTTGTAGTATTTTTCGTAGTGGCAGTTTTCAAACCTGGAGATCCGGCTATCACAAGTGTTCCACACGACTCAATTTTTTCCAGAGATAAGGTATCCCAGCCACTCAAGCCCATCAATGGAAATAAAAACATAAACATTGACATATTGATATGCAGACTTGCCCTCGGGATTTACTTATTTGCCTAAATTATATAAAATGGTCTCGTTTAAAAGGTTCTCTTTAGACGTAATAAATGGGCATCCCTGGAATCTGAAGCTATTCTGAAATACCGGCTGTGCCTCGTTCAATCAGCCAGTATTGACGAAACCGTAAAAAGTGAAAACAATCATGTCCCTCGTTGTCGGTATCGGAAGTTGACTGACGACCTTTTCGACCCCGATACCGATCCCGACGCCGATAAGGCGGGGATGGTACTTTTTACGCCACTTCATTATCTTAAATTTTTTTAATGGAAATGATAAAAAAATGGGATTTCATTCACGAATATTGAAAATAGCTTTTATCCTCTTGGTTTTCCCTGCAGCTGTCTCCTCTGCGGCAGAAGGTGCAGGAAGCAGTATGCCGTTCCAGCCCGGGGAGAAGATGGTCTTCAAGGTGTACTGGACTATTATTCCGGCCGGCGAAGCCGTTCTCGAGGTGTTGCCGCACGAGGTTGTCGGCGGCCGCCAGGTCCGGCGCTTCCGGCTGACGGCCTATACATATCCGGCGGTTGATGTCTTCTACAAGGTGCGGGACCATATGAACAGCTATGTGGAAATGGATATGAGCCGCAGCATTTACTATACGAGGAAAACCCTGGGCAAAAAACACAGGGAGGAAAAGGTCGTTTTCGATCCGGACTCAGCCACGGTCCGTTACAGCAATTTCGAGAAAAAACGCGCACCCATCGACATCGAACCCGGCACCTTCGACCCTTTTGCCGTGTTTTACGCGTTCCGCCTGGGCGAGCTCCGGGAAGGCGCCACTCTTTCCCATCCCGTGGCCGACGGTAAGAGAAGCATCATCGGGCGGGCCGATTTGGTCCGCCGCGAAAATATAGAGACTGCCATGGGGAAATTCGAGGTTTTCCTGTTGGAATTAACGATGGATGACATCTCCGGCGCCTTCGAAAAACCCGAAGGGGCCGGCATGCAGATATGGGTGACAGCGGATGCCTATCGAATCCCGGTGCGGGTCAGAAGCAAGGTTCCGGTGGGAAGCTTTGTCGCCGAGCTTGTCGACATCGCCGGCACGGACTGGCCCCCGGCAGCCGTCGGCGCCGCGGAAGGCGGAAGCCGTGTTTCATCGAGGAGATGAAGTCGCGCGGACCGCTCAAAATTCACAGAAAGAGAGGCTTTCATGGGCAACGCAGAGAATTTAAGTCATACGAAGTGGATTCCCTTCGTGATGTGATTTCAATTTTGAACGGGACATTGATTCCAAAAGAAAAGAATGAAACCAGGTTGGCGCCCGCCTCAAACTGAAACGAACTACATGGGAATCTCTTTTGAATCTAAAAATTGCATTGAAATTACCCATGCAAACAGGGATGATTTTTGACTTGCTCTTGCTAAAGAAAAAGGGGTTACGGCAAAAGTACCGTAACCCCTTGATCTTCCTGGTGCCGAGACCCAGAATTGAACTGGGGACACGGGGATTTTCAGTCCCCTGCTCTACCGGCTGAGCTATCTCGGCTCTGAAACAAAAGGGATTATAGAAGTGGCGGGGCAGGAGGTCAAGAGTAAAAATGAGGATTCCCGTCAACTCTTTTTTTCTTCATCCTCATTTTCCAGCAGCTCGAAATCAAAATCATCGGAAGTGATCACCAACTCTTCATCTTTTCGACCGCCTGGTTCCAGCCCCATTGCCACCGCGTCGAAGGAAATCTCTTCGTATCCCGGGTCTTTATGCTCTGCAGCCTCATTTTGCCTAATCTCATTTTCAAGGGCCAGCAGGTGGCTTTCAGGGTCGAATGCTATTTCCTCTTTGGAAGGCTTTTGGTGATGTTTTTCCATAAAGTGGTCTTCAAAAAGAAGCGGAGCAGACTCGTTGTCCGTCGGATTCTTTCCGGGTTCGATGGACTGCCCCTCCTCGTTGTGCGTCAAAAAGCTTTTTTCGTTTGATTCGTGGTCCGAGGAGAAGTCAAAAAGTTCCAGGACGAATTCTTTTTCATCAATATTATTATGGAGCTCAGGCTGTTCTCGAAAATCTGTTTCGTCCATATCTATATCTTGTGGGCCTTTTGCAGCGTTTTCACGTTGCCCGGCATTTTTATAGTGGAGATTGATTTCTATTTCTTCATTTAAGTCTTCATATTCCTGGCCTGACATCATTGTGTTTTCTTCGATATTGAAACCGGGCAGGTGACTCATATCAACGCCGAAAGAAGAGATTTTCTCAGATGTTTCTTCCCCTACCAACGAAGCCAGGAGAAACGGTGGGGCCGGTTCGTAATCGGGGAGATTCATCTTTGCCGCCTCCTCTCTCAGCGATTTTTTGCACTTGGGACAGTTTTTATTATGATCAAAGCTTATATATCCGCATTTTGGACATTTCATTATATTGTCCTCCGGTATTTAATGTTATAAATCATGTAACTTCAGTTCGGAAAAGTATAGAGAACTTTACTTTTATCTGCAGCCCTTTATCGCATCTCGGGCGAGCCGATCGCAGCGTTCATTTTCAGGATGTCCCCGGTGCCCTCTCACGTGTTTCCATTGTATTTTATGAACGTTGCTGAGTTCCAGGAGCTGTTTCCACAACTCTTTGTTTTTAACCGGTTCCTTCTGGGAATTTATCCAGTTGCTTCGAATCCATCCCGGGAGCCACTGTGTCATGCCTTTCACCAAATAATTGGAGTCTGTGGTCAAAACAACCCTGCACGGTCGCTTCAAACATTGGAGAGCTGCGATCGCAGCCATCATTTCCATCCGGTTATTGGTCGTCTGTCGCTCGCATCCGGAAATTTCCTTTTCCCTGCCACCGGATCTGAGAATTGCACCATACCCGCCCGGGCCGGGGTTCCCCTTGCAGGCCCCGTCGGTGAAAATTTCCACTGTTGAATAGTTTTGTGTCATGGAATCCGCATCTCGAAATTAAAAAAGTGAGCCCTTGAAATATTTATGATTCGATTGCTTAATAAGTCTGCCGGAACTATTTTTCCTGATCAAAAAAGTATAAAATAAATGCGTTGCGTCCACAAGACCGGCAGCCGAAAAAGCTGATATTAATTTGAAAAAGTCCGGATAATGAAACAGGTAAAATTGTCCTTTTTTTATTTTTTGTAATTATTATTTTTAAAATTAAGTAATAAATCGATAATTATCGATTGACAGGTGCCGGCGGGATGGAATATATAAATCAGGTAAATTTTTTTCAATGCGGAGTATCAATGTCAAAATCCACTCGATCCCCTGGAGACGAGAAAGAAGGGGCGGGAGCGGTGCAAGTCTGTGGCGGTTCCGCCGATGGAATGTACAGTTCCACCCAGAAGCTTTCGAGTGAGCGCTACAAGGCTTTTGTCGAGGACATAGAAGAAGGCGTCTACGAGATAGATATAGACGGCTATTTTCTTTATTTCAACGACGCCTTATGTGAAATTTTCGGATACCCCAGGTCCGAAATCCAATTCCGAAACATCCGAAAATTTATGGACCCGAAAAGCGCTGCCAGTGCATTCGCGAGCTTTGACAGCATTTACAGGACAGGTCGGGGGATCACCGATTTTGTGTGGAAAACTGTTGGAAAGAATGCAGAGACCAGAGTCATATCACTTTCTGCACATCTGATAAGGAACCAGGAAGGGAAGGGCGTTGGATTCCGCGGGATCGCACGAGACATAACACACAAAACCCGCATCGCCCGCAACAATGAGTCCTTGCTTAATTTCAGCCTGGAATTGCCAGGGCATCACGAATTGGATGAACTGCTCGACTTCGTAACCACCGAGGTTAAGGGTATCCTGGAAGTCGAGGGAGCGCTGGTTATTTTTCTGGATGAAGAAAAACACCAACTTTTTTTCAAAGCCGCAGCCCATGAGGACACCAGCGCTCAGAAACGAGCGAAGGAACTGCGCTGGCCTGCCGACACCGGAGTTTCCGGCAGGGTTATCAGAACCGGTGAGCCCGCCGTTGTTGATGATGTTTCCGCCGATGAGGATTTTTATCCGGTCGTTGATTTAAAAGCGGGCTTTACGACCAAGAGTCTCCTGGATGTACCGCTCAGAAGCAGGGACCGAATCATCGGCGTACTGTCCGCGATGAACAAAAAATCGGGTCGCTTCGATGAAATTGATGTCGACCTGCTGAGCACGATGGCGGGAAGTGTGGCGCTGAGCATTGAAAATGTAAAATTCGCCGAGGAGTTGAAAAAGGCATACAAGGAGGTAAGCAGCCTCAACCGTGCAAAAGACAAGGTTATCAATCATCTTTCCCATGAGCTGAAGACGCCCCTGTCGGTGCTGGGGGCGTGCCTGAGTATCATTGAAAAAAGGATTTCCTCGATCCCTAAAAATTTGTGGGAGCCGGTTCTGGATCGTGCAAGGCGGAATCTGGATCGCATACTGGAGGTTCAGTACGAGGTCGAGGATATCATGAGAAACGGCCATTACCGTACGAATTACATGTTGTCTTCAATGCTCGATGTATGCAGGGATCAGCTCGCCAGTTTTGTTGAAATCGAGTCGGAAGACGGTGACCTGGCGGCGCGGATATCTGCTCGGATTGACGATATCTTTGGCCCCAAGGAATACGTTTCGGAACCCATAAGGCTGGATCAATTCATTCCTACTTTCCTGGATGATTTAAAGGATTCCTTTGCCCACAGAAAGATTGATATCGTGGCGGACTTCCAAGAAGTGGACCCGGTGATGATACCGGGTGCTGTGCTCGGTAAGGTCGTGGGAGGCCTGATTAAAAACGCGGTTGAAAATACGCCTGATGGGGGAAAGGTGGAAGTTGCGGTGCGGCCCGAGGGAAGCGGTGTGGAACTGGTGGTGACGGATTACGGAGTCGGTATTACGGAAGAAAATCAGAGGCGCATATTCGAAGGGTTTTTCACGACCCAGGAAACAATGGATTATTCATCTAAAAGACCGTTCGATT
>JAWOBE010000034.1:0-2628 GCA_046498185.1 Desulfatiglandaceae bacterium | reverse complement strand
CGAACGTCAAACAGCAACCCGATAAATCCCGCCTTCGATACAATGCCGGTTTCTACCCTTGTATATCTAGTGATCAATCTATATGACCCCCCACAATGTATAGAAAAAGCGGATTTTCAGGAGAACGGAGAACTTCGAAGGAAATGTCTGGGAAGCTGCAACTCTTTAAAATTGCGATTATTAGAAAAACCAGCGTTGCGGAATGCCGTCAGTACCCACCCCTGCTGATGGACATAATCGGCGGGCGGTGATTCAGCGGCTCCTTGGGCCGCATCGAGGAGGTTCCCGTCCACCTCCATAGCTTCCGCTTAGGTCACAATCTGCTCATACAGATTTCGGACGTCGCACCCTTGGCGGACGGCATGGGCAATCGCCATCGTGAATAATGTGTTGGCTTCCTGCACTTCTTGGATTTCACCACAGGGGTGAGGCCGTTGGCACCGGCGATCTGTTCGGCGATCTCCGGTCGAGCCACACTTCTGGCGGCATCCACCGGATACTTACCGGCACGAGGGGCGAGGTGTCGGGATAGGATTCAGGGGATGATATAGATCAGATAATCCATCTGCGCTTGATGTTCCATAGGCTGGCGACGAACAGAAAAACGCAGAAAGCGGAGAGCAGGGCCAGGTCCAGGGCAAACGGCATGGTGTGTCCGCCGTGCACGGCCCCGTGGAGGACGTCGGCTCCGTAGGTCAAGGGGAAGGCGTAAGACAAGGGTTTAAGAAAAACGGGAAGTTTTTCAATGGGGAAAAAGAGTCCGCACAGAAAGATCATGGGGAAGCGGAAGAAGTTGGAAAAGGTTTGCGCCTCGAACACCTCGCTCACCGCCACGGCGATGAACAGGCCCAGAAAGGTTGAGGCCACGGCGATCATGATAACGGCAGGCACGAAAACGCGCCAGGCGACCGAAGACAGATCGGCCAGAAAAGCGGCCATGATGACCGGCACGAAGGCGTTGGCCACACCGAACAGGATGGCCCCGCTGGTCTTGGCCAGCATCAGCAATTCAAAGGGTATGGGCGCAAGTAACAGACGTTCGAAGGAGCGGTTCTTTTTTTCGAAGGTTACCGTCACCGCCAGCATCGATGTGGTCCCGAACAGAATGGAGATAGCCACCACGCCCGGCAGCAACCCCATGATGCTGTCCAGCCCGCTGCCGGACTTAATGAAGAACATGCCCGTCCACGCCAGAGGGAAAATAAGCCCCCAACTGACGTTCGGCGGCTTCAGGTAATAGGTCCGCATGTCCTTGACCAGAATGTTCCAGAAGGCGATCCATAATTTCATTATCCGCCCCCTTTCTTCTCCTTTTCTTTGCGCATGGCGTCCGCCTCGATACCGGTTATGTTTACGAAAATGTCCTCAAGGGACGGTCGCACGCGCCGCGCTTCAGTGACCTCGGCTCCATTGTCTTCAAGAAAGCGGACCAAGGGGCCGACCTGGACGGGTTCTCCGGATTCCACCCGAATGAAGCTGCCGTTCGATACCGTAAAGGTAAGTTCCGGAAAGGCTTCAGCGAGCTTGTTGTGAATGCCGTTCGGCATTTTAGCGCAGGCAATCCGCATCACATGTTTTTCCCTGATCGGTTGAACCAGTTGCTCCACCGTGTCGATTCGAAAGATACGCCCGGACACGATGAACGCGATGCGGTCGCAGAGCCGCTCGGCTTCTTCGATGTAATGGGTGGTCAGGAAGATGGTGGTCCCTTCCTGGTGCAGGTTTGCGATCAGCTGCCGCAATTGCCGGGCGCTGGCCACATCGATACCCGTAGTGGGCTCGTCCAAAAAAAGGATGGACGGCCTGTGTATGATGCCAGCGGCGATGGTGAGCTTGCGCTTCATGCCTTTTGAATAGCCGGCGAACTTGCGATCCGCCGCCGGGGTCAAATCAAAAGCATCCAGAAGTTCACGGGCCCTGGCTTGTCTTTCGGCTTTAGCCATCCCGTAAAGTGATGCGCAGAAGCACAGGTTGTCAAAACCGGTGAGTTCCGGATACAGGTTGCTTTCGTCCGGGACCACGCCGACCAGATGCTGGGCCGCCCTGGGATTAGCCGTACAGTCGATGCCGCCGATGCGGATCGTTCCTGTGTCTGGCCGCGCCAGTCCCGTGAGCATGTTAATGGTCGTGGTCTTGCCTGCCCCGTTGGGGCCGAGAAAACCGAACAGCTCGCCTTGCCGGACACTAAAGGAAATGCCGGAAACCGCTTCAACATCTTCGAAACGCTTTGTCATATTCTCTACATAAATAGAGTCGCTCATTTTTTTCACACCGTAACGCTATATGTCCCCTGATCCGACCGCCACTCGAGCTGAATCAACTCCTTTGATTCCATGGCGTTCATGACGCTGGCTAAATCTTCGAGGTCTCCAGGCAACGAATCAATTATTTCGCGTTGCATCATCGGCCCTCCGTGTTGGCGCGGAATGGAGAGAATTTCGCTTTCCGGATATTCCAGCTCTTTTCTTTCTATCGGTGTCAAACCGTCGGATGCCATCCTTTTTCTGTGGATCAACCAAATAACGCCGACGATCACGATAATGAAGGCAAGGATAAGCCCCCCGATCCCACAAGGATCAAACGTTGAAATTGTGTTGTGCGCATGTCCCATAATTACACTCTCTTTCG
>JAWOBE010000137.1:0-26050 GCA_046498185.1 Desulfatiglandaceae bacterium | reverse complement strand
ATTCTTCAGAAAAGATCCTCCGTGGGGCTTGGCCGAGGCGAGTTCGGCCAGCAACGATTTTTCGGTTATCACAACAAAATGCGAGGGTTTATTCCCCATCGAGGACGGAGCTCTCAATCCCGCCTCGATCAATAAGGACAAATGTTCGGCCGAGACCTGTTCGTCGGTGAACGACCGGATGCTCCTGCGTTTTATGATACTGTCCAGAATCATATTTTCTCCCCTCCTTTTCAGTGTAAAAAATCACCAGATTGTATTTTATGGATTGAACATTATCTGGAGAGGTTGTTATTTTACCGTTTTTACATCGATTGTCCACCCCAAAGGTTTACAAATAGGTTGGCGGGAGTATTCTCAAGTGGTCGTGATCGCGGTTGAAAACCGCTCCCACAATGACATGCCATAATTTTTGTGTGAGATGAACTCCGCATTGACTTTTCACTTCCCGAACTTATAAGTATTGATAAATCTATTGATATATTCAAAATCGGGAGAGAAGTTTATGGAATGTGAAGCTGCAAGCGACGGAATGCATTATGAAGGAACCTGTATAAGGCCGCCCAGTGAGGCGATGAGCATACTGCTTCAGGTCACAACGGGCTGCTCCCACGATAAATGCACCTTCTGCGGCACCTACAAGGGCAAACGGTTCAGGATAAAAGACAACGACATAATCTTGTCGGATATCATGTTCGCATCCAAATACATGAAACGGCAGGACCGTGTGTTTCTTATGGACGGCGATGCATTGATCATTCCACAGAAGCGCTTGCTCTGGATCTTGGAACAGATCGAAACTCATCTCCCTTGGGTCCGCAGGGTGGGAGCTTATGGCAATGCAAAAAGCATTTTCATGAAAACTCCCGAACAGCTGGCGGAACTGAAGGAACACCGGCTGGGAATTCTATACATGGGAGTCGAAAGCGGAGACGACAGGGTGCTTGAGGCCATACGAAAAGGCGCATCCGCTGACAAAATGGTTGAAATGGGCCGGAGGGTAAGAGAAGCACACATCAAATTATCTGTGACCGTGCTGATTGGGATCGCCGGTAAGGAACGCTCGCTGGAGCACGCCAGGGCCACCGGGGAGGTTCTCTCGAGAATGGACCCCAACTATGTGGGTGCTTTGACGGTTATGTTGATTCCCGGCACTCCGCTTCACGAGGATTACGTGGCAGGAAAATTCGAACTCCCTTCACAGCGCGGACTCCTGATGGAACTTAGAGAAATGATCGCCCACACCGACCTTTCAAGAGGCCTGTTTTTCTCGAATCATGCCTCCAATTATCTCCCCATAAAGGCCAGGCTCCCTGCGGGCAAACAACAGGCACTGGACCTTATAGACAGCGCACTTGAAGGCGGGGTGACGCTTAAACCAGAATGGTTGAGAGCCCTTTAACCGTCGGGCTTGTAATCCTTTATCCTCTCAGGATGACAGTAGCAGTTAAACGAGCCTTTTTTGCAATGGCCGATTACCGTCAGCCCATTCCGCCTACCCAGTTCAATTCCTTCGAAGGTTGCCGCCGTAAGCGACGCAATCAAGGGAATACCTGAAGCAGCGGGTTTCCTTACCATGTCAGCGGCGAGCCGACCGGCCACGGCAAGCCATAAATTCCTCAGGTCCGCTCCTGCCTGAAGGGCGCCCCCCACTGCTTTATCCACGGCGTTGTGGCGGCCTATGTCCTCACAGGCGACAACTTTCTCACCGGCTCCTGTGAATAAAACCGCGCAATGCGTTCCACCGGTGCGCCTGTGCACCGGCATTTCATCAAGCGATCTCATGCAACGAAGGACCACATCGCTTGCAACCAGGGGTTCCGCCGGAAAATGGGGTAGCGGCTTCGATGTCTTGGGCCGGGGCTCCAGCCGGGTGGCGCCGGTGGACTCCAACTCGACGGTTTCGTTTCCGGGCGGCCGCACCGGCCGTAAGCGGGATACATAAGCTGTGTCGCCTGATATTTCGATCGACCGGATATCTCCCGGTTCTTCGATGAATCCTTCATTCACCAAAAAACCGACGACGAATTCCTCGAGTCGGTGCGGGGAAAGAACAATCCTGACAATCGGCGAGCCGTCGAGCTCAATCAGAAGGCGGTACTCGCGGACGCACTCATCCAGCGTCGAACGAAATCCGCCACCGGAGTCGAAACGTAAGATAGGTTGCGTGGAAATGACTCCATCGCTATTTTTTCCACTGCCTTCCATTCCACATCTCTCAATTGAATATCGCTTCGATGAACTCATCCGGATCAAAAGGCCGCAGGTCGTCGGCCTTTTCTCCAACCCCAATGAAAAGAATCGGGATCTGCAGCTGGTGAGCGATGCCTATCACCACGCCTCCCTTGGCGGTGCCGTCCAGCTTGGTAAGCACTATCCCGGTCACCGCGATGCGTCTGTTAAAAGTTTCAGCCTGGGCGATCGCGTTCTGGCCCGTCGTCGCATCGAGCACCAGCCACACTTCATGGGGTGCACCCGACTGCTTTTTCCCGGCCACCCTGTGGACCTTTTCAAGCTCATCCATCAAATTCTTGTTTGTATGAAGGCGGCCTGCAGTGTCTATCAACACGATGTCAGTGCCCCTGGAATCAGCCGCACTCAATGCATCGAAAACCACAGCAGACGGGTCCGCCCCGGTGTCCTGGTGGATAATATCAGCACCCACCCGCTCGGCCCAGAGACAGAGTTGTTCAACCGCAGCCGCGCGGAAGGTATCAGCGGCCACAAGCATCACGTCTTTACCGTCATGGATAAAACGATGGGCCGCTTTGGCTATTGTTGTCGTCTTACCGACCCCGTTGACCCCCAGGACCAGGATCACATGGGGTTCCCCGGGGGCGGGCTTTGCATGTTCCCGGGCCGGAACCTTCAAAAGCGCCCTGATGTGCTCCTTTATTGCCAATTTCAACGCTTCGGCATCCCGGAGTTCCTTTCGCGCGACCTTTTCCTGGACAGATGTAAGGATTTCCTCCGCCGCCGCTGCACCCACATCAGAGGTAAAAAGAACCTCTTCAAGCTCCTCCAGGACTTCCCCGGTAATTTCTTTCTTACCGATAAGAATGCGGTCCAAACGACCGAAAATTTGAGCCCTGGTCTTCCCCAGGCCCTGCCTGAGCCGTCCGAGGATTCCCGGTTTTTCCTCGAACGACCTATTTTCATCTTGCTGATTTTTCTTGAAAAAAGATATCATTTCAAAAGCAAACCCCGTTTCGACAAAATCATCTCCCCATATCAAGGATGCTCTCCTGCTTACCTTCAACCGCCGAGGAGTGCAAGCGTAAAGATGATGTTTTAGTTTCAGTTCAGGTTGGGAGATTCCTTGGAAGACGAATTCAGCTCCTGGTATTCAAGCTTCTTCAGATCCACGGCCACGGTTTTTGAAACGCCCGCTTTTTCCATCGTGACCCCGAAAAGACGATCCGCGATTTCCATCGTCCTACGATTGTGGGTGATCATGATAACCTGTGAATCGCGTTTAATTTCGTTGAGTAAATCATTGAACCGAAGCAGGTTGCTTTCGTCGAGAGGCGCATCCACCTCGTCGAGCAAACAGAATGGGCTGGGCCTTATCATGTAAATAGCAAAAAGCAGAGCCATTGCCACCAAGGCCTTCTCACCGCCTGATAACAAACCCATATGCACAAATTTTTTCCCTGGAGGTTGAACTTCCACCAGAACCCCGCTTTCGAGGGGCGATGACTCGTTCGTCAACTTGAGGTTTGCAGACCCCCCGGAAAAGAGTATAGGGTAAATTTCCTTGAGTTTTGCATTCACAGCATCGAAGGTTTCCCGGAATTTTTCGAGTGAAGTCCTGTTGATTTTGCGGATTGCTGAAGTCAGCGACTCTATTGAATTGAGCAAGTCATCCCTTTGAGCGGTTATAAAATCATTACGTTCTTTCAAAGCTTCATATTCCTTGATCGCCGTGAGATTCACCTCACCCAATTTCGAACGGGATTCTTTCAATTCTATCAAACTGCTCTCAAGCCTGCCTACCTCGGCCTGTTCATCGATATAGCGGCTGTAATCAACCGCAAGATCTATATCAAATCTCTCTTTAGCCGCTTCGACAATTGAATCCATCTTGAATGTAAGTTCCGAATGCTCCAGTTTGGCGGCGCCGATGCGATTTCTAAGTTCTTCCAGCTCCCTTCGGACCCGCTCCACCTGTTTTTCCTCTTGTTTTATAACAAGCGAAGATTCTTGACGGTCCCGCTCTGCCTCATCAACCGCATCACGGGCCTGTCCAAGTCGGTCGTACGTACCATGGAGCTCGTTCGTCATGGTTTCCCGCTTTTTTTTGTACCCCTCACAGGCAAGGCGACCGGAAGCGATCTCTTCTTCGATCTTACCCATACGTACTAGGGATTCTTCCATGTATTCTTCAATCCGCGCGATTTCTCTTTTCAAACCCCGCTGTTCTTCGGCTTTAACTTTGACCTCGGTTTTCAGCTTGGCCAACTGATCCCGGAGTTGATCGAATTCACTCTCACATTCCTTGAGTTCCTTTTCTTTACGGCTGAAGACTTCCTGCTCTCTCCGCCGTACCTGCCGACAAGTATCAAGCTCGGCACCAAGTTTTAACAGAGCTTCATCGTGACGTGCGCGTTCCTTCTCTTTCCTTTTTATTTCTTCGGAAATGCCGGCCAACAAATGCTCGACCTGATCCATCTCCTGCCCCAGTCGGAACAGTTTTTTGTCACATTCATTGATCTGTTCACGACGTTCATACTTACGCTCCTCTATGCCGTTAAGAGTCTCCCGTCTTTCATCTATATCTTGCGCAAGCCTTTCCACTACGCCTTCGGCTTCCGAAACTTTTCTGTCCAACACACCCGCGCGCTTTGCCAGCTCTGATATTTCCCGTTTCCGTGCCAGAATGCCTTGTGATCCCCGTCCTGCAGCGCCACCGCTCACGGTGCCTGTCCGGTCGATAAAGTCTCCTTCCGGAGTGATAAAAGAAATTCCGGCAATGTCTGACGACCACAGGCAGGCTGCTTCATCCAAATCCGCGACCAGCGCGATCCTTCCCAGCAATGCGTCTATCAAAGGCCGATATTCTTCGGCCACTTCAACGAGGTCATTCAAAAAAGTAAGCTCCGAAGGTCGGGTGCCGGGGAGATCGGACACACGGTAGTCCCGGATAGGGACAAAGCTGCCTTTCCCCTTACCTTTTGCTTTCAGATAGCCTACTCCTTTCAGCCCGTCGTTATATGAAGACACCATGATTCGCTGGAGGTTATCACCGAGCGCCGCCTCAACAGCCCGCTCATGCTCGGGCGTCACGTGGATGATGTCGGCCAGAAGCTCTTTAACCGCGCCTGAATGACGCTCCGGAAAATCATCGGCCTTCATGATCGTACGAACACCCACCTGGTAGCCCTCGTAGTTTTCAGCCAGTGCCTGCAAGCTCGCCAGTCGCGAACGGCAAGACCTGCGTTCGTCTTCGAGAGTTCTCAGTTCATGCTTATTACGGTGCAGGAGCTGCTCGATTTCCTCGATATAATCCCGATGCTCGTCCGTTTCTTCATCGAGTTCTTTGAGCCCACGCGCGTTTTCCTCCCTTATCGCCATCTGCCTGTCGGCAGCTCCGCCCAATGTTTCTCTTCGTTTTTCAAGCTCTTCCTTCTCTTTTTGAAGCCTGGAAACCGTGTCTGTTATTTGGCCGAGAATTTTAGTAAGATAACCAGACTCATGGGTTAAGCTCATTTCCTGCTCGGCTCCCTTCCCCAACTTTGAGCGAAGCGATTCAAACTCTTCCTTGACCGAGGCAAGAAACGTCCTTCGGTTTTTAAGCCGCTGCTCGGCAAGTGCAGATTCTCTTTCCAGTTTGCCATAATCCTCTTTCAACTGGTCCAGGTCCCGGATGATGCGGGCCTTTTCCTGTTCGAGATCGTTTTGTCGCTGCTCGATCGACTCCTGTTCCGCTCTCAGCCTCCCCTCCAGCTCTTCGTGCGTCCGCAATTCAACGCCCAGTGCCTCAATCTCGGTTTCCCGGCGATGGACCTGCTCTTTCATCCGGTCATGGCGCTGACGCAGTTCGCCGAGGTGACTGTCCTTTTCCTCCAACTCAATCTGCATCGATTCAATTCGCGCCAGGTGATTGGCGAGCCGGGCATCCATCACCGTTTCCTGTTCCACCAGTTCCTCAGCGGCCCGGCGGGTCAATTGAGAGTCTTTCTGAAGGCGGCTGTAGTTGTTTGCATGGATGGCCAATTCTACATCCTGAATGCGTACCGATAGCTCTTTGTAACGCTTGGCTTTCGCCGCCTGTCTTTTAAGGGAACGCATCTGGCGGCCCACCTCGTTTAAGATATCCTCCACCCGCTGAAGATTTGCCCTGGTCAGCTCGATCTTTTTCTGACTCTCCGCGGCTTTTTTGCGGTATTTGGTTATACCGGCCGCCTCCTCAAGCATTATTCGAGTTTCCTCTGGCCTTTGCTCTACGATGCTGCCTATCTGGCCTTGGCCGATTATTGAGTAGGCTTTGTTTCCCAGCCCGGTGTCCATGAACATCTCAACAATGTCTTTGAGCCTGCACGGCATGTTGTTTATCAGGTATTCGCTGTCCCCCGATCGATAAAGACGTCGTGTCACAGAAAGCTCCGTTCCACGGCCGTACGGACCGGGAAAAGGCCTGTCTCCGTTTTCGAAAACCAGGCTGACCTCGGCCATTCCCAGGGGTTTCCGTTCTCCTGTGCCGCTGAAAATCACATCTTCCATGCTGCGGCCTCTCAGCTGTTTAGGGCTTTGCTCCCCTAGACACCACCTGATTGCATCGACAATGTTGCTTTTGCCGCAGCCGTTCGGACCGACTATTCCACTTATCCCAGCGTGAAACAGAATATCGACCCGGTCCATTATCGACTTAAACCCTAATATTGAGAGTTTTTTTATTTTCATTTCCCTTTCAAACTCACTTGTAAGCATTACAGGAAATCAACAGTCTTTTAATCACTGAAATTTAGATATCATCTTGGGCGGTATTTGTAAAGCATAAATACTAGATGATGTATTCATGAAGCGTCCATCATCTATATGTGGGAATCCACTATCCCCTATTCCGACCCCGGAGGATACGGGGCTAAGGCTGTTTATTGATTTTGTTTTTCCGGTAAAAGTTGATAGCTTCGAATTACGGAAACGCTTTGTTTCGACCTTTTACGAGGCCATCAATTTTAAAGTCAATGGTAATTTTCCTTATACCAGAATTATTCCAAGCGGTTCATAGCGACCTGTGAAGCTAAAAAAACATCTATCAAGTCATGCGTCAAGTCATGTTGCCTTGTTGAGAAAAACATGACATACTTTTAATATCAAGTACATAATATGGATTCGAGACCGGCCTCCATGCGGGGACTTGTTAAAAAGCAGTTCTGTTTAGATCAGTCGGACAGAAAAAATTTTAGCAAACCGACAAAAATGTTCGAATACACTCGCCGCGCTCGGAAAAACAAAAAAGGGGGAGGAAATGGAAAACCGTGGGAATAAAAGCAAACTACCTATTATAACTCTTGTATTGGTCCTCTGTGCGTTTGCTGCCGTAACCTACCTTTTATACCAGAACACGCTGATTAATAAGCAGCTGGAAGAAATGGATTTGAATGTTTCAGGGCTGAATTCAACCCTTGACAACCTTACTCAACACCTCGAAATATCCAAGGAGAATGTGCAAAAGAAAGACCAGGCAATAAAAAGTCTTCAACAGGCGGTTGCGGCCGAGGAACGAGTTAAGGAGCAGAAAACCGCAGCGGAACAAATCTGGATTGCGTCGTTGATTTTGAATCTTCAACCGAAGATCGATCCTATGGTAGCCGATGTTATTGCCTCTACGGTTCGCAAATATTCGTATAAATACCGTATTCCTCCCGAATTGATAGTGAACGTGGCGATGCGTGAATCCAGCTTCAGACTGATCCTTGAAAGCAACAAGAAAGCTAAAGGCTTGATGCAGGTAATGGCTTCGGCTCATCCGGAAAAAGTTGAGAAACTGGGCATCAACAATGACAACATCTTTCACATAGACAATAACATCCACATGGGCACGATGATTCTCGCCGAATATTACGAATCCAAAAATTCCATTTACGGTGCGCTCGAGTCTTACGTAGGCGCCGATCTGAAGAGTTACATAAACGATATTCTGGTGGGTTTCGCAGACACCAAAATCGAGCAGTTCAGGGCCATGTCACTGAATCAACAGGAAAAAGATGAAGCGGAAAAGAGCGAACCGGCCGGCGAAAAAGAGGATGAAGAAGCCTTGGATGCCGAAGGCGACAATACAACGACGGAAGCCGGGGCCTCTGGGGATAATGATTTGCAAAACGAGGAGAACATCGCCGAGCCTTCGCAAAATTCCGGTGAAAATTTATAGAACGAACTCGGATCGAAAAAGCTTGACGTTTCCCTCTTAATGTTTAATATTGAATATCCGGTGTTTGAAACCTGCCTTGGTCTTCGCCGGGAAGTATAATGAGCGGAGACTCTTGTTTTATATGGCTCATGGAATTAATTGGAATATAGCTAAAGTTATCAATTTGATCCGCGAAGAAGCCGACGCCGACTTCATTATGCGGGAAACCGGAATAAAGCGGGAGCCTCTTCAATCGATCGTCAGCATGCTTAATTTTAAAGACAAAAAATTTTATCTTATTCGAGGGCTATTTAACGATAATTAATATTTATCATACCAGGTATCTTCTCTCAAAAAGGTACTTATCTCTGTGATCCCGTAAAATCTTTGGGTACAGATTTCCGCGTAAATTCTGATAAAAGCGTGCACCTAAGTTCTTTCAGGGCCTATCGTGCAGGCTTTAGTCTCGTCGGCCTTGTCGGCGAAACTTTAAAAAACAGGCTTCGATTATCCGGCCTATATCGTTGCCAGCGAAAAGAACAGGCGCCGGTCTATATTTCTGGAGGAATAATTAAGGATGGATGCAAAAAGACTTCGTGAACTTGAAAAAGAATTAAAAAAATTGATAACTCTCAGTGAACAGGACCAAGACGAACAACCAGAACGTCCAATCGTTTCCGGTTCCGGGAATGTCATCCGCAGGCGGAAGGGCCAGCAAGATCGCCGTATTTCCGCCTGATACAAGTATTTTATATTTTACCATTACTAATGGCTACGGCCGCCCTAATAAATAAAGATAGTGTCGGGATGCATGATTTTCCTTTAAGTCCCATACTCTGACGATCTCAATTACATGCCCTGCGGCGGAACAAGATGATCAGGCATGTAAGTTTGGCGGGAGGGGCCGTGGAATTGGTATCGGCATCCAAAAAAAGTCCTGGTTAATTTTCGATAACAATACCAGCGCTGACCGAATCTTTATTTGTAAACTTGGAAAAGAAAGGGGGTTCCAATGTTCGACGAGATTCGAAACGGCCTTTTATCGAGTTTTGGTGCCGTATTTTTGACTAAGGAAAAAGTCGAGGAATTATGTAATAAATTAGTTAAAGAGGCTAAAATAAGCAAAGAAGACGCCCAAAAACTCAAGGAAGAACTGCTTTCTACCGGTGAAAGCCATTGGTCTCAACTAGAAAAATCCATCAGTGAGACAATAAAAAAAGCGCTCAAAAATCTCGACCTTGTGAAAGCTTCCGAAGTTAAAGAACTCGAAAAAAGAATCGAACAGATTGAAACCCGGATGGCCATCATCGAAAAAGCCGTCAACAGGCAGGATAATGCTTAATTTTCGACGTCTTCATAGTCGCCTCAACACGGCCGGTTTAGCGCTATACTCATCTCCAATCGAACCGAACTCCCCGCATATCGTAAATCAACAGGAGACCTAATTGGATTTTAGCGCTATTACCAAGCTCACTCGTTTCAAAACCATACTGATGGTACTTTTGAAGTATGGTTTCGATGATCTGGCCCAAAGACTTGATCTGCCCGGGTCGAGACTCATAAAGAAAACCGATCCAGCAGAACGTAATCTTGAAACCTATGAAAGAATCCGCCGTGTAGTCGAAGATCTCGGGCCTACTTTCATTAAATTGGGCCAAATAATGAGCCTGCGGCCGGACCTGCTTCCAGCGCCACTTATCAAAGAACTCAGCAAACTGCAGGATGACGTCCCTCCGGTACCTTTGGCCGAAATCCATGAAGTGGTGGAATCCAGCCTGGGACAAAAACTGAACGAAGTCTTCTCCATTTTCGATGCCGAGCCTTTAGCTGCTGCATCAATCTCGCAGGTGCACCGAGCTGTTTTACGTAAAGAAGGGGATATCGTATCTGTCAAGGTCCAACGCCCCGAAATCAAAAAAAGAATGGAAGCAGACCTTGATATTCTGGCTGGTATCGCTGGCCGCCTTCATGAACACTCCGATGAATTCAAGGCCTATGACCTGCCGAATCTCGTCAGGGTTACCAGGCGTAACCTGTTACGGGAAATCGACTTCACCAGGGAAACCCGCAATATGAAAATCGCCGGTTCCTATCAAACGGATTCTTCGTGGATATATATACCTAAAGTTTATGACGATTATTGTTTTAAAAAAATCCTGGTGATGGAGCATATCCATGGGACAAAGTTAAAAGACATGGATTCCACCGACCTGATAAATGCCGAGTTGATGGCAAAGGAGGGTTTGAAAGCCGCCATTAAACAGATTCTTGAAGACGGCTTCTTCCATGCCGATCCTCATCCGGGAAACATGCTCGTTTATGACGGAAACAGGCTCTGCCTGCTTGATTGGGGACTTGTTGGGCGTTTAACGGAAAACGACCGTAACATATTGATCGATTTGCTGAAAGCGATCATGGAAAAAGACGGTGAACAAATGGTCCACACTTTATTGAAAATTTGTTCCCGTGAAACCGCAATCGATCAAGACGCCCTGGAACGAGAATTGCTGGATATCGTAGACTCTTATTTTGCTGTTCCCGTTAAGGCTATGAACATAGGTCATATCCTCCTCGCAATCACCGAATTGCTCCGGGTGTATCATTTGACGCTCCCCCCTGATCTGGTGATTATGGTCAAAGCACTCGTAACGGCCGAAGGAACCGCACGTCAGATTCACCCGGGCCTTAATGTACTTTCCGAATCCGAAGGGTATATAAAAAACCTTGCTGCGAAACGCTACCAGCCCCGTAAGCTGTGGCGGAACCTTTCCGTAACATTCGGCCGCATATTCGACTCCCAGAGGGAAATACCAAAAAAGCTGATTGAGATCTTGAGTAGAATCGGTCAAGGTGACCTAGAAATGGCCTTTCGGTTTGAAAATATAGGAGATCTTATAAATGCAATGGAAAACAGCTCAAACCGGATGGCTTTTAGCATAATTATCGCTTCATTGATAATAGGATCTTCAATGATTATAACCACAGGAGTCGGGCCTCTTCTTTTCGGTTTCCCGGCGATCGGCGTTATCGGGTACCTGATTTCTGCGCTACTCGGACTCTGGTTGGTTTTCAATATAATCAGGACGAGAAAATACTGAACCTTTGATGCATCTACGGCATCTAAGGTTGCGCACTTTGTTGGATCCTCGGCGACGCCATCACACTGTTGATATAAGTTTAAAAATTTTTTGAATGACTTGAGATATATCGACCGGTGAACTACAGAAAGGGTCAGTAAATTAGAGCATTGACATAGCGGAAGTTAAAGTATAGCATGCGGAAATTGTTGTTAGAGAGATTAAAACATTTTACATGCGGGAGGTAATATAAAAATGCCAAAAATAATGACGACCAAAGAAGTATCCGAATACCTGAAGCTTCATGAAATCACCATCTGCAAGTATGCAAAAGAAGGAAAACTGCCGGCGATCCGAATTGGAAGGGTATGGCGCTTCGATAAAGATGCTATAGACGCCTGTATCTCTAACGGGGAGATTTCGGTAAAAAAATGAGCCCCATTGAAAATTTAGAACACCTTCACTACACTTTCCCTCTTTTTATTTTTAAATCGGACATGTGGCAGACATTGGTTCTTTTACCAGGCTGATCTATTTTGATTCGCAAAAACCCTGCCCGCGTTAACGGCTCAATTTAGATGCAATTTCAGCTACATGCTTCCCCTGAAAACGGGCAGCCCCCAGCTCGTTTTCACTCGGCATCCGCTCTCCGCGGCCTCCGGCTATGGTCGAAGCACCATATGGAGAACCGCCAGTCACCTCATCGATGCGCATTTGCCCAGCGAAAGTATAAGGCAGGCCCACCACGATCATTCCATGGTGCAGCAGGTTGATGTGAAACGTCAAAAGCGTGGTTTCCTGCCCCCCGTGCTGTGTCGCGCTACTCGTGAAAACACCCCCCACCTTTCCCACGAGCGCACCTTCAGCCCACAGACCTCCGGTGGAATCCAGAAACTGGCGCATCTGTCCGCACATGTTCCCGAAGCGGGTGGGGGTGCCGAAAATAATCGCATCGGCCTGAACCAGGTCATCCAAAGTGCATATCGTCACATGAGCCAAACTTTCCTGGAATTCCAACCCGCCCATCTTCTGAAGCACCTCTTCAGAAAGTGTCTCCGGTACCCGTGCAAGTCGGACGTCTGCTTCGGCGACGCTTTCAGCGCCCTGTCTCACGGCCTCGGCCATTTTGTATATATGGCCGTAAAGTGAATAGAAAACGATCAAAACCTTGATGTTCTAGCTCCTTTATTGTGTTGCGTTTTATCCTTAAAGACCTATATAATTATAATACAGAAAAAGAAGTTATTTTTCACCATAAATAGAGCTATCCTTTATTGCCTTGTTAGTGGAGGAAGGGGAAAATGGATCTCGTTGTTCTGAATGCAGTTTCAAAGATATACAAGTCTGGAGAAACAGAAATCCGGGCGTTGAATAATGTGAGCCTTAAAATATCCAAAGGCTTGTTCACTGCTTTGGTGGGTCCGTCGGGAAGCGGTAAAAGCACGGCCCTCAACCTGATCGGCTGCCTTGACAGTCCGTCTGAAGGCACTGTGCTGGTCGCCGGAGAAGATGTGGCGAAATTCGACCGAAAAACCAGCGCCGCATTTCGTGGAAAACACTTGGGGTTCGTTTTCCAAGACTTTAACCTCCTGCCGGTCTTGACTGTGACTGAAAACGTCGAATACCCCTTGATGATGATCCGCAATATACCGAAAACCAGCCGAACCCCTGCCGTTTCAAAGGTTCTGGCGGCTGTGGGCATGGCGGATCAGGCGCAAAAATATCCCTCCCAGCTCTCCGGTGGACAAAAACAACGTGTGGCTATCGCGAGAGCGCTCGTCGGGAACCCTGAACTGGTACTCGCAGACGAACCCACTGCCAATCTGGACGGTGAAACCGCCCGTAAAGTGGTTTCCATCATGAAAAGCATGAGGGACGAATTCGGCACCACATTCGTGTTTTCAACCCATGATCCACGTGTAATGGACCAGGCTGAAGCGCTCTTTCACCTGGAAGACGGGAAACTGGTAAATGCGGAGACCCCCGACGAGGAGGTGCCCAATGCTTAAAATCACGCAGCTTGCAATCAAGAATCTTCTCAGGTACAAGCGCCGAAGCCTCCTCACAGGTCTCCTGATTGCGGTAGGAGTAGTTTCCGTCGTCGTTTTCGTGGGTTTGAGCGATTCCTTCAAACGTGCGGTCGTAGGCCAGATAACCGATTCGGTATTCAGTCATCTTCAGGTTCACCGCAAAGGATACATGGCGAGTATCGATAACCTGCCCCTCGATCGCATGATACAGCCCGCCGCCTACCGTAATCTTGATCGCATATTGAAAGAAACGCCGGGGGTGGAAGGCTTTTCTCCGCGTATCAAATTAGGTGCGATGCTAAGCGATTACGCACAGACGACGAACATACGCCTGAACGGTATATACCCGGAAAAGGAAAATATAGCCGCCCCACTATTGAAGACCCGGATAAAAAGCAATGAAACGGAGACGTTACCTTTGGAAAAGGGGCAGATGCTCCTGCCCGAAGTTCTGGCGATCGGGATGGGCCTCAAGACCGGTGATACAGTCGTGTTAGTCGCGAACAACAAGGACGGCTCCGTCAACGGCATGACCTTTGAGGTGGCAGGAATCGTCGAAAGTCTTATGGGACCTGGGGGCAGGGATGGTTACCTGCATATAGAGGACGCGGCAGCGCTGCTCAGGATGGAGGAAATGGAAATCAGCGAGGTGGCTGTCCGCGTGACCGATTTCGACCGGATCGAGGAAATCGAAGTCGCCCTTAGAAACACCATTGAACCGATTGTAAACCAACAGGGCAAGCCGGCGTTCGAGCTGCACATGTGGAGCGAACTAAGTCCCTTCTATAACGTCGTTCGGATGCTAGACCTGATGACTCTTGGCATCAAGGTGATCTTGATCGCCGTTGTCCTGATCAGTGTCTTGAACGTGATGATGATGAGCGTCTATGAACGGGTCCGTGAAATCGGTACCCTGGCTGCGATGGGGACATCCCCCGGCAAGATCATGGGGCTTTTCGTTGCCGAAGGCTTCAGCCTGGGTCTTGTAAGCTCCATCGCCGGTGCGGTTCTCGGCCTTTTCGTACTGATGGTGCTCAATGTTACAGGTGTAGACGTCGCGTTCGGAACAAGAAACCAAATCTTTTCCATCACGCCGAGTATAGCTCTATTAGATGTTGTATACGCATGCCTGATCGTTTTACTGGTCTCGGTGCTTGCCAGTCTGCAGCCGGCATCCAAAGCCGCTAAACTTGAACCTGTCGAAGCCCTGCGGCATGTATAAGTGATAACCGGAGGAAATAAACAATGAAAAAATATGTGGTCATTATTCTTTTTCTGTTTTTAGTGCCGGGTTTCCTTATGTCAGAAAGTCCCGTTTTCGCGATTAACGGCCAGGAAATCCTCGAACAGGTGGACCGTAACCTGCAACCCGGCGATCTTGAAATGTACAGGAAAATCATAAATATCGAGCCTGACGGTCGAAAAAAGGAATTCGTTTTATGGTTTCTTAAAAAAGACAAGGACAAGGTTGTTACGTTGTTTGTATCCCCGGCAAGCGAAAAAGGTCGGACTACGCTGCGACTGGGGGAAAACATGTGGCTCTATATCCCTAATGTTGGCAAACCCATACGCATTACAAGCCTTCAATCGGTGGTCGGAGGCGTATTCAACAACTCCGACATCATGCGCCTGGACTACAGCGTCGAATACGATGTAACCAGTGTGCTTGAGGACCAGGGACAGCATCTTCTGGAACTCAAGGCCAAAACCGGCTCCGTAGCCTACGACCGTCTCAAGATGTGGGTCCTTCCGGAGGAGGTGGTCCCCACAAAAATTGAATGCTACGCCGCAACCGGCATGCTGATAAAAACCCTTCATTTCAAGGAAATTAAGGATATCGGCGACGGAGTAGTGCGGCCGGCGGTGATGGAAACCGAGAGTCCTCTATACAAAGGTTATAAATCGATTATGATATCTGCCAACCTCAAACAAAGAAGCCTTCCGAATGAAGTTTTCACGTTGAACTACATGTCAAGAGTGAATGATTTACGGTGAAGCTATGCGTGCAGGGTTTTTTTGTCTTTTATCGATCCTGCTTTGCCTGTTTGTGGAACCCGCAGGTGCCGGGGAATATGATTTCGCGATTCCAGAGGCCGAAACCAAGCCCTGGGAGCTCGGCGGAAGGGTTGAGCTCCGGCATGTTCTCCACCGCGTGGACACGGACTCCGCGCGTTATAAACTCAGCTATTACAACCGGGAGCCGGGAAGCTACACCACGGAATGGCGCCCTCAGCTGGAACTCCGTGGTAGTTACAAAAAAGGTCTTTTCCATGCCCGAATGTTGACACACCACGAATATGCCAGGGTCTACAGGGAGTCGGAATGGATCAACAAAATCTATGAATGCTCCGTTTCTTTAAAACCATCGGCCGGGTTAACCCTGGAGGCTGGAAAAAAATCGATCCTGTGGGGCAAAGGGTACGCGTGGAACCCTGTCGGTTTTTTAAACCGACCGAAGGATCCGGATGATGCAGGGCTCAATCTTGAAGGGTTTACTTCGATCGGAGCGGATTTCATCAAAACATTCTCCAGCGGGCGCTTAAGCAATCTGGCAGTAACCGGCCTTGTCCTTCCTGTGCTGGAAGGAATAGGAAATTCAGCCCTCGGGGAACGCGGGGACCTCATCCATGCCCTGAAAATATACCTCCTCTGGTACGATACCGACCTGGACTTCATCTTTATGAACGGTCCCGACCAGCCGGAAAGCTATGGATTCGATTTTTCGAAGAATCTGGCTGAAAATTTTGAAATCCATGGAGAAGCGGCTCTTAGGCGCGGCGTTAGGCGCCCGGTGCTGGACGGAGCCGGAAGGCGAACGGTTTCCGAAGACAATCAGTTTAGCTGGCTTCTCGGCATACGCTACCTCACCGCCAATGACATTACGTTTATTCTTGAATACTACAAAAATGGCGCCGGCTACAGCAGGGACGAACTTGACGCTTTTTTCACCTACCAGCACCAATCTTATCAAAGCTGGCTTGCCACCGGAGATGCCGGCATTATCAGGCGCGCAGACAGTATCACGAAACCCTACTACAGCCAGCGCAATTTCGGCCGGGATTATCTCTATTTGAAAATCAGCGTCAAAGAGCCGTTCGACATCCTTTATTTCAATCCCTGGCTTGCGATCGTATTTAATATCCGGGACAAAAGCTTCAATCTCCAGCCTGGCATGAGTTACATCCCCTTAACGAACCTGGAATTGAACTGCAGAGTCGGCATACCGATCGGGTCTTCCCAAACGGAATTCGGAGAAAAACCTGATGTGGTTAGACCGGAAATATGGATCAGGTATTATTTTTGACGGTACTTTTCCGTCCTGCACTTCTTTCGAACATCACCTAATACCTTAGCAGCAAAATTATTCCTTCTGGAGAAAGAACTTACACAGCTATATCATATGTGATATAAGTTATAATTTTTTAGTTGTTTGTTGACATGATGCAGGGATCACGTTAGAATTTATTAATATTTCTTATATAAATCATAAAATTTCTATAATGGTATTTTAGGAATTTTTGTATTGATTAAAGGCGGATGTTGATCACCGCCTATAAATGTTTTTTTTGTCGTTACCTAGATAGAGGAGGAATTTATGGATAAAATTTTGAGGATAGACATGGGAGCGGCAGGCGGACCGAAAGCCGTGGAGACACCGGTTGGGGCTTATAGTGGATTGGGAGGCCGCGCGCTGACGTCCGCCCTGATCGCCAAGGAAGTGCCGCCATTGTGCCACCCTCTGGGGGCCGACAACAAACTGGTCATATCGTCCGGCCTGCTCGGAGGAACTACAGCGGCCATGTCGGGTCGTATTTCGATTGGTTGCAAAAGCCCGCTCACCGGAGGCATTAAAGAAGCAAATTCAGGCGGCCAGGCTGGGCAGGTGTTGGCCAGGCTGGGTTACGCGGCGATCGTGCTCGAAGGAAAACCCGAAGAAGGTGCTCTCTATAAAATTTCAATAAACAAGGACGGCGTTCAAATATCATCCTGTAGTGAATTCACCGGGTTGGGAAACTACGACCTGATAGACAGAATTAAAGGAGAATACGGTGACAAAGTGGCCTGCATCTCGATTGGACAAGCAGGCGAGATGAAAATGTCAGCGGCCTCTGTCGCTTTCACTGACATGGATTTTCGGCCCAACCGCCATGCCGCCCGCGGCGGTGTCGGCGCCGTCATGGGAAGCAAGGGCGTGAAGGTGATAATACTGGACGACGCCGGGCTGAAGATGCGCAGTCCTAAAAATCCAGAGGCTTTCAAAGAGGCTACCAAGCTGTGGGTCGAGGGCCTCAAAAAGCATCCGGTTACCGGAGAAGGGTTGCCGGCATACGGCACAAATGTACTTACCAACATTGTGAATGAAGCCGGAGGCTATCCGACCTACAACTTTACAGCCGGCCGCTTCAAGGGATGCGAAAAAATCAGCGGTGAAACCATGGCCGCACTCGAAACAGCGCGCGGCGGACAAGCCACCCATGGCTGTCACCGCGGTTGCGTCATCAGGTGCTCGGGCACTTTCGTTGACAAGGACGGCAACTATGTCACAAAGCAGCCGGAATATGAAACGGTCTGGGCTCACGGTGGAAACTGCGGCATCGATGATATCGATGCAATTGCGATGCTTGACAGGCTGGACGACGATTTCGGCCTCGATACCATCGAAATGGGCGCAACGATAGGGGTGGCCATGGAAGCCGGCCTCGCAAAATTCGGAGACGCCTCGGCCGCGATCGAACTGGTGAAAGAAGTGGGCAAAGGGAGTCCGCTCGGGCGCATTCTCGGTAACGGTGCAGCGGTGACCGGAAAGGTGTTCGGCGTCGAGCGTGTGCCGGTCGTCAAGGGGCAGGCCATGCCGGCCTATGATCCACGCGCCGTTCAGGGAATCGGGGTCACCTACGCGACCAGCACCATGGGAGCCGACCATACCGCGGGGTATGCGGTGGCCACAAACCTCCTGAGTGTCGGCGGAAAAGTCGACCCGCTCAAACCCCAGGGTCAGGTGGAACTTTCCAGGAACCTGCAAATCGCAACCGCGGCCATTGACAGCACCGGCATGTGCCTGTTCGTCGCCTTCGCGATCATGGACCAGCCGGAAACCTTCCAGGCCCTTATCGACATGATAAACGCGTTTTCCGGCTTGAACCTGACTGCCGACGATGTAACCGAACTGGGAAAATCGGTACTGAAAAACGAACGGAATTTTAACGCTGCAGCAGGTCTTACGGCCAAAAACGACCGCCTGCCGGACTTCTTCAAGAAGGAGCGTCTCTCCCCTCACGATGTGGTTTTCGAGGTTACAGACGAAGAACTGGATAGCGTGTTCAACTGGTAGGTTCTTTTTCGCCGCGAACGAACCCGTTTCAACCGCCCGGGGACCGTGGGCCCCCGGGCTTTTTCGTTTCAACTACCTGATCAGGAAATATTCTGTATCATTGTAATGAAATCGGTTCTGTGATAATGACACTCCCGTTAAGAGGTGGCTCTCAGTTTCATCCGGTCGTCAACACAAGAAAAAGGAGAAAAGAAATGACCGCAAAACTTATCAAAGGAACCGATATCCGGGAAGAAATCCTTCAGGAAATCGAAGAAGAAGTCAAAAAAATCAAAAACGACCACGGTGTGGTTCCAGGCTTGGTAACGATCCTGGTTGGTGAAAACCCGGCCTCGATTTCTTATGTAACCCTGAAGGTCAAAACCGCACATCGGGTCGGCTTCAAGGAAATTCAGGACAATCAGCCTGAAACGATATCGGAAGATGAGCTTCTGTCTCTGATCGATAAATACAACAAAGACGATTCTATTCACGGCATACTGGTCCAGCTTCCTCTGCCCAAGCACATAAACGAGAAAAAAATTCTGAACGCAATCGATCCGGACAAAGACGTGGACGGATTCCACCCTGTCAATGTCGGTCGCTTGATGATCGGTGGATCAGAGGTCAAATTCCCTCCATGCACGCCGGCAGGCATCCAGGAAATGATCGTGCGCGCCGGTGTAGAGACGAGCGGCGCCGAAGTCGTGGTCGTCGGAAGGTCGAACATCGTCGGGAAACCGATAGCGAATATGTTGTTGCAGAAGGGTCCGGGAGCCAATTCCACGGTAACCGTCGTGCACACAAGGACCAAAGACCTGGCTTTTCACTGCAAGCGAGCGGATATTCTGATCGTCGCAGCAGGTGTGCCAGGCCTCGTCAAACCCGAGTGGATCAAGCCGGGGGCCTGTGTGATAGATGTCGGCGTTAATCGAGTGGGAGAAAAAATAAGTGAAAAGACAGGCAAAAAGATTGCGATCCTGCGGGGCGACGTTGACTTTGATGCAGCGAAAGAGATAGCCGGTTACATCACTCCGGTACCCGGTGGAGTCGGCCCCATGACGATCACCATGCTGATGAAGAATACACTCAAATCCTTAAAATTCCATTTGGGAATTGAATAAACAGCACCTATACCAAAAAACGACCGGGGAGAAACCTCTTGTTCCTCCCCGGTCTTCAATCCGGATTCGAAAAATTTTATCACCGCCCGGCTTCTTGTTTTTTGCCGAAACAGGAATAATCCGTTTTGGCCCTGGCTACTGCGTCTTTCAAAACGGGGCCCAGTTTGCCGGTTATAATAGAGATATAAACACCCACTACAGCCAACTCCAGAAGCACTACAATGATTGCTGAATGAAACCACGACCACAAAAGGCCTCCGAGCACAAAACCCGGCACGATCATCGTGATACCGATTCCTATTTTTCTGGATATATCCACAATCCCCTCCCGAGTGATAATTACGGAAAAAAACGAGTACTATTTGTAAAATAGAACTGAATTATATTTTAAAGAGAACCTGGGGTCAAGAGCGATAGATGGCGAAAAAGCCACAATCCTTGACCCCCGGATGGTCTTGGCCTATACTTCCGGTGCTAAAGAAGAGCCGCAGGCGTTCAGATCCGGCTCTCGCTCTGAACCTCACGCAACCCGGATACCGGGCGGTCCACCAAACCAAATAACCGCAGGAGGAGAGTCGATGGGTAAAGTAGGAATCATCGGGGTCGGCCAGAGTTCATTCGTAAGGGGATATCCAGGCTCAGTCCGAGAACTGGCCTTCGAAGGATTCAAGGAAGCGATGGCTGATGCAGGAATCTCAAACAAAGAAATCGGGGCTTCAGTTGTATGCTCAGCTCCAGAATACGACAAGCAACGATCCCCGGCGGGAGTTTTCGCAGAGTACCTTGGGCTCGTGCCGCAGCCTACATTTTATATGGAAAGCCTCTGTTCGTCGAGCAGCATGGGCCTGCGGGTCGCATACTCGTTGATAAAATCAGGCCTGCACGATGTCGTGGCGGTGGTCGGTTTTCAGAAAATGTCTGAAATATCCTCCGCCGAATCCCAGGAGCGGATGGGGAGAGGAGCGGACATCCAGTGGGAAAGTCCCTTCGGGACCATGATGCCCGCTTACTACGCAATGTACGCGAGAGCGCATATGAACGCCTACGGGACGACACCCGAAGACCTGGCGTTGATAAGGGTGAAGGCTTCCACATACGGGCAGATAAATGAAAAGGCGGTATACCGGAAACCGGTGACCTTAGAGATGTTTTCCGACAAGACAAGTCCGATGGCAGGACCGGTGGCCGCACCTTTACGTGTTGGAGACTGTTGCGCGAATGCCGATGGCAGCTCCTGTATCATCGTTGCAAACGAGGAGAAAGCAAAGGCCTTTTCTGATAAACCAATATGGCTTCTCGGCCTTGGAGCAGCTTCCACCGCGGTGAACCTTGCTGGAAGAGACCTGTTCACCGGACTCACCACCGCCCGTGAAGCCGCCCGACAGGCGTATGAAATGGCGGGAGTAGGGCCCAAAGATATTGATGTCGCCGAGGTTCACGATTGTTTCACGATCGCCGAAATGATGGCTTATGAAAACCTCGGCTTCGCGGAGCCTGGTGAAGGAAAAGAATTGATCAAAAGCAAGGAGACCTACAAGGAAGGGAGCATCCCGGTGAATGTTGACGGTGGTCTCCTGTCCAAGGGCCATCCGATAGGCGCCACAGGCGGCTCACAGATACGCACCATCGTCCTTCAGCTCCGGGGGGAAGCCGGTCAGATGCAGGTTAAAGATCCGGAAATCGGCCTCGTTCACAACATCGGTGGTGTAGGACTTTATGGAAACGTCACCATCCTCGGGAGATGATACAATGAGCAAAAAGAAGGAACTGGACACACGATTTTCTAAATTCGGGACAGTGAGCTTCACGGCCACCACCAAGGTGAACGACTTCATCGATCATCTGGAGGCCGGTAAGGTCATGGGAACCAGATGCCGCGGATGCGGGCGCATGTTTTTTCCACCAAGGGCCGATTGTTTTGCATGCCTTTCGAGCGACATGGAATGGACTCAGGTTGAGGGCAGTGGGAAATTGGTCACCTATTCGAAACTTGAATATGCGCCGGTGGGTTTCGAAGCCGACCTGCCCTACCGCATCGCCCTGCTCGATTACGGCGAATATAAGGTCTTCGGAAGAATAGCATCCGATATCCCCGATGAAGAGCTCCAACTCGGCATGCCAATGGTGACCCGGGCCAATACGCTTCCATCCGGCCGGTTGAATTATGTCTTCGACAAAGCGGGACAGTCCTGACGGGATGGATTGCAATAAACAGGGGGGTGGTATGGTGGAGGAAAGCATTTCCCATGCGCCCGACTGGGTCCGTATCTCGATATCTGCAGACCTGGAAGCTCATGAAGCTGCAGGCGCCTTTCTTTTCGATCTTGGCTGTGAAGGGGTCGTTGAAGAAGACAGAGAAGTCTACGGTTATCTACCATGGAACCGAAGCGGAGAGGATCTGTCTCTACAGCTAAATGCCCTGACGGCAAGGCTGAACCAGTTTTTCCCGTCGGAAGCCCCTGCCTCCGCTGCACTTTCACCTGTGGTTGAAGAGAACTGGGCAGAAAATTGGCGTGCGTTTTTTAAACCTGAACGGGTGAGCGAAAACCTGCTGATTTCCCCGGCATGGATTCCTGTTTCCGACCGCGAAACAGGTCATGTTATCCTGATGGATCCCGGACCGGCCTTCGGTACAGGGAAACATCCCACCACCAGGCTTTGTCTCAGAGAAATAGAACGCATTTTCTCCGAAACCGGGAAAGCCTCTTTTCTCGACGTAGGAACTGGAAGCGCAATACTGGCCGTATATGCGGCCAAGTTGGGATTTAGGCCGGTCTTTGGTATTGACATCGATATCGAGGCTCTTGATTGGGCCGGACGAAACATCGCTCTTAATGGACTCGAACGGGAAATTATGCTGAGCGACTCTCCGATCCAGGCGATCCAAGGACGCTATACGGTTGTCGTGGCAAACATCATCCTCGGAGAAATTCTCAAGATCCTGCCTCACCTCATAGATAAAACGGATGACCGGGGAAAGGCCGTGATTTCGGGAATACTCAGGGAACAAGTCGCCCAAGTCGAATCACAACTCCCGCCCGGCCTCGCCAGGTCACTGGTTGTTCACACCGAGGAGGAATGGGCGTGTCTGACCATAGAAATCCAGCATAGCGGCTAAGCACCATGAGACGATTCCTGATCGACGATATCCACGGGGAGCGGAACACTTTACTTTTGAGTGGTGCAGAGGCCGCTCACATGACGAAAGTCTTGCGGATGGGGCCGGGCGACAAATGTATCGTGATTGACAAATCAGGCAACAGAGCCCTATGCGAAATCGAAAAATTCGGTAACGGCAGTGTCCTCCTCAAAGTTTTAGACCGTCTCTCACCGCCGACCGATCCCCCGGTACCGATTGTACTCTGTCAGGCGATTCTCAAAAACCGTGCCATGGACCTTGTTGTAGAAAAAGCCTCTGAATTAGGTGTTTACTGTCTCCGGCCGTTCCTGGCCGCACGCAGCGTCGTTAAACCGGATGAAAAAAGCGCCGCCAATAAAATGAGGCGCTGGAACGAAATAGCCTGCAGCGCCGTCAAACAAAGCGATAGAAGAACACCGATGCTGATCGAACCAATCCACACCTTTGTCGAAATGCTTAAAACGCTTCGACACGACGGGAAAAACCTCAATTTGATATTATGGGAGCAGGAAAGGGAAAAATCGATCGGTGCCGCGATAACTCATTCCGGGGATTTAGACACCGTGACCGTCATCGTAGGCCCGGAAGGAGGGTTCTGCATCGAAGAAATCAATTCCGCCCGGGCGGCGGGAGTCTCGTCGGCAGGTCTCGGAGCCCGGATTTTAAGAGCTGAAACTGCAGCGATAACCCTTGCGGCTATTTTGCAATATGAATTCGGAGGGCTCGAACCCACCTGAAATCCGGTGGAAAATCAAAAAATTCGGACCACCTCGTATTCTTGAATTCCGCCGGGCGTGGCAAACTTCACCTCATCCCCCTCCGCCTTACCGATCAGCGCCTTTCCGAGCGGTGACGTTACCGATATTCTGCCTTTTTCCGGATCGGATTCATACGGTCCAACCAAGCGGTACTCAACTTCTTCGTCGGTCCCGGTGTTGTAAAGAAGTACCGTCCGACCAAACACCAACGAATCGCACGGCCCTTCATCGACATCGATTACCTCGGACTGCCCGATAACAGATTTCAGCTCGTTGATCCTGCCTTCGATAAAAGACTGTTTTTCTTTCGCCGCATGGTATTCGGCGTTTTCACTGAGATCCCCATGTGCACGAGCCTCTTCTATCATGCGAATATTGCCGGGCCTTTCAAATTTCTCAAGGTTCTTCAACTCGCTTTTCAAACGCTCAAGCCCTTCGCGGGTTATCGGTATCGTCTCCATGTATAAACTCCGTGGTTTCTTCAAGCCCCGAAACCGGAACCATCCAATAACAAAAGACCACGAAAAAACATCTCAAGGGATGCGGATCTCGTGGTCTTACTCCAGTTCAATTTTTACTATTTAATTGAATACTACATCGACCACCGGATGTCAAGACCGTTTGTTCACTACATCACACCAGTCTGTCTTTCTTGTCTTTTACTTACTAAACGCATTGCTAATGCTGGCGGTCACCGGCTTGGCGCTCTACCCTGCGCTGCGGTCCTCCGTGGCCCTACAAAGGCGGACAGAAATCTTCCCTTCTTAAGCCCGCCTTTTGGCTGGGCTTAAGAGGGCCTTGCTGATCCGAAAAATAAATTTAGGCCCTGTTAGTCCCTGGGGCGCGCACCATCAAAACCGGAATCTGCGCCATACGCAAAACCCTGTCCGCAACGCTGCCCCTGACCCACCGGCTTACCCCCGAACGCCCGTGCGTAGCCATGATTATCAAGTCGATCTTTTCTTCTTTCGCGTAATCGATGATGCGATCTTCCACCCTACCGGTGATAACGTTTGAATGAACGGGCGCCCCGCCCTGATCAAGACGTCCGGCGACTTCCGTCAAATACTCCCCGGCAGTAACCAACATCGCGTTTTCCCTGGACTTCCACTGCTCGGGGCTTATAACGTCTGCATGAGCGGCGACCGTGCTGTCAACCGGTTCTACGACCCTCAACAAAATTATCTCACTTTCAGGAAAACCTTTCCTGAATTTTTCCAAATGAGGAATCACACATTCGGAAAGCTCCGAGCCATCAAGCGTCACCAGAATTTTTTTGTACATAAGCGCCTCCTTTACAGCCAAACCTATTCTTTTCACAAACCCGGCACAGCACCAAAATCAAAAAATCGGCACGCCGTGCGCCCCTTTTAAATCCAGTATAAGGAAAAGATATTTCGTCCACTCTAAAGACGATTGGCAGTTTAAAATCCGGCTGATCGATTGCTTTCTGCTGATGGTCAGTACAAGCTCTATGGTTTGGCTGATAATTTCATTTTGCTACCGCGCCGACATCCATGCATAGATGCTTCACGCAAGAAATTAAATTTATTTTACCAATAAAAAAAACTCTTGTCATTCATCTTGTAGGATCGAAGGCAGGCCAGGTTGTTGGGCCGATGCCGTCAACAATGGATAGGTACGAGCAAAAACTTTGGGGTTCAGAATTCCAGGATACAATTGGTTTTCATAAAGGCAGCAACCTTCATGTCGGCATTTTGGGCGGTACGTTCATGCTCTTATCCTTCACCTTCCTTAATGATTGTTTACTTGACTTCTAAACTCAAGATCTTTATAGAAATCGGCTGGAAAAAATTATTCAAATCATTTTCCACAGTGACTTCGAGTGGATTGATCCCTCTAAAGACGGCCCAACCAGTCGGCGTCCATTTATTCTCTTTTGGAGGTATATCATGAAGAATTTAAGACTGCTGATCGCCATCACTTTTTTATTTCTGACTACAGCCAGTGCAGCCTTCGCCTGCGGTGGCGGGGGAGGCGGTGGTGGAGGCGGAGGAGGTGGAGGAGGCGGAGGCGACAGCCTCCCGCCAACAAGCCCCTTCTCTCCCGCCGATCCACGAAATCTCGGCATAGAAGACGAAGACGGCGCGCTGCAAACCATCGAGGAGACCTATCGAAAAGGGCTGGAGCAAAAGCAGGCCGAAGATATGGCTGAAACTAAAAAATGGATGGATGAAGGGGACTATTACGAAGATTTTGAAAACAAGAGTAAAAGTGTCCAAATAGGTGTCAATATTTCA
>JAWOBE010000079.1:0-9710 GCA_046498185.1 Desulfatiglandaceae bacterium | reverse complement strand
AAAGAGGAGCGGGGAATAAGAAAGTTTCTGGATGTGTTGGGTAAAACATCCGAAGCTGCTGAGGCATCTGTATCGATGGCCGGTGGAACCGTGGGGATGCTGAAATTCCTTCTAAAACATCCGGTGATGCTGAAATATTCCCGGGTGCCTTATCAAAAGCTCCTGGATGAAGTTACATCAGACATACGCCTTCAGGCCGTTTTAACCGGGCATTCCGGAACCTACGGTTTACCTCCTAAAAGGGCTTCGATTATTGTGGCAATGCTCATCCTTAATCATTTCCTCGCCGGCGCATACTACCCGCATGGGGGGAGCGGAACCTTGCGAGATTCTTTTCTCGATGCCTTGCGAACCAACGGCGTAGAAATGAAGACCAATTCGAGGGTTGTGAAGATAGACAAAAACGGAAACGAGTTCTCCGTTGAAACGGAGACAGGCGAAAGGTACACAGGCCGGGTGGTGGTAAGCGATGCCGACCCGGTTATCACCCTGGGTAAGCTGCTGAATCCTTCGATCGTTCCTACGAAAATTAAGAAAAAGGCGGAGGGTCTTCGTCCGTCGGCAGGGGTTTTCTATGCATTTATCGGTACTGATCTCGATCTTCCTTCCCTGGGGGTTACCGATGCGAACATTCATCATCACGAGGATTTTGACGTCAACCGGATCTACGATGGAATGGCCGGATCTGGCATGGAAGGAAATGTGCCGTTCTATTTCATTACAAGTCCCTCGGGAAAGGATCCACGAGGGGGGCATGCGCCGCCGGGTCGCCACACAATCGAGTTGTTCACAGGGATAAGCTACGGTGTATTTGAGAAATGGCGAGATGCTCCGCCAATGAAACGGGGAGAAGCGTATAATGCACTGAAGGAGAAATTCGGAATGCGCCTTGTGAAGGCGGCTGAAAAGTATGTGCCAAATCTATCTCAACATCTCGATTTTGTAGAATATGCCACTCCATTGACCAATGAGTACTGGGTAAGTGCGGTAAAGGGTGGAATTTACGGCCCTGAACAGACACCCGATCAAACAGGGCCGGGGCGATTCAGTTCTTTCACCGCGGGCATTGAAGGAATCTTTATGGTTGGTGCCGGCACGTTGGGCGGCGGGATCATGCCCTGTGTTGAATCGGGAATTTTTGCAGGGAGAAAGGCAGCTGCTCTATTGAGTTCCAAGTTGTGAGAAATTGACAAGAACGAGCCCGGCATCATTTATCCGGTAGCCGGTGCGAGAGACTGGAAAAAAAGAAAGGAGCAGGGGGCTGGATAGTGGGTGAAGGAAACCATGACCGGGTGAATTATTTTCTATATGCCAAAGAATTTAAGCAATAACCAGCTCCCGTTCCCCTCACACCGACCCCGACCCATTTCCTGGAATCGGAGATACGGAACCATAAACAGAACAAGAACTTGAACCCGAAGAACTGGCACCTTTCGGTGCCTTTTCCTCCTTGACTGCAACTGTCCCAGAACCCAGGCCCTCACTGTCAGGAACATTCTTCGCCACTTCAACCTTGAACAGGTTCACCTGCTGGTTTTTCTTGTTCTTGGTATGGCCTTCGAAGGTGACCCTTACTCTTTGGCCGATTTTGACGTACTGCATTCGGTCATCGATAACCGCTGACCCCCACACCAGGAAACATCCCGTCCTGATTCTCGATGTAGTACCTGGCGCTGGTTCCGGCGGCCTCGTCCCTTGGTTCTTTGTTCACCAGGACGCCCGCTATCTGATCACCTTCAGTCTCCGGCTTCCATATCCCCGGCTCGATTGTCTGCCATTCGTCTTTCTTTGTTTCCATTCACACCACCTCTTGGTTTTGTTTTATTTCTCGGGGCTGTCTCCTTGATTTGCTGAAAGGAGCAATTTCCCTGTCACCGAGGGAATTGCTCCGATGCGGGGTTTGCCTCAGCTGTAGGAGCCTTGGGGTCCAATGACAATTATAATTCCCGGGTTTTTTAATCTTTCGGCAGAGGTTGGGGCGATGCTCAACAGGCCATCTGCAAAGAAGCAGACGGCCAAAACTGCCGTGATTTTCTTCATTTTTCGACGTTCCATTGGAAGCTGCTGTCCCTAGCCGCACCGCAGAGAGGATAGGCCATTATTTCAAGCCCATGTTTATTTATATTGACAATTAACCTGATATTCGAATATTTTTGACTAAACACTTTGCGACACTCATTTCTTTCTGCCTTGGTCTGGGTTTTTCAATTTATTTCAAAAAGATACGGGTCGATTTTGGAAAAATCTACGTCATCATTAACTGCTCTGGCTCAAGAAAAATCGGACAAAAAGTGCTGCCAGCCGTTGCAAAAACTCGTTAAAATTCATTTCGGACGCACATCAGAGCACAGCGGATAGCCATTTTAACTATCTTTATTCTATGCCTAATTTATTGTTTTTGCCCCTTTTTTAAAGAGCATTTATAGGTCTTAATAACTTTCAATAAGGAGCGGCACGGAAATGAAAATGTATCTTTTTATAATCCTTGGGCTTATGTTATTTGTGCTATTTCCGCCTTCAACCGGTGCGGTCGAGTTCGGCCCCAATTCTGCACAAATCACCAATCCTTATTCTCCTCCTGTGAAAATTGGTGGGTGGCAATTCAGTCAAGGAGTTGGGCCGAATTGGTCGTCAAGAATATTTTACCTCAGAGGGGTCGGTGTTGAAGCTGTCAGCGGAGCAAAAATCGGGGATCACGTGTTTAATGATGTGCAATGCCTGAAGGTTCATGCAATTATTACAGACGATGACGGTTCCTCGGAGCATGAATTCTTAAACTTCTCGATGGCTCAGGATACCGAAGGCAATGTATGGATACTGAAAGTTACTTCGAATTCAAATGATATGACAGCCATTCTCGGAGATGAATATATTCAATCGATGTTCATTCCCGCTAATCCAACAGTGGGTGCTCCAGCCGGCATTAGAATGCCCGAATCGGTATACGGTCCGTCCACTATTGTTGAAACCGGCATCGCTTCATTAACAACAGCTTTTGGTGATACCTACAGCGATTGCTATAAGGTCCATGGCTATAGCGAAGCCCATGAGGTTGCTGAGATTGAATATTACTGCCGGGGGGCAGGCATCGTCAGGAGCTTGGATATGGAATATCCAGGTAATGTTTTGGATCTGAAGGTGACAGCCCCGCCTGAAAATTTGGGGGATGCAACCGGCGATGGTAAGGTCTCTTTAGAGGACGCAATTTTTATTTTACAGGTCTTGACTTCGAATCGCTAAGAGGTCTATTTTTGCGGTATTGTAAAAACTCAACAATGAGAAGGCCTTGTAAAAAGCTCTCCCCCGCATTGCGGAACGGATCCTGGGGGGGGTGAGGTGCACTTATCACACTCTGCAGCGACAAAGGATGAAGTGTAACGCAGCAGTTGGTCTTTCACGACGCCGAGAACAATAGCACATGGAAAAATGGGGTCCCTGTGTTGCTTAGGAACACCCGCAAATCCAGCCGCTGCTGAACGTGTATGATTCTCGACACTTTACGTAAAAAAAATTTGATCTTCCCTGAAAATAGGGTAGGTTATCCAGGTTTCAACATCCACAACCGGGCTGGGCACCGAGTGATGCCCTGGCCCATTTTTTTGTTTGATAGAGGCAATTTTTGGCAAAACGCGAACCATAGAACCGCTGAAAGGATAGCCGCCCGGGAACCCATATCAACCGCCACAAGGCCTTCCACGTTGCCCCAGCATCCCTTCACGATTCCCTGCAACCGTTCCGGGATTCCCGTGGACAGGAAATATGTATCCAGCACCTCACTCACGAATTTACCTCGTTTCTCGCTACACGGGTCCCTGCCAATCCGGTTCTAGCGCCTGAAACATTCCTTCGTCGCCATACCGAGCCGGGCAGCAGAGTTCGTGTCATATGCCGGCGTTCGAATTTTGCTGATTCATACGCCAGCTCCAGTTCAATTTTCAGTTGTTCGATTCTTCGCTCCATTTTTCTATTCTACCGCCTTGATCGGCAGTCTCCGTGCCGTCATTCGATGGGCAAGGAGCAGGGCAGTGGGTTAAGCGACCCATAACCGATTGAATTATTTTCTATATGCCAAAAAATTCAAGCAATCACCGGCTCCCGCTTCCCTAACACCGACCCTATAAAAGGCAGATTAAACACGAGAACCTTACACCTTAATTTTCAAAAAAATGGTCTTGATAATGGGGTCCACCTTCATCTTTCTGATTTATCTATGTTTCCCGTCGAATCAATTAGATAAACTGTCTTTCCCTTTCTATGGTAACATGCCATTTTCAGGGTATTCTGACCCCCGTCTTCGATGGCCAGAACCACCCCTTCACTGGGGCGATAACCCATCTGCTTAAGATTCTCAATCGTAACAGTTTCATTTGGATAGTCGATAAAATAAGTCTGCGCGGCCATGTACGCATTTTTAATGTCTGCATTCGCTGTGGCATCGCAGGCTCGGGTTCTGTAGGCCATTAAGTTGGGGATCGCGACCGCCGCTATCACGCCTGTTGCGGCAATGGCCGCGGAAGCATTCTGTCCCACAAGGAATTCGAGGGGATTGTTTTCAAAAGTGAGGGAAAGGGATACAACCGGGTCGGTCCAACCTATCTGGAAACCGTAAATGCCTTTTAAGGGAAGGTTGGCCTGCCTGGCTGAAGGAAGACCGAAAAGATCGACCGGATGACCGGCAATGTCGCCCAGGAGGCATAGAAATCGCAGGTATGTATAATACACTTTCGACGGAACGCCCGAAAGCCGGGTAGAAAGACTCAACACGGCGTGTTGTGAATCCTGGGTTTTGTCGATCCACGATTTGATTGGAACACGCTCTAGAAAACCCGCCCTGTCGAAAAGCGCCTGTGGGGCCGAGGCAAAAACGAGATAGTCGCCGTCTTCCGTCCAGAAAAGATGGGTCTTGATTGCACTGAGGATTCCGAATGCCACTCGCTCGGAAGTACGGGACACCTCCTCCTCACTCATCGGGGAAAAAATGGAAGGCAGCCGGAGATGCCAGTATCGCCTGCCATCCTTTTCGTGGATCAGCAGGGATGTATCCGGATGTTTCGAGATATTCGTCAAAAGACGGTTCATTTCTTCCCTGTTTCCGATTTGCAAGGCCAAAAACGTGTCGATTTCATCCCTGAAGAGGATCATTTCGGGACCGAATGCTCCCAGGACATTGCCCAACGGCATTTCAAAATATTTCTGACAAGCGTCGTCCACTTCTTGGAGGAACCGAAATTCAGGAATGTTCTCTTCCTCAGCAAGGGTTTTAAATGCCCGGCTGATTTCCTTCAGCGGCAAAGATATGGTGGCAACGGTTTCCGGAATGCCCGAGGCCCACAGGCTGAAATTGTTCTCGATGTTCGGGAAAAGGTTCCTGTAGCCCGTTTTTGGTGCATCGATGCTCAATCTAAGACGGCCTTTACCCTTGCTCACGCCCCATCCCAGGGCAATGCTGCGAACGTTCGTCAAGCCCCATTTTTCCATGACCTCGAGATCGCCCGGAGGCATGGAAGCCTTTATCGTGGGCATAATTTTCGCAGCATTGAGCCATGCAAAGAACCCCTGTCGGCTTTCGTCTATTTCGTTTTCAAACGGATACATGGGATGCGCTTCAATGGGCGTCATTTTGGTGAGCCGATCCTTAAAAATCGCCTCGTTGGCGGACATACCGATCATTGCCCGAAATAGCTTCCTATCTGCATCATACTGAACGAAAATGGGCATATCCCGGGCCGTCAGGATGGCATAGCCATCGGGTGAGCCTTCACTCAAGAGGTTCAAATCAGGGCTGTTTTCGGCAAGTCTGGTTAAAAAGACCTTGAATCCTTCAAGAGAATCACTGGAAAGGGTTGCTGAAATCAGGAGGGTGGCTGTCTGAAGTGGCTGACCTTCGGGCATTTCCAGAGCCAACTCTATGGGAGACGTCAACTGGGAAAAAACCGTTTCGATCACAGGCGACCATTTCGGATCGGCCAAATTAAGAAACTGTTTACCCATCGCTTCTTTGACGGATGTGATTATGCGCGCATGTTCCTCGTTTTTCAAAACGCCGTCAAAAATATTGCCTTTTGGAGCCGAAAGTATTCCCCACAGGTTTGGAAGACGGATATATCCCAAAGTGTCGGCCGAAATCATTTTCCGCAATTGGGGTTCCTGCGAAATTTTTGCATTCGCTGCGGGGGGTGAAAGTATGGTGCTCAGGAAAATAGCAATCCAAAAAATTCTAATCAACATGGGGTCCCTCCTTTTTTTTGGATAGTCATTCTGAGACGATGAGCCAAAGCATATCTTGATCATCCGTCTTTACCTAATTTTGAATGGTCTGACTACTAAAACCGTCCACGTTGATTTTATTCAGTTACCGTAGCGCCCTCTTCGAGAGCCAACGTGACTGTCGCCATCGACCGTTTACCGCTGCGACAGTAAAATATCAGATTTCGTTCTGAGTTCAATTCGGATAAATTTACAAGGTCAACCGGGGTGATTTCTACCCTGGCCCAATTCCCTGCAATTCAATCCTCGGTTTGTTCAGGGTCGCGGGCCGTTTTTTTTATGGTTTTATTTATTGAGAGACAGCCCGCGCTTTCGAATTGAAAGGAATACATTATGAGAACGCCTATATCTTCGGTTTTGGGAATTGTTGCGGTCGGTTTCCTGGTTTCCATGGTACCCGATGCGGTAGCTGAACAATACGGAGAGGGCAGGGTGCTTTTGCAAGAGCGATGTACTGCCTGTCACAACCTGAACAGGGTCAAGAGAAAAATCGGAGAGTACAACGCCGGCGAATGGGATGAATACGTGACCCGGATGCAGAAGAAAGGTGCCAGGGTGACGGATTCGGAAAAGGAGATCATCGTTAAATTCCTTTCCACTCTGGAGTCCGGCAAGGACCTTTAGGCCGGTTTTCCGTGCATATGAAAGGCCTTCCGCCCAGGCTGCTGCTTTTCTTTGCCATCCTGCCCGCTACCGTGTTGACAGGGTTCTGGTTCGCCCGGTTTATGCCGGCTGCGGCTTCAATGAGCTTACCCGGTATGGCCGGAGCCATAAGTTCTGTTCTGGCCCAGAACGGTATCGTACTTTTAGTGATTGTGGTATTCCTTGGCAGCCGTAACCCCCTGGTGGAGCGATCTGTGGGCCTGGACAGAATGCTTCGATTCCACAAACCCTTAGGCGTGGTTGCCGCAGGTCTGCTGCTCGGTCATGTTCTCCTTCAGTTTCTGCGTTTCTATATCATCGGCGGCCCGGAACTGGTGAGTGCGGCCCTTTTGACAACGGAAATCTGGGAAATGGTTGTCGGCCGCCTGGCACTGCTTATGCTGATTACGGCGGGAATCCTGGCCTTTCTGGGTGTTCGATTCCGTTTTTCCTTCCGTATGTGGAAGCCTGTTCACCTAATTGTATATGCCGCTGTTCCGCTGGGGCTTTTACATGCTGGATTCCGGGGGAGCACGATGGGCGATCCCCCCCGTGTCCAGGTTCTTGTGATTCTGGCTGCAGCGACGGCCCTTGCTCTCATCATGCGGCTCTTCGAAGTGCGTTATGGCAATCGGCGCGCTGTTTGCCGCGTTTCGAGGGTGGTTCCGGAAAACCATGATACAAGGTCGCTCTATTTGGATGTGGTGGATGGTCCTGGAGATCTAGCCCTTCGCCGAGCGGGCCAATTCGCACTTTTGCGGATTCCCGGGGGCAGAGGATTCAGTGAGCCTCATCCTTTTACCATCTCAGGTGCGCCGGAAGAGGTGGAACTTCGCTTTACAATAAAGCAGGCCGGGCGGTTCACACGGAACATCCACCAAATCGACCAGGGGTCGGAGGTGCGTTGCGAAGGACCTTACGGTGTATTTTGCGCGGGTGCGGAGGACTGTGCCTCCCTGGCCCTTATAGCCGGTGGCGTCGGTGTTACGCCGTTTTTAAGCCTGCTGAGACATTTGCTGTTAAAGGGCAGGTTTGTTCCTGCAGTTCTTGTCTGGGCCAACAAAACCAGCGGGGACATTTTTTGCCGGGAGGAGCTGGAGGAAATGACCAGCAAGATGCCGTTGCGGGTGGTGCATGTCCTGAGCAGAGAAAAGGACCGCCCCGGCCAGCAGGAAAGCGGGGGCAGCGTAAGCTTTGAAAAGGGCCGGGTCACGGCCGAGATACTAAGTCGCTTTCTGAGGGCGGATCAGTGCTTCTACCTGTGCGGCCCCCCGGCCATGCAGGCGTTTGTCCTGGCCGAGATCAAGAAGGCTTTCGGTCTTGGATCCGGTGAGGTTTCACGGGAATTGTTCTTCTGGTAGACATTCACAGTGTATATAATCGGGCTCCTCACACGATTGGTGGCGTTGGCTTCGCCTCGGTCCAGCCAACGCCGATCCTATAAAAGGCAGATTAAACGCGAGAACGTTACACCTTAATTCTCAAAAATATGGTCTTGATAATGGGGTCCACCTTCGGTGTCAGTGACCATCGCCTGAAATTTCTCGAATCCCAGTTTTTCGATAACATGCGAGAGCCTCTGAAACTGCTTTTCCTGGTCCGCATGCTCACAGTATATTTCGATGGCTTTGCCCAAAATTTGCAGTGCCTTTTTTTCACTGAAAAGGCCGGGTAAAGATTTACCAAACGTCGGATCAATGCCCGATTTACCTCCGACAAATATTTTGTACCCGCTTTTTCTCCCTATAAAACCTATATCGGCGAGGGTCGAATGCGCGCACGAGGCACGGCAACCACTGACACCGATTTTTATCTTGTAGGGGATATCGAGGTCCGAGTATTTTTCATATATTTGATCCCCGAATGAAATGGTGTCTTTAAGCCCCAGCTTGCAGTACCTCGATCCCACGCAAACCCTTGGTTGGTAAACCTGCTTCGGGAATTTAAAATTCGCGCCCGCCGCTTTCAACTGCTCAGTGGCCTTGCGCGCAGCTTCCTTGGAAAGATCGAGAAGCATGAGCTTCTGGGATATCGTCAGATGAAGCCGTGCGCCCTCCGAATCAACAATTTGCTTCACTGTTTCGAGAATGGGCGGGCTGACAATGCCGGATGCAAATTCCAGCGTTAGTGCGTAAGACCCGTCGTTTTGAATAACATAAGGTTCCATTCCAGCTCCTCAATTCGCGACCCCTGAAAAAGCAGGGGTGCCTTTTGATTGAAAATTCATTTACGTTTGACACCTGCGTCCTGCCTTACCGCGATGGGAAATCCTTCTGTGACACGCGCCGATTCTTACGCTATTTAAATATTGGAGTTGAGACATTGACTTAAGTCAAGATAATCACGGCCAAGGCGATTACTACCTGCCGTTCCTGGAGTGCCAGAATAGAATTTTGCCTCTCCCACGGTGGAAGCGCTAATCTTGAGTTTCGAATTTTGATGACCTCGGAAAAGTACCATCCCCGCGTTATCGGCCTCGGCCTCAAGGTCGGGATCGGTATCGGGGTCGAAAAGGCCGCCGGTTAACTTCCGATACCGACGCCGACAGCGATCCCGAGCCCGAGGGGTATGGTTATTTTGACTTCCAACGAACTAATGCATTTTGAACGTCGCTCAAAGGACCACCCGACCATGAAATGATCAAGGGTGGTTTTTTAAACCTGTTTTCCCGCTAAATCCTTTGCGTCCATTGGCGATGAGAAGATTAGATTGTGTATTAATTTAGGAGATGCTTGACTTTTTGTCTGTGTTCCGATAGCTTACTATAAACGAGGCACGGGTTGTTCGGAATGCGGTGATAT
>JAWOBE010000038.1:0-12504 GCA_046498185.1 Desulfatiglandaceae bacterium | reverse complement strand
TTGGAGCCGTACTGCTCGGTTATAACGATGCCCACCTTCCGTTTTCCAGCGAGCACATCGGCTCCTTCCTCGCCAACCGGTACGTCGGTGTCTATCTTGACGAGGATGGAGCTGTAACTGAGGGGCGCTTCTGTCACTACGGTAACGACATCCACATTGCTGCGGTTGCTTTCTACAATAGCCGGGGCGGTTTTGCAGTCCGGATAGGTCGTGCCGGCACCAATGCCGGTTACAATCGGTTTTCGTATGATTTCCAAAGGCTCCGGTCCGACGATGTTTTCGACCTTTTCAAAGGAGTGGAGCGGTGTCACGCGTACAAGGCGTCCTCCAACGTTCCGGTAACGGTGGCAGGCGCCTGTGAAGCCTTCCTTTACCTGACAGGCTATAGGGCAGGCATCGCAGATCACGGCTCCAGGCGCCGGTGCCGGATCTTTTCTGAGCGCACCCTGCTCGCATACTTTAATGCATGCTCCGCATTCTGTGCAGTTCTCCTGTATTACAGCTTTTTTCTTGATCAGCCGAACGGCTCCGACGGGGCAGTCTCTGACGCAGTAGCCGCAGCCAATGCATTTTTCCAGATCAACGATCATTTCAAATTACCTTGGAATATCAATTGTATATAATTGAAAAAGTGGTGTCATCATTCCATGACGTCTCCGTGTCCATATTTGGAAACCGTGGGTTTCCGCTTCGGTGGCGGAGTGTTCCTGCTTTTCGACACGACGATTTCTCCATCTACGAAAATCATTGCGACTCCCGGAACATCACCGGCCTCGATCGCGGAGACAGCATCCTCTCCGATCGAGCCCATCGGGGCGTCCATGATAACCAGATCCGCTTCCTTTCCTTCGGTAATAAAACCGCGATTCAGCTTGTAAAGGCGTGCCGTGTTGCCTGTTGCCATGCAAACGGCTTCCACGCCTTTGACGTCGGTCAGGCTGGCAAGGTGGTTTATCACCCGTAGGACACCCAGCGGAACCACCCCGGTGCCGGAGGGGGCGTCATTTCCGATGATCATACGATCCAGAGCCTTTGCATTTACGCAGAGATTTGCTGCTTGGACGGCCATTTTGGGGTTCCCGCAGTGGACGATCTCAATCGCGAGTTTCGTCTCGTTGACAAGCCTTTTCACTTCTTCAAGCGCAACGGCCGTCGGCCCGCCGTTGACATGCGAGGCGATATGAGGGTTCGTTCGGATGACCTGATCGGCAGTGACTGTACTGCTCCCCGGGATCGAAGTCCCTCCTGTATGCATCATCACCGTCATGCCGAATTCCCTGGCCCACTCCACCATCGGTGCGGCGTCCTCCGGCTGTTTGACGCTTCCGAGCCCGATTTCACCAACCACGCGTACCCCCTCACGGGCCATTTCTTCGAAATCTTTTTTTTCAAGACCTTTTTCCAGAATCAACGCACCACCCAGCACCTTGGCCCCGCCGGGCCTGAAATTAGCCCAGGCTTTTGCGGCGAGGATCGCCAGCGCCTTCGTTCCTGCAGGATCCTTCGGACGCCCATTAAGATGTACTTCTCCCGCCGATATCAGGGTGGTCACTCCGCCATGTAGTTCGCTTTCGATAAAACCGAGCTGCTTTTGACGGGAAGTATAATCACCCAGGATTACATGGCAGTGAGAGTCGATGAGGCCCGGGGTGACCGTGGTACCGGCGCAGTCGATCACCGTGTCCCCTGCGGCGGGTTTGAGCTCCGCGGAAGTTAAGACCTGCTCGATAAGGCCGTCTTTGATCGAGATGGTATCTTTATCCAGCAGCGGTTCGGCTATATCCCCGCTGATAATCGTACCGATGTTCGTCAAGATTGTTCTGGGCATTTTTCTACCTCCTTTTTTCAGATTGCCCGCTCGAAAGGGCGGCTTCCAGCACCCGTTCGAGGTTGGCCGGAAGATGATATATTCTGGTTCCCAGCGCATTAGAAATGGCATTCAACACCGCAGGAGCGGTCGGGATCAGTGCAGGTTCTCCAACGCCCTTCGCACCGAACGGCCCTGTCGGTTCGGTCGACTCTACGATTATCGGAACCACATCGGGCATGTCGCTCGTGGTGGGGATATGATAATCCTTCATCGAAGCCGTCACACCGGGTGTAAATTCCTCCATCAGCGCGAATCCGACGCCCATTGCCACCCCGCCGCAGATTTGGCCGACTACTCCCTCCGGGTGTATCGCTTTCCCTACGTCATGGGCGGCTGCCACCCGATCCACCACCACTTCTCCTGTGGTGACATCGACTGTAACCTCGGCTACATGACATGCATAGGCATAGGTCGCATAAGGCGAACCGCTCCCTGTTTCCGGATCCAGCGGTGAGGTGACCGGATCGAAATAGCCCTGCCACCGCAACGGAATCCCTTTGCGGTTGGCCCTCGCAGCCAACTTTGAAAAGGGTATCCGGCGACCGGGATCTTTTTTGTTAACGACGAAGCCTCCCTCCAGCGTGAGGGAATCCTTCGGTATTTTCATCGCGTCGACCGCTTCGGTAAGCAGCACATCGGCCAGCTTGACCGCGGCATTTCTGACGGCGTTTCCGGAAATGTAGGTCTGCCTGCTGGCCGAGGTCGCTCCTGCATTGGTGGTCGTTTTCGTATCCGCGACAACCATCCGGATATCTTCAGGTGCAAGGCCAAGCGTTTCAGCCGCAATTTGACAGAGCACCGTCGTGGAGCCCTGGCCGATGTCCGCGCAGCCGGTGTACAGGGTGAGCCGGCCGTCCAGACTGATTTCAACCTGCGCAGTAGACGGGTTCTGCATTCCGGTATTGCCTATGCCGTACCACATGGCTCCTATTCCAACACCCCGGCGAACGAACGGCGAAGGAGCAGCATCCCGAAGCGAGGACAAGGCATCCTTATAACTTTGTTCCACCGCGTCCAGACATTCCGCGATACCGACACTGGCTTCGAGCTTTTGTCCCGTAGGGGTGATGGAACCCACCCGTAGCGCATTGATGCGCCTTATTTCTAAAGGATCCATTCCCAACTCTTGGGCCAAGAGATCCATCTGGGATTCGTGAGCGAAGGCCACCTGTGGTGTTCCGAAACCCCGCATCGCTCCTGCCACCGGCTTGTTCGTATAGACGCACAAGGCTTCGGTGTTCACATGTTCTATTTGATAGGGGCCTCCGGCGTGAACTGCAGCACGGGAAGCCACCGCGATACCATAGGAACCGTAGGCGCCTGTATCGCAAATAATGCGGCATTCCATTGCTCGGAGCCTGCCGTCTTTTCCGGCTCCGGTCTTCATTTCCATGGTTAGGGCATGGCGCTTGCTGGTGGCGATGAAGGACTCTTCCCGGCTGTATATATAACGCACAGGCCTTTGGAGGTAATGAAGAGCCAACCCGATGAAACCCTGGACGTTGAGATCCAGCTTGGACCCAAATCCGCCGCCGGTTGCAGCCTGTATGATTCTTATACGGTGGTCCTCCAAACCGAGGACGGTCGCGACTTCGGCATGATCATAGTGAGGATTCTGTGTGGAGGCTACGATAACCAGGGTGCCGTCGGGATCCACCCAGCCGGCGCCGGCGTCCGGCTCCAGGTAGCAGTGTTCAAGAAAGGACGTTTTATAAGTTTTTTGGACGACGGCCGCGCATGAAGAAAACGCCGCAGCTGCATCACCCCGAACCACCTGGCGCCGGAACAGCACATTGCCTTTTTCATGTAGTTTAGGTGCCTCGGCGGCAAGCGCATCTGCCGGATCGTAAACTGCTGGAAGGACTTTATAGGAGACCTTTACAGCATCCGCAGCCTTTTCAGCGGCCTCTTCAGTTTCCGCAGCAATAAGTGCGATGGGGTCTCCGATGAAACGAACTCTTTCGGAGACCAGAAGGGGTCGATCCTTGTTAATGATCCCGGTGAGGTTTTTCCCCGGGATGTCGCGTGCCGTGAAAATCCTGACAACCCCGGGCTGCCGCGATGCTTCTCCAGTATCCACATTCAGGACTTCGGCGTGGGGATGAGGGCTCCTGACAGCTCTGAGCACTAGGGGCTTCTCGAGTTGAAAATCGGCGCTGAACCTACAGGCTCCGGTCAGACGCTCCAGTGCGCCCCTGCGTGGTATGCTGTTTCCTATGACTCCATTTTTTTCATTCATTTTGCACCAATGGATGAAGCAGCCGTCTGAAAAGACCTTTTACAGCCGGCTCTTTGTAAACAGTAGTGGATCTCCTGCCGGAGATCTCGATCATTTTTTCGGCCGCAATCCGCCCTGCTTCGGTGATCAGGGCTTCATCAGGCACTTTACCGGTCAAAAATTCTTCCACCTCGATGAACCGGCAAGGCACCGGGGTACTCGATCCGAGACAGAACCTGAAAAAATCGACTGCCCCGGAGGCATCCTTTTCGGCCAGCATGGCCATGCTTACCCTGGCGATTGCGAGCGCTTTGCGCCTGCCGATTTTAAGGAATTCAAAGAGTTTGCCTTCAGCCGGTTTAAGAATAAAACGTACGATAAGTTCATCGGAGCCTATACTGGTCTTGTAGGGCCCTGAGGCCGATTTTTCGACGCGTATCCGCCTTTCGCCCTTTGGCCCGGCAACCACCGCCAGCGCCTCGTGAACAATCAGCGGAGGGAAGGTATCTGCTGACGGGGAGGCATTTGCAATGTTTCCGCCTATTGTAGCCGTGTTGCGTACCTGTGGACTTCCGAATTTCAGGCAGCCCTTGCCAAGGACCGGTGCGAGACGGCCGACGGTTTCAGATCGTAGGATATCCGTTATCGTGACCCCGGCTCCAATAGAAAGCCCCTCCGCTGTCACGGTGATCTCCTTCAACTGAGAGATACGGGTGATATCCATAACATATCGGGATTTGAGTTCTCCTGACCTTATGTCGATCAGCAGGTCGGTTCCACCGGCGAGAGCTTTTGTTTCGGGGCCGTGGTCGGACAGGAAATCGATCGCCTCTTTAAGATTTGAAGGCCTTAAATATTCAACATCCGATCTCACGGGGTTTTCTCCTTTTCGGCACCAACCGCCGCTTCCACAGCCTCGAATATCTGAGTGTAACCTGTGCAGCGGCATAGATTGCCTGAAAGTCCGTTTACGATTGCTTTTCGGTCCGGGCGGGGATGTTCGTTCAGCAGGGCGACCGCACTCATAAGGAACCCCGGTGTACAAAAGCCGCACTGTACTGCATGCTTATCAATGAAGGCCTTTTGAAGCGGATGAAGGGCCTCTCCGTCGGCCAGTCCTTCGACCGTAAGCACCTCGCTCCCATCAAGCTGGGCAGCGAGCAACAGGCAGGAATTAACAGCCTTTCCATTCAACAGGATCGTACAGGCGCCGCACTCCCCGATGCCGCAGCCTTCTTTGGTCCCGGTCAGCCCGAGTTTTTCCCGAATGGCATGCAGTGCCGTTTCACCAGCGTCGACGTTGAGTGAAACCGACCGGCCGTTGATCATAAACGATATCGGCACGGTCTTCAGAGGTTCAATCATTTTGTTTCTCCTTGCAGGTCACAGCCTTAAAGATCCCTAATTTTATCGATATCCAACGTATCGAGTATTTTTATGCCGTCAGCTTGCATCTCCTCGATGGCGCTGGCTGATGTGTCCGGTGCCACGCCTCTGCAGAGGTCTTTAACGACAATGACCTTGAAACCCGCCCGGGCTGCATCAATCGCGGTAGCCTTGACGCAGTAGTCGGTGGCTATGCCGTAGACGACCACTTTCTGTATGCCGTTTCTCTTTAGAATTGCTTCCATTTCAGTGCGGGCGCCGCCGTCGTCTTGAAAACCTGAATAGCTGTCGAAACGGGAATCCTGACCCTTTTTGACAATAGCCAGGAAGAGGTTGTTATCTACCAGCACCTGGGCGTTTTCGGTGCCCTGGATGCAGTGAGGCGGCCATAGAACCTGGGTCCTGCCGTCTAGTTTAATTAGATCGTAGGGTTTTTTGCCCTCGTGATTGGTAAAAAAGGAAACATGGTCGGCCGGATGCCAGTCCTGGGTGCCGAATAAAATCCACCCCTGCGCCGCGGCGGTTTCGGTGGCCTTTTGCACACCGGCGACGAATGCTTCATCGGTGCCTTTCACTGCAAGGGAACCTTTTTTCCAGGTGGTGAAATCACCTTGAACATCCACTACGATTACCCCGATTTTTTCCGAAGCGGCACATTCCGGGCAGCCTGCGATAAAAGTCACGCCGAAAAACGCCAGACAGCCGCATGCCAATGTTAGACCGACTATCGTTGCTTTCGTCATAATCCGACCTCCTATATCTCTGGGTTTTTTTCTTTACATACTTTTTTATACCCATCTTGCGGTAACGGTTTTTTCGTCCATGAACATGCGCATGGATGGAAGGCGGGATTTAGCGGTGCCGACAAATGATTCCCGCCGTGAACCCAGCGGGAAGAATGCGTAGGGCTGGGCGACTCCGATATTTACACCTACGTTTCCAACATTGACTTCACGCGTAAATTTTCGGGCCGCCTTCATGTCGGACGTCATTATGCAGGCCGAATGGCCGAGATTTGTTTTCGTATTGATCCATTCTATCACCTGATCCAGGGAATCGGCCCGGATAAGGCCTGCCACGGCCCCGAACGCTTCCTGCTTGGCACAGGCCATGTCAACATGAATATCTTCCAGGATGGTCGGGCCCATAAAATAGCCGTCAGGAAAATCGGAAGAAACAGCCTCCCTACCGTCCAGCACAAGTTTCGCCCCTTCCGAGAGGGCTCCATCGATCCATGTGTGAACCGAGTCCCTGCCGCCTGGCGTGGTATACGGCCCCAATTCGGCACTTTCATCCAGGCCGTAGCCAAGTTTCATCGCAGATGCCGCTTCGACGAATTTTGATTTCAGTTCATCGTAGACGTCTCCAACCACGACGACATTGTCAACTCCAAGGCACCTCTGCCCGGTCATGCCGAATGCCCCCCTCATGAGCCAAGGAACGCAGGCGTCCAGATCCGCATCCGGCATGATTACGACATGGTTTTTGCCGTTTCCATTGATCGAAGACGTTTTGAGCAACTTTCCGCACAGGGCGAACAGTTCATGCCCGGCCCGGTTGGAGCCGATGAAACCAACGCCTTTGATTTCGGGCCTGGCGAGGATATCCTTATTTATCTGCCTTCCTCCATGAACCATGTTGATGACACCCGGAGGGAAGCCCACTTCCTCAGCGGCCCGGCATATCGCTTCGGCCGCTACGGGAGCCTGCCTGCTCGGACTCACGACCACGGTGCACCCGGCAGCGAGGGCGTAGGGTACAAACGACGACCATGCATGCATTGGGATGTTGCTGGGGGTAATGATCAAGAATGCTCCCAGCGGCTCCCATATGAGGTATTCGTCTATACCGTTGGCCAGTTGATCGATGTGTTCATTTTGCTTGACCAGGCCATAAAGCGCGCCACAGGCGGACTCCACATTTTCTATCACCCTGCTTACCGACCCCCGCGACTCTCCGATCGTGCGTCCGTGATCCTGAGTGAGGATGCGGCAAAGTTCTTCGTAGCGTTCTTCAAGCTTGGCGTGCAGTTTGAAAAGAAGCCTGGCGCGGTCCCGCAACGGTACATCCCGCCAGCCTGTAAATGCTTTAGCGGCTGCTTTGGCAGTGGCGATGGCTTCTTGCGTGGTGGCTGTTGGAATTTCAGCGATCACGTCGCCGGTGGCGGGATTCGTTGTCGCCTGTATATTGGTGGACGCCGAATCGATCCACTGTCCGTCGATTAGGAATTTGAGCTTCCCGTAATTTTTTTTAACCTCCGGCAATAACCCCATAAAACTACCTCCTGAAATTTATAAGTCTGAAAAGCTATCATTTATAACTTAACAATAAGTGTAATAAAATTATTTACCTCGCCATCATCCCAGGAAGCATCAGGGCGATGGAAGGAAACACCGTTATCAGAATCGCCACGGCGAAAATAGCTAGCAGAAATGGGGCCACACCTCGGAAAATGGTTTCCACCGGTACCCCTTTCGCCACGCCGGCGACGGTGAAAATGTTGAGCCCCATCGGCGGTGTTATCAATCCCGCTTCCATCATCAGCACAGCGATTACCCCGAACCATATCGGATCAAATCCCAGCGTCAGTATAATGGGATAGATAACAGGCATGGTCAGGACCATCATCGATATTGCGTCCAAGAAACAACCAAGTAAAAGAAAGATTAGGATAATCACGGTGTGTATCAGATATGGTGAAACAGGCAGATTGCCAGCCCACTGAGACACCTGCATCGGAATCGTCGAAAGGGCCAAAAAATAGCTGAACACATTGGCCCCCGTCACGAGAAACAGGACCATAATTGATATGCGGACGGATTCCCGGAGCGCTTCGATGAGGTTTTTTGTTGTTAGCTTGCGTTTTACGATGGCCACCAGAAACAATACAGTGGCACCGACTGCGCCTGCTTCGGTCGGAGTGAAAAATCCGCCGTAGATTCCTCCCATTACCAGGAAAAAAACAACCAGCGGTTCCCAGATCGAAAGAAGCGATGAAAATTTTTCACCCCATGAAACCGGCTCGGGGATCGCGGGAGCCATCTGCGGATTAATTTTAACCATTAATATCACGATGAGTACAAATGCACCCGCCAGCAGAAAACCGGGTAGAATACCAGCCACCAGAAGTTTTCCGATGGATTGTTCTGTCAGCATGCCATAAACGATGAATCCTATGCTGGGAGGTATTAGAAAGCCCAGGGTTCCGCCTGCGGCGACGCTTCCAGTAGCGAGCCTGCTGTGGTAGTTGAAGCGCTTCATTTCCGGAAGCGCAACCGTGCCCATGGTGGCTGCGGTTGCAACCGACGAGCCGGAAACCGCTGCAAAACCGGCGCATGCAGCTATTGTAGCAACTGCCAGTCCCCCCGGCAGCCGTCTCAGCCATTTATCAAATGCTTTGTAGAGATTTGAGGTCATACCGGAGCTACCGGCGAAACCTCCCATGACGATAAAGAGGGGAATGACCGTGTACGGGAAATGGGAAGAAACTTCGTACACGGTCCTTCCAACCATCGGCAAAGCCGCCCCGACGCTTGCCAGGTAGCTGACGCCAATAAAGCCTGAGAACATCAATGCAAAAGCTATCGGCATGCCCAGGAACAGCAGAAGAAACGCAAGTACGGTGCCCAGAATGCCGACGCTAACAGGATCCATGGCTACTTCCTGCCAGTTTCTTGGTCGCATCCACAAGATCGATCAACAGCTCGATGCACAAGGAAGCACCAGCAACAAAAACCAGAAATTTGAACGGGGCCTGCGGTATCCTCAGCATGTCCGAGACGGCCTTTTCCTCCATGGCGAGCACCCAGCCCTGCCATGCCACAATGGCGACAATGCATAGACTCAAAAGCGTCGTGAGGACTTCGAGTGCGGCTTGCACCCGCTCAGGCAGCCTCGAAACCAGCATGGAGACTCGCACGTGACCTTTGACCTGTTGGGTATAAGCGATCCCCAGCAGCACGAATATCGCGAGCATGTAACTCGAAAGTTCCATCGAGCCGGGGATCGGCTTCGACCAGACCGCGCGGCCTACAACTTCGCCCGACGTTAGCAGCATCATCGGGATAAGCAGGATCATTCCCAGGTTGCTCAGCCAGAGGGTCATTTTTTGAAGATACTTGCGCATAATTATCACCTAGGCTTTTTTGCCGTCATGAAACATGCGATGCGGCTGTTATCTCCATTCCTCGGGAAATGCCACGCATTTGACGCCGCATTCCTCTGCAACTTCGTTGTACTTAAAAAGGATATCCTTGGCCGGAAGCCCTTTTGCCTCCAGGTCTGCCACCCATTTTTTTGTGACTTCCTGAAATGTGGCGAACCAGGCTTCCTCCTGCTCGGTCGTGAGGTTGTAAAGTGAGACACCGTTGTCTTCCAGTTCTTTCATCATTACCTTGTAGACGTCACGGTTCAGTCCGCCGGTGGTCCTGAAAGGATTCCCGCACACTTCCTCGATCAACGGTTTCAAGTCATCAGGCGTTCGCTCCCAACTTTTTTGATTCATGATCACGCCCTCGGAGACACAGCCGAATGTAGCAACCACGCCGTATTTAGCAACTTCATGAAGTTTGAATGCGAGCACCAGCGGAGGGCAGGTCACAAGCCCGTCGATCGTCCCGGTTTCCAGCGCCAGATATACATCACCAAGCGGCATGAAGACCGGTTCCGCGCCGATCGCCTTTATATAATTCGTTTGATGACCGCCGGGGCTTCGAATTTTAAGCCCTTTACAGTCTTCGATTCCGCGAACCGGTTTTCTGGTCCAAAGAAACGCCTGTATGCAGCCATTGAGCTCTATAATTTTCACGCCGGGGAACTCTTCTTTAAGACCTAGCTCGGCCATCCTGTTGCCGATATCCACGGCTATATCCTTCCCGTCGACCCAGGTGGCCAGAGACAGCACGTCCGTCAGCGGAAACCTGCCGGGGGTCCAGGTGGCCGTGAAATAACCCATGTCTGAAAGCCCTTTGGCCACTATGTCGTAATGTTCCGGCCCTTTGCCGAGTGCCGCTCCTGCATAGAGGGTGTATGTTATTCTTCCTTCGGATCGTTTTTTGAGTTCTTCAAGCATCGGTTCCCAGACAGTTTTGACCTCCCTGCTTGCGGGTGGATGCCATGTGCTGAATTTAATGTGCATTTTGGACGCGGCGACAGCCGCGGCAGGCATCAGCACGCATGCCAGAAACGCAGCCAGCATAAAACTAATGACGAGTTTTTTCTTCATGGCTTTCCCTCCATAATTTGAGATTTGAAGAAGACGGATTTCAGGTTCCCTTTACAGGGGCACGCTACGACAGCCGGGCCGCTAGAGGAACGCGGCACGGAGTAGGAATCAGCGGTTTTCTGTCGAAATCCGCGACGCCGTATCAATGATTCCAGCGGACGATCCGCAGGAGACTCCTGCAGCCATCAATGCTGTTTCCTCTATGATAACGCACTTGACTACATTCAGGCCTTCCTCAACATGCTTCTCTGTAAGCCGGAGAGTCAAGTCCAGATCCCGGGCCTCAATCGCTGCCAGGATGGCTTTGTGGAACTTTAGAGAATCAACCAGATGCGTGCCAATAGTTAAAGATAGAAAACTGAAGCGTTTTACCTGGTTATGCAGATTCTGAATCAATCTTTTAAGTCTTTGGTGACCGCTTATGTCTATCATAAGTCCATGATACTGTTCATGAAGACCCTGATATAGAACTAAATCGGGAGGATTCATACGCACGGAGACTTCCATTTTTTTGAGTAATTGTTGCCAGTGAGTCGTGTGTTCCTTGGTGATCCTGTTGAACGCCAGCCTGGTGGCCAAACGATACAACTGGGCTTTGAGCGTATAAATTTCCCACGCGTCGGTTTCTGAAATAGTTGTTACGAAAACACCGCGATTGGGTTTTCTAATGATTAAGCCATCACTTTCGAGGAGCTTCAAAGCTTCTCTCAAAGGAGGTCGGCTGATGCCCAGGGTGGAGGCCAAGTCTTGTTCTTTAAGGCGGTCCCCCGGGCGGTAGTGACCTTTGAAAATGCATTCTTCCAGGTATTTTCGGGTATTGTCTACAATGGATTCAATTTTGATCATTCCGGCACCAATTGTCTACAGTCTACAATGTGTTTTTCACAGTTTGCGTTCTTCCCGGTTTGAATGTCAAGAGAAAAATTCAGGGCTGGACATATTCGATGAAGAATGTAACCTTATTGTTTTTCATGCGTCTATAAAGGCCAATACCACTATATCCAGGTTTGAATATTAATGACTGCCGATGCATGTGTTCGGTGGGTTGTGGATGCCTTTTCAAATGCAGTTAAACCCCGCGTTTTCAATTTCGCGGAGTAAGCGGAATAAATAGATTGGAGACGGGAAAGGAGTTTATTGGATGTCCGAGAAGTTGAAACTAGACGGTGTATATTGCGAAATCCCCAAGAAGAAACCGTGGTGGAAACGATTTTTTGAAAGTCTGGAGGATACCAGAGGGAAAACGGCTGCATGTGTCGCCTGAGGGGGTCCTGCAGTGGTCCGGGCTGGACAACAAGAAAACATGTCAAAAGAAACGAAACAATAACAAGCTAAAATAAAATAAATTCAGAAAAAAGACCTGCACCGGTGAACGAGTGCAGGTCTTTTGTATTTTGGTGCCGAAGGCGAGACTCGAACTCGCACAGGCGTACGCCCACTAGACCCTGAACCTAGCGCGTCTACCAGTTCCGCCACTTCGGCATTGGTCGAGCTTGAAATTTCAAACGTGAAGATTATAATAGAGCACAAAGGTTGTCAACCGGTAAATTTAAGCTTGTTCAAAGGCGTCTGCAGTTATGCCGGCGTTGTAAGTGGTGTCGATGAACCAATGGCTCTAGTTATTCAAAACCTCGATGAATTCCATTCACCGATTCCGAATCCCGTGCTGACGATCGGAAATTTCGACGGTGTCCACCGCGGCCATTTATCCCTCTTCGAAAAAGTCAAAGACCGTGCGGCGGCCTTGAAGGGCACTTCGTGCGTGATGACGTTCGATCCACACCCCTTAAGCGTGATGAAACCGGA